>NZ_JAVQLW010000001.1:2407500-2707500 GCF_031822435.1 Paracoccus sp. MBLB3053 | reverse complement strand
ATATGATGCATATCTTGATGTATATTGTTGATCCATGGAGCCCGCTACCCGCTCCAAATCCCAATCCAGATGCCGCCGTAGTCATCGACGCTCTTGTGTTCGGTCGCTGGCTGCGCGATGCGGTCATTGACTGCTCAGGTTCAGCAAGGCTGCCAATGACCTTTTTGTCTCTGCCCTGTCAGGCCTTTTTATGCCGAGGTCGTGCGTCAATCGATTTCCGGCAGTGATTGGCGACCGGGCGCGGGCGGTTTGAATTCATACCCAACGGGTTTTTCGACCAGGGATTGATCCTGTTTTCATGATCTTCACCTGAAAATCGAGGCGGCTTTTCGGTCGAACAGGTCGCGCGATATAAGATTCAAGGCTTTGGATCTGTAGTCTCGACGAGAGACGGTCAGTTTCTGGCCTGCCCGTTATAGGGCGGGCGGATCGGGGCGGATGGCATGTCCGTCAACCTATGATAGTTTTTTCGCTTACTGATACGCCTATAAGGCGTCGAATTATTTTCCATTGACAGTCGTTTACAAACATCACTTCATTGGGTGGCGTGGTCTTGCAGAATCAGTTTCCTGCGAGAACCGGCGCAAGTGTTTGGCCGTTTACGATTTTTGTCATCACGATTGTGATACGTGTTAACTAGGGGAAGCCAATGCCTGCCATTTACCAAGTCAATTCCGTTGCTATGTACCGTTTCGATGAAGCCACAGATACTTACACGTTGATCGATGGCGAAGTTGCAGGTGAACAGAGCAGCGAACTGGGAACCAGCCCTGCGGCTTTCTCCACCACATTCACGACAGAATCCGAAGACGAATATTTGAACGTGGGCGACACTGGAAGCACCACCGAAGGCGTCACCGCGACCTATGTCGGATATGTATCGATCGGAAATGCGACTTATCTTGTCGTGACCAACGACGATGGCGACAACACTTTTTACGTCGGATCTGAATCGGCCAATCTCGCGAATTTCCCCACAAGTTTCACGGCGACCCAGATCAATACTACGCCTCTGCTGCAATGCTTCGCCGCCGGTACGCTGATTGCCACGCCCAATGGCGACAAGCGGGTCGAGACATTGACCTTCGGCGATCACGTCATGACCCATGATGGTCGCGAGGTCCCGGTCAAGTGGATCGGGCGGCAGACCGTTCATAAGATATTCACCCCCGCCGAACGCTTCGTTCCGGTCCGGGTAAAGGCAGGTGCGCTTGGCCAGGGATTGCCCCATCGCGACCTCGTTCTGACGGCGGATCACGCCCTGATCATTGATGGTCTCGCGATCAATTCCGGGGCGCTGGTGAACGGCGCAAGCATCGTCTTCGAGCCGATCGAGTCGTTGGCCGAACGCGTCACCTATTACCATGTCGAGACAGAGGATCATGACGTGATCCTTGCAAACGGCGTGCCCGTCGAAACCTTCGTCGACTATCTCGGCAGACGTACGTTCGACAATTTCGACGAATATCTAGAGCTTTATGGCGACGAAAGGATCATTCCGGAAATGCCGCGCCCCAGAGTTTCGGCGCGCCGCCTGGTTCCCGCCGCACTGCGCGAAAGGCTGCAGGGCTTTGCAACGTCAGCGCATTCGGAATCCTTGGCCTGTGGGACTGACTTGCGGCGCGCGATCTGATTTGTCGCCAATGCGATTCGATTCGTCACGCTTTGCGGAAGGACGGACAAGTTTCGTCCTTTCGACGCGTGTTGGAAGGACCTGATCGGGAGTCTTGGGTCGATTTTGCCAGGAAATCCTATCTGACTGGCATTCCTGAGAATTTTTCCAATTCTCGTTTTACAATAATCCCTCAGCATTTGGTCGTAGATGCCGCGGCTTGCAACAGTGCCGATCTGGGACGCCTTGCAGTTCGCTCGAAGGTTGACACGCTCTTGAATTCGTCACTTCAATACCTGGTGCCGCGATACAATCGAACTTGTCTGCCATCGCTACGCGGACGGGCCGGCCAAAGGACTTCTGAAATTCGATTCAATTGCATGTAGTCAAAGGAGATGCCTATGCCTGCCAGCTATGACATTGGTTCCGCAGCTATGTACCAATACGATCCGGATACCGGGACCTTTACCCTCATCGAAGGAGATACATCCGACGTACAGGGGTCGGCGATCGACGAGAGCCCGACGACAACTGGGACCACCGTCATTACGACCGATGGTGGTGCTCTCGATAATGAATATTTCCAGGTGGGGGAAAACGCGAGCAGTGAAACGGGGATCGAAGGATCGTATCAAGGCTATATCACGGTGGACGGGGTAGATTATCTGATCCTGACAAATACCTCGGGCAACGGCACATTCTATGTCATCTCGTCTACCGGGGATACGAGCGGCTATCCCAGTGACTTCACCGATGACGACATCAACACCGAAGATCTGCTTGAATGCTTCGCTGCGGGCACCCGCGTCGCGACGCCGAATGGAGAGGTCGCGGTCGAGACGCTGGGGATCGGCGATCAGATCCTGACCGAGGATGGCCGAAGCGTCGAGGTCAAGTGGATTGGTCGGCAAACGGCGAGCAAGGTCTTCACCCCGGCGGAGCGTTTCGTTCCCGTTCGGGTGAAGGCAGGGGCGTTGGGCAATGGCTTGCCGCATAGCGATCTTGTGCTGACGGCCGACCATGCTTTGGTTCTCGATGGTCTGGCCATCAATGCCGGTGCGCTGGTGAACGGAACGAGCATTGCATTTGATCCGATCGAGGCGCTGCCCGAACGTGTGATCTACTACCATGTCGAGACCGAGGATCACGACGTGATCCTGGCAAATGGCGTGCCGGCAGAAACCTTCGTCGACTATATCGGGCGCAGGGCATTCGACAATTTCGAAGAATATGCGAGCCTCTACGGCACGGAACGCACCATTCCCGAAATGCAGCGTCCGCGGATCTCGGCCCGACGGCTGGTTCCTGCAGAGCTTCGCGCACGTCTGGACCGCGTCAACGACAAGGGCATGCCGCTGGCAGGCTGACGCCGCAGGCCGGAAACCAGGCCCTTGCCAATCCTGGGAGGAACGGCGCGGCCGTTACCTCCCGCTTATGCTTCGGTGGCATCGCATGGCGGATCAGCAGCTTTGCTTACCGGGGCCTCGGTCAGCTATGATCTGGCACCGGACAAGGGCTGTTGGCGAAATCGGTAAGCACCTTGACGATCTGATCCGGCGCGCGCCCATCCCGGCTGTTCCAGTAATGCGGGGTCGCCTTGTAGGGCATCGCCATGTGCATCTGGATCGTCCCCGCAACCTCCTGTTCGGGCAGCAGTGCCACATCGCCATGATCACCTGTTGCAAGATGAACGGCCACGGCGCGGGTCATCAGGCCTGGACCCAGCTTGGACCAGGTGATGTCATTCTCGCGCGCCAGCAGCGATTGGCGCGCCATGTCGACGGCTGACCGGAACAGAGGGTGACCGGGCCGCGCGGCAAGGAAATTGTTGCCGACGGCGCCAATGAACTCGCGGTAAAGAACAACCCCCTGTGCCTTGCCGCGCAGGTCTTCGGGATTGCCCAGCAAAAGGTCATCGGCATCGGCATAGATCCCGCCATCCGCCAGCAGCAGGCAAAGCCGCAGAAAGTCGCATTCCTCTGCCGGGCTGGTCGCCAGCCGAAAGGCCCGGACATGAGACATGTCGAAACGTTCGGCCAGGAAGGCCAGGGCCGAGCGGCGGTCATAGCGGTGATAGCTGTAGCCCGCGGCCACCTGCCAACTCGCCATCAGTGCCGAAATTGCGGGGGGAGGGTCCTCGCCATCCCAGTACTGGACAATGCGTCGGGGGATCTGGCTGGCCGCCCCCACGGGCGATACGGGGCGGGCACTTGCCTGCCACGCGTCGATTGCCTGCTTGGCGGGAAAGTAGAAGTCGTGCTTCAGTTCATCCGTGAAGGGCTGAGCCCCGGCCACAGCCAACGGCTCGGCGCGTGCGATCAGTTGCAACTCGTTGAGCAGGACACCCAGATGGCCGACGCGAAAGCGCGCAATGACGCGGTCGCTGCGACGGCTTTCTGCGGCGACCGCCTGAACCAGTGCCTCGGCGCCCCCAAGATCGCCGGCAGCAAGACAAAGCATCATGCGCTGCTTGCTGCCGATGAGCTTACCCCGCGCGTTTTCCGACCTGTCGAGCAATTCGCGCACCTCATCAAGGCGGCCAAGAAGTGTCAGCGATTGAACCCTCAGCTTGAGCCGCTCTGGGTTGCTTCCGGTCTCGTCCATGCGGTCGAGCATGACAAGCGCATCGGCTGCCGCGCCGAAACGGTTCAACGCATTCACCTGCTGTCTGAGCAAAGGGAACGAGCCGGGCCAGCGAATACGGCACAAGCGCAGATAGCGCAGGCAAAGGTCGCGCTCGCCCGCCTTTGCCAGCAACTCTGCCAGCGCCTCTGCCTGCATCGGGTTTCGCTGCGGGATGCGGGTTTCGCGCATCCGCGCCAGCGCCTCCTGCGGGCCGTAGATCGCAAGATGGCTGCGCAAGCGGAACAAGTCCTGCTGACTCGGCGCGAGCTTGCTTTCCAGCCGGTCCCGAACCCGCTCTGCCAAGGTCTGCGAGCCCGAGGCCTGCGCCATGCGCAGGACATGCAGCGCCATGTTCGGCGTGAGAACATCCGCTGAAAGTCCTGCCTTCAGGGTCGCTGTCGCCAGGCGAAGGGTTCCGGTCTTTTGCGCGATGCCGGCCAGCGCCATGAGCTGCGCCATCGTCCACCCCTGTCCCGGTTCTTCGATCTGTTCGAGGATCTGACGGGCGTGCTCCATCCTTCCGGCTCGCAGGCAAAGCTGCAGATATCTCAACAGAACACCCGGCCGCTGCCTTGGGGGTGCTGCACCATCCTCTTCCGCCGCTCGGGTGGGGGTCGCGTCACCCAGAACGTGCTCCAGATGCGCCATCGCGGCTGCGCTGTCGCCTTCCTGTTCGGCAATGTCCGCCAGCAGAATGCGCGCCTCGTGATCAGCTTCATCCCGCCCCAAGAGGTCGATCAGGATGCGCCGGGCGTCCTGCCGCCGTCCAAGGGCAAGCAGGGCTGTCGCGATCTGTCGTTGCAGCGACGATTCGTCAGAGGCGTCCTGCCCTGATTGCTCGAGCAAGGACAGCGCCTCATCCGGGCGCCCGGCCTGCATCAGGACATGCGCCTTGCGGGCCGTGAAGCGCGCGTCCCCGGGATGGTGCCGCAATGCCGCATCGCAACGCTCAAGTGCCTCGTCGATGTCTCCGGCGGAAAGGGCAAGGCGGATCCGGGTCAGATGCGCGCGCGGGTTGCCGGGAAGTTCGGAAAGAACGGCGCGGTAAAGGGCATCCGCCGCTTCTTCATGCCCCGCGGCGACCCTCGCCTCGGCCAGCGCGAATTTCGCGTTTTCGTTCAAATCGGGATCGGCCCGGTAGAGGCTTTCGAGTTGCTCGAGCGCCGCCTCGGTCCGTCCGGTTCGGGTCAGGGCGCCCGCGCGCGTCGCGAGCATGCCCGGATGGCCCGGCTGAAGCGCCAATCCGCGTTCGCAGAAATCCAGCGCGCGTGACGGTTCGCCAGACTTCATCGCGGTGCTGGCTCTCAGCGCGAGGGTCGGGACATGGTCCGGGCGGATGGCCAGATGCTCGTCGAGGATACGGGCCGCGGCGGCATGATCGTCACATTGCAGACGCTCGCGCGCGGCGGCAAGGAAGTGTTGCGGTGGCGGGAGTGGCGCCTTGCCCGGCTGGACCCCGCCGACGCCCAGTTCCAGTCGGGCTTTCGCCCGGATTCGCTCAAGCCCCGCATCGCCGGGAAGATGGTCCAGTGCCTCCTCGGCAAGCTTCAGCGCCTCGTCCGGCCTTCCCGCTGCGAGGCTGCAGGCGGCACGCTGGCGAAGTGCCTTCCGGTTGGCGGGCTTGGTCTGCAGGATCGCCTGATAGAGCGCCTGCGCGATGTCGTGAACGCCATCGGCCCTCAGGTCGTCGGCCAGCTTGAAACGGCGCGGATTGTCTTCGGGGCGGATCTCATGCGGAGGCAGCAAGGCTTGGGCCGCCTCGCAGCGTGCTGCGATTGCGTCGGGACTGGATTGCGAGGGTCGTGGGTCCTGCATTTCGCTACTCGGTCCTGTCCTTGCCTGTCCGTGAAGCCATGCGCGAAGCATGAGTTCATGGCGCGGCCATCAAGCTCGAACGACTTCGCCTGCGCAGCTGTCCCAACGAAGAATGCCATCATCCCCGATGTTCCTCCTGCTTCTGGGCAATGGGGCAGGTCGACGAGACGATCTTGCGCTGACGCAAATGCCTCGGGTCTCAGCTTAGACAAACGATATCGGGACGCAACCGGCAATGGCCGGCGCTGTTGCGGCGAAAGAGCTCGTAAGACGGCAGAATTCCCGAAAAATTTCGAGAAGGGATCAAGCCAGCGCCGAAGCCTCCCTGCATCTGATACGGCGCTGGATGTCCTCCGTGAATGGGCGATGGCAAATCGCCCAGGTCACCTGCGGACTTTGGAGTTTGCGTATTTCCAGATATGCGCCGCGAGATCCAGGCAGTCATCCACCGTCAAGGGCGCAATGTCGTTTGCCTGCCCGACGGATGACGGCTCGGAGAACAGATCGGACGTGTCATCGCCAAAGTAAAGCTGGCGCAGCACTTCGTAGGATTGCTTGTAATAATCCTCGATTTCATCCGAGAATTCCTGGCTGAACGCGTATTTCGTCTTCTCGGGCCAGGCGCGAAGCGCATCCACGATGGGACCGCGTTCCTCGTTCATCCTGTTGTCGACGATACGAGGAATCCGGTCGTTGATCTGCTGAAGAAACAGCAGCCCCTTGAGTGGAAGCGCCTCGTTGGTGCGCGGTGGAACGTCGAATTCGAACTCGGGAAGCGAGATCGTATGGAAGAAATCCTTGAGCAGATCACCGTCAACCAACTTCGACTTGTCCATACGCCGGACGGAAACGGAGTGGGTGCCAAAGACCCTTGCCCAGTCGCGGGCCATCGCCAGCCAGTCGGCGGCGCGCAGCAGGTGATCCGGAACCGGGTTCGGGAAGTCGAACGTATTGCCGCTGGCGATTGCGGTCGAGTACCAGCTTGCGAAAAAGTCGACCGGGTTCCTGATGTAGAGGATGATCCTGATATCGCTGCAGATCGAGAGGCAGAGGTCACGGAGACGTTCGATTTCCTCGATCGATTTCAGCCGTGAACTGCAGTGCTCGTTGGACATGACAACCGTATGGCACCCGGATGCCTCGGTCTCGGCAATGAGACTTGCCTTCAGATTGTCGCGAAATTCAGGGATTTCGCTGATATTGCGGACCCCCGACTGAATCCGAAGCTCCTCGATGCCCCGACCATCGTTCATCGCATAGGCCGCAAGCGCAATGTGATTGAACTCTCCGACGGATCTTGGAAAAAGCACGCCGCGATCCGCGAGTTTCGACCGATTGAGTTTCAGGCACTTCTGAATAGTCGTCGTGCCGGTCTTTTCGGCGCCTATGTGGATCCAGATTCTGTCGACCACGTCCAGCTCATTTCTCAAGTGTCACAAAGAGGCGCCCGACATCCGTGGGCAGCCAGGAAAAATCACCAAAGTGGTCTTACTGTTGCAAGTGCTCGGCCTTCCTGTCCTGAAGAGCGGCGATGATATGGGTAAGGATCTGCTTCACCGCGCCGAGTTTGATGCCGGGTCGGGCTTCGGTCAACGACTTCGCGATCTCGCTGAAGATCGCCTCGCGCTTGACGGCTGTGTCGATCCCTTTCTGCGTGGCCGACAGCATGACCGCGCGGGTATTTGCGGCGGGTTCGCTGACGGTGATCAGTTCCATCTTTTCCAGCTTCTTGCCAATCTTCCACGCATGCTGGCGTGAGATCGAGAGCTTCTTGGAAGCCTCGAAAGGGCGCAGATCGCCGCCATAGACGAGCAGGTCGAGTATCGCCCATTCGGTGATGGTCAGCGTCGGGTCGACATTTTTCAGAAGGTCTTCGAAGCTGCCGGTCAACCGCGCCACGAGAGAAAAGATCCCCTTGATATCGTCCGTCGAGTGCGGGGCGATTGCCGGCCGCTCGTCCGCAGGTTTCTTGTCAGCATTTTCGGTGACTTCCGGCATTCGATATCTCTCCTGTGGAGATCAGGTTGTGCGGTCATCTAGTCGTGCTTCGAAAGTCAAGTCAACTGTGGCGATTGGAACCTGGGCGGGTAATCGTGCCTGAGGCTTTGTGCCGGTTGGCGGGGCAGTTGGCCATCTTCCGCAACTGCGGCTGCTCGGTCCGTCTTCCTGCCCCGATGCGGGACCAGGGTTGTCTCAGCGCAGGCCCATTTCCGCCAATGCGCGGGCGACCTCCGGGGGAAGGCTCGGTTCGCTGTCTCGGCCGGCCGGAAGGTCCGGTGGCGCATCGGATGCCTTGAGATAGCGCCAACCCTGGAAGGGACGGCGCGGCACGGATGCGGTGCGGACAAGAGCCGGTTCCAGAACCAGCGCACATCGGCGGATGCCGTCCTCGCCTTCGACCTCCTCCAGGCCGATCAGCCGCTGGCGGGCCTGCATGACCCCCTTGAAAACCCAGTAGATCGATCCGCCGGCCAGAAGCTCGGCTTCGCGCTTGGGCCACATGCGCGTCACATGGCGCGCTGGGGCGCCCTGCCAGCGGTGTTGCTGCCATTCTTCCAGCTCGGCCGGGCTGTCGCAGCCGACGCAAAGTTTCATCATGTGGAGAGCATTGGTCATGTGCCCGATATACCCTTCGCGCGGGATTGTGCAACGTCGCAGGCTTGCGCCATCCCGATCGCAGGGATAGGCGCGTACCATTCCAGGATATGAGGTTGACATGTCAGAGCCGCTCGGAACGCCCAAGGCAAGGCAGTCCCAGGTCGAATTCATCGCGATGCTCGCCATCATATTTGCGGTGATCGCGTTCTCGATCGATTCGATGCTGCCCGCGCTGCCGGAAATCGCGCGGCTTCTCAGCCCCGACAACGTGAACCGCGCCCAGCTTGTGCTGACGGTCTTTGTGGGAGGGATGGGACTGGGGGTCTTTGTCGCCGGCCCGCTCTCGGACGCCTATGGTCGCAAGCCGATCATCACGCTGGGCTTCGCGATATATGCTCTTGCCGCGATCGCCGCGGTATTCGCCAACTCGCTCGAAATGCTTCTGATAGCGCGCTTCGTCCAGGGGCTTGGCGCAGCCGGTCCGAGGATCGTTTCGCAGGCGCTGGTGCGCGATCTCTACGAAGGCCGCGAGATGGCCCGGATCACCAGCTTCGTGATGATGATCTTCATCCTTGTGCCGGCCATCGCGCCATCGCTCGGTGCGGTGCTGATCCATTTCGTCGGGTGGCGAGGCGTTTTCGGGGCCTTCGTGCTGCTTGCGCTGATCGGGTCGGTCTGGCTCAACCTGCGTCAGGCCGAAACCCTGCCGCCCGAGCGTCGTCGGCCGATGAACCTGACAAACCTCATGGCATCGGCGCGCGAGGTGCTGGGCAACCGGCAGGTGCAGCTTGTGACCGTGGTGATGACGCTTGGCTTCGGCCAGATGTTCGCGCTGCTGAGTTCGGCCCAGCAGCTTTTTTCCGAAACCTATCACAAGGGGGCGGAATTCCCTTTCTGGTTCGCGGCCATGGCGCTTCTTTCGGGGATCGGGACGGTCTTCAACGCCCGCTATGTGGTCCGCCTGGGCATGCGGCGCATCGTGGTCGGCGCCTATGCGATGCAGGTGGTCGTGTCTTCGGTCATGGCGGTTCTGGTGCTGGCCGATCTGTTGCCCGAGCCGTTGCGCTTTCCTGCCTTCTTCATCTGGGCGGTCAGCGTCTTTTTCATGGCGGGTGTCACCTTCGGAAATCTCAATGCCATGGCGTTGCAACAGATGGGTCATGTCGCGGGCATGGCCGCATCGGTCATCGCCGCTGTCTCGACGATCGGCGCCGTCCTGATCGCGGCGCCGGTGGGGCTGCTTTACGATGGCAGCGCGCGCCCGGTGATCATCGCCACCCTGATCTGCTCGGGACTTGCCCTTTGGCTCATGCGCAGCATCAACGAGGTCTGAGGCAGCGAGTCTGGAAAAATCAGGACAAGGGGGCGCTGCGGCGCCCTTTTTCCAATTTGGCAATATCGGAGAAAGTGGCAGCCCGTAGGGGAGTCGAACCCCTCTTTTCAGGTTGAAAACCTGACGTCCTAACCGATAGACGAACGGGCCACTTCTGGGTGTCACCATCTGGCGACGAGTGGGCATTTAGGCCAGCTTCGCGGCGGCCGCAAGGGGCTGTTTCACGGTTTCTGTGGGTAAGTTGAACTTTCTTTCGGCAGGACATTTCAGGGCCGGAAACAAAGAAAAACGCCGCCGATCATGCTGATCGCGGCGCGTTTTTCGCCATTGGCGAAAAGAAGTGGCAGCCCGTAGGGGAGTCGAACCCCTCTTTTCAGGTTGAAAACCTGACGTCCTAACCGATAGACGAACGGGCCACTTTCTATTTCCGCCGGGCTGTGCCCTGCGGCGTGGGGCGGTGTTTAGGGCAGGGCCGCGATGCCTGCAAGCGGAAAAATGACCTTTCGATGAAGTTTTTTCCAAGGGCGCCTTGCAGGCTTCACGACAGGGCCGCGGCGTCGTCCAGTCGCAGCCGAACGCGTTCGCGTCCACCCCATTGCGACAGCTCGAGCTTGCCAGCCAGATGAAAGCGCCGGCCCTTGGCGCCGAGAAGCGCGGGGCCAAGCGGGCCTGTCATTGCGCCCCAGGCGACGGCCTCGATGGCAGGGCTGCCGGGACTGCGGAAACGCAGGCGCAGATGGCTGTCGCCCATGGTCGAGGCGCTGTCGATCAACTGGTCGGCAAAGGCGAATCTGGGGGCAGGGGCCGCCTGTCCGAAGGGGCCGGCACGTTCCAGCATCTGCATCAGTTCGATCGTGGCGCCGGCCGGGTCCAGCAGGCCCGAGATGCGCAGTTCGCCCGCGCCCGGACGTTCGTCCATTTCGCGTGCCAGCAGGTGCGACAGGCGCGCCATGGCCTCGGGGATCTTCGCTTCCTCGATCGTCAGGCCCGCTGCCATGGCATGGCCGCCGCCCTTCAAGAGCAGCCCTTCCGCCGCAAGTCGCTGGATCGCGCGGCCGAGGTCCACACCCGGCACCGAGCGGGCCGAGCCCTTGCCGATGCCGTTCTCGATGCCGATGACGACCGAGGGCAGGTTCATCGCCTCTTTCAGACGGGCCGCGACGATGCCCACGACGCCGGGGTGCCAGCCTTCGTCGGCAGCCCATGCGACCAGTCCTTCGCCTCCGCGTGCCTCGACCTGGGCCATGGCTGCCTCGCGCACGGCGGCCTCGATGCTCCGGCGATCGCGGTTGAGATCGTCAAGCTGGGCGGCGAGCCGCCCGGCCTCGTTCAGGTCCGTGCAGGACAGGCAGAGCGCGCCCAGATCGGCCTTGCCGACGCGGCCACCGGCATTGATGCGCGGTCCAAGCAGGAAGCCGAGGTGGAACGCATTGGGCGCAGAATCGAGCCGCGAGACGTCGGACAGCGCGACAAGACCAGGGCGCTCTCGGCGTGCCATGATCACCAGCCCCTGTCGCACGAAGGCGCGGTTCACGCCGGTCAGAGGCGCCACGTCGGCAACCGTTGCAAGGGCGACCAGATCAAGCAGGCTGACCAGGTCCGGCTGGGGCTGGCCCGCTTCCCGCAGCAGCCGGTTGCATTGCACCAGCGTCAGAAAGACGACGCCTGCCGCGCACAGATGGCCAAGCGCGCCGTCTTCATCCATGCGATTGGGGTTGACCACCGCGAGGACCGGCGGAAGAGTCTCGCCGCCCTGGTGATGGTCCAGCACGATCACGTCGCGCGGCGTCGCTGCGGCAAGCGCCTCGTGACTCAGCGTGCCGCAATCGACGCAGATGATGAGATCGTGTTTCTCCGCAAGCCCCGATATCGCGGGCACGTTCGGGCCGTAGCCTTCGTCGATGCGGTCAGGGATGTAGAGCGTGGCCGAAATGTCCTGACGGCGCAGCCAATCGATGAGCAGGGCAGCCGACGAGCCGCCATCGACGTCGTAATCCGCGAAGATCGCGATGCGCTCGCGCGAGAGAACTGCAGCGACGATGCGCTCGGCCGCCTTTCCCATGTCGCGCAGGCTCAGGGGATCGGGCATGAGGTCGCGCAGCTTCGGCTCGAGGTAGGACTGAGCGTCGTGGGACAGAACCCCGCGCGAGGCAAGGACGCGGCTGACGGGCAGCGGCAATCTGCTGTCTTGAGCAAGCGCTTCGGCCGCGCGTTCAAGCTGGGCATCTGGACCACGCCAGAAGCGGCCGGTCAGCGAGGAATCTACGGAAAGAAAGGCGGTCATGGGACGCTTCTCTCCCATGACCGCCCGCCGTTCAAGCCTGTCCGAACCGAGTTACTTGATCGGGTTGCGATAGATCATCCGGCGCACCGAGCCGGTCTTCGAACGCATGAGGATCGTTTCGGTCTGCAGGTAATGCGGCTCGCGCTTGACGCCGGCCACGATCGAGCCGTTTGTCACGCCCGTCGCGGCAAAGATCACGTCGGCGGTCACCAGTTCGTCGCGCGAATAGATGCGGTCAAGATCGGTGATCCCGGCCTTGGCGGCGCGGCCCTTTTCGTCTTCGTTGCGGAACAGCAGCTTGCCCCACATCTGGCCGCCCATGCATTTCAGCGCGGATGCCGCCAGAACGCCTTCGGGCGCTCCGCCCGAGCCCATATACATGTCGATGCCGGTCAGTTCGGCCTCGGCGCAGTGGATGACGCCCGCGACATCGCCATCGGTGATCAGCCGGATCGCGGCGCCGGTCGAGCGGACCTCCTCGATCAGGTCTTCGTGGCGGGGACGCTCAAGGATGCAGACGGTGATGTCGCTGTCCTTGACGCCGCGAGCCTTGGCCAGCGCGCGGACCCGCTCGGCGGGCGACATCGCAAGGCTGACAACGTCCTTGGCATAGCCCGGACCGATGGCCAGCTTTTCCATGTAGACGTCGGGCGCGTGCAGAAGCGTGCCGCGCGGCGCCATCGCGATGACGGTCAGCGCATTCGGCATGTCCTTGGCGGTCAGCGTCGTGCCTTCCAGCGGATCAAGCGCGATATCCACTTCCGGGCCGTCGCCGGTGCCGACTTCCTCGCCGATGTAAAGCATCGGGGCCTCGTCGCGTTCGCCCTCGCCGATGACGACGACGCCCTTGATGTCGAGCATGTTCAGCTGTTCGCGCATGGCGTTGACGGCAGCCTGGTCCGCGGCCTTCTCATCGCCGCGACCGATCAGGCGGGCCGAGGCATGTGCGGCGGCCTCGCTCACGCGGGCAAGGCCCAGAGACAGCATCCGATCGTTGAAATCCTTGGGCGAGGTCATCCTGAAAGTCCTTGTGCTTACGTTTTGTATGGCTTCTACGCGGCGCATTGTAACGCCCGCAAGGCTGTCTGCGCTAACGGCTCAGCTTTCCGCGAGTTCAAGCGCAAGCGCGTGAATTCTGGGCACGATGTCACCCAAGGTGCGATGCACGAGGCGGTGGCGGGCCACATGGCCGAGGCCCGCGAATTCGGCGCTGGCCATGCGGATTCGAAAATGCGTCTCGCCGCCTGCGCGCCAGCCGCCATGCCCGCGATGCCCTTCGCTTTCGTCGATGATCTCAAGCCGGATCGGCCGAAGTTCACGCAGCCGTTCCCGCATCTCGTCGGCAATCATTAGTCAAGCCCCTTTCATGTCGCGCGAAATAGCTTAGACTGCCCGTCCCGATCAGGACAAGGCAGGCAAATGAGCAATAGCGACCCGTTCGGCTTCGACATTTCCGCGGCCTCGGACAAGAAAAGACGGTCCAAGGGACGCCGTGGCATGTCGGGCGCCTTCGAGACTTCGACACGCAGATGCGACAAGGAAGGGTGCAATGAACCCGGCCAGTATCGTGCGCCGAAATCTCCGCGGAACCTCGACGACTATTACTGGTTCTGCAAGGACCATGTTCGCGAGTACAATCTGAACTGGAATTACTTTCAGGGTCAGTCCGAAGCCGAGTTCCAGGAGTTTCTGGATAACGCGACCGTTTGGGAACGGCCGACCAAACCGTTCGGCCGCTCGACCCAGGAACAGAAATGGGCCCGGCACGGCATCGATGATCCGCTTGAGATCCTGGGGGCAAATGGCACCAATCCCGAGGTGCGCACCAAGGCCACGCGCAAACTTCCGCCCACCGAGCGCAAGGCTCTGGATATCCTTGAGGCCAAGGACAGTTGGACCCGCGCCGAGATCCGCAAGCAATACAAGTCCCTGGTCAAGGATCTTCATCCCGACATGAACGGCGGCGACCGTTCGGACGAAGATCGCCTGCAGGAAGTTGTCTGGGCCTGGGATCAGATCAAGGACAGCCGCAGCTTCAAGGATTGAAGTGCCGGGCCGGAGGGGCCGGCCCGCAGTCGAAAGTTTCTAGCCGGAATGAAGAAAGGCCCGAGGCAGCAAGCCCCGGGCCTTTCTTCATGTTCGGTTGCCGTGGCAGTCTGCTCACAGTTCGCGCTTGATCGCCTCTGCGAGATCGGTGCGTTCCCAAGAAAATCCGCCATCGGATTCCGGCGCGCGGCCGAAATGGCCGTAAGCTGCCGTGCGGCGATAGATCGGGCGGCACAGGTCCAGATGCTCGCGGATGCCGCGCGGCGTCAGGTCCATGGCGCGCGAAACGGCGCGCTCGATCTCGGCCTCGGGAACCTCGCTGGTGCCGAAGGTGTCGGCATAGATCGACAGAGGCTTCGCGACGCCGATCGCATAGCTGAGCTGGATCACGCATTTGCGCGCAAGCCCCGCCGCGACGACGTTCTTCGCAAGATAGCGCGCGGCATAGGCGGCCGAGCGGTCGACCTTGGTCGGATCCTTGCCTGAAAACGCACCACCGCCATGCGGGGCCGCACCACCATAGGTGTCGACGATGATCTTGCGCCCGGTCAGGCCAGCATCGCCGTCAGGTCCCCCGATCACGAACGTGCCGGTCGGATTGACCCACCATTCGGTGTTCTTGGTCAGCCATTCGGCGGGCAGGACCTCGCGGATATAGGGCTCGACGATGGCGCGGATGTCGTCCGAGCTTTGCGATTCATCCTTGTGCTGATGGGACAGCACGAGGCTCGTCACCTCGACCGGCTTGCCGTTTTCATAGCGCAGGCTGATCTGGGATTTTGCATCCGGGCCCAGCATCGGCTCGGCACCCGATTTCCGCGCCTCGGCCAGACGGCGCAGGATCGCATGCGAATACTGGATCGGGGCGGGCATCAGCTCGGGGGTTTCATCGACCGCAAAGCCGAACATGATGCCCTGGTCGCCCGCGCCGTCACGATCGACGCCCTGGCTGATATGGGCGGATTGCTCGTGCAGGTAGTTGTGGACGTGGCAGGTGTTCCAGTGGAACTTTTCCTGCTCGTAGCCGATGTCGCGAATTGTATCGCGGGCGATCTGGCTGATCCGCCCCATATACTCGCCCAGTTTCTTCTGGTCGGTCAGGCCGATTTCGCCGCCGATGACGACGGTGCCGGTCGTGGCGAAGGTTTCACAGGCCACGCGCGCGGCCGGGTCTTCGGCCAGCAGCGCGTCCAGCACCGCATCCGAAATCTGATCGCACAATTTGTCGGGGTGCCCCTCGGAGACGGATTCCGAGGTGAACACGTAGTTCTGTCTGGCCATTGAAGTGCTCCGTTGAGTAGACGCCGCCACGCCAGGAAGCCGTTGTGACGGTCAAGCGCGACCGATAGATCAGGCCCTGACGACAGTCAACCTGCGACGGAAGGATGCAAGCAGCACGGTGGCCAGCGCGGCAAGGACGGCCGGCCAGTCACCCCATTGCGACCAGGGCGTTGGTGGCAGCGCGCCGGGCAGGGGGCTGTCGATGCGCCCGGCCAGATCGAGGCCGAGCGTCGCGCGAAGGTTGCCGCGGGGATCGATGACTGCCGAGATGCCGGTATTCGCCGCGCGCATCAGCGGCAGGCCGGATTCGATGGCGCGCAGCCTGGCCTGCGCCAGATGCTGCCAGGGGCCGGACAGCTTTCCGAACCATGCATCATTCGTCACCTGGAGCAGCCATTGCGGTCGCTCCGCCCCGGAAATGAGATGGCGCGAGAACACTGCTTCGTAGCAGATCAGCGGCTGGACCGATGGCAGTTTCCCAAAGCGGAGGCTGGCCGGGCCGGGGCCGGAGGAATAGCCAAACCCGTGCTGGGCGGCAAAGGCACGCACGCCGAAATGCGACATCACGTCCCCCCAGGGGGTGTATTCCCCGAAAGGCACGAGATGGAACTTGTCATAGACGGGGCCGATTCCGCGTTCCGAAAATTCGGTCAGGCTGTTGTAGTAGCGTTCGCCCACAACCCGCTGAATGCCGAGAATGACCGGCCCACCAACATAGGCCGCGATATCTTCGGGGGCGGTTCCGGCTTGCTCGAGCAGAAAGTTCACCGCCGTTTCGGGCCAGATGATCGCATCGGGCGAGGTGCGGTCCGCATCGCGCGCCGCCGAAAGTTCGATCAACCGGCGGAAGAAGACCTCGGACCAGTAAGGGTCCCATTTCAGGGCCTGTCTGGCGTCGGGCTGGACAAGACGCAGGTGAAGGCCGGTATCGGGGGGCAAGGGCTGGGCCAGGCGCGCCAGACCTGCGCTCCAGGCCGTCCCGATCAGCAGGATCGAGATCGCCGCACCGGGCAGCGCGCCGCGCAGCTTGCTCAATCGGGCTTGCCACAAAAGGGTCGGCATGGCAGCGCAAAGCATGGTCAGCGCAGACAGCCCGATTGCGCCGAATGTCGCGGCGGTCTGCCCGGCAGGTGTCGATATCCAGACATGCCCGGTCAATGCCCAGGGCAGACCCGTGAAGATCCAACCGCGCAGCCAGTCAGACAGGACCATGAACCCCGCGAAAGCCGCCGCCTGGCGATGGTGCCCCGGCGCGATACCCCCTGCTGCCAGCCAGGCCGGAACCGCCCAGAAAAGCCCGCCGCCGATTGCCATGAGGAACAGCGCGAAAGGGGCCATCCAGCCGTAGATTTCAGGTTCGACCAGGAAGGGTTCGACGATCCATGACATCGCGATGGCGAAATGGCCGAACCCGGCCGCAAGCGCGTGCCAACCAGCCTGCCGTCGACCATCCGCGCCGCCGACGCGCCAGACCAGAAGGCCAAGCACGACGACTGTCAGGAACCACAGATTCCACGGCGCCTGCCCAAGGGCGGCGGTAGCCCCGAGCGCGAGGTCAAATGCAAGAGACCGGAGCGGCGGGCGGCCGCGCCGGTCACTTGCAGGCGATGGTGCCGGCACTGGCATTGCCGAGGCTTATGCCTCGGCAGCCGAATCGTCGGCGATGTTGGTCGGAGCTTCCGAGGCGCCGGTTTCGGCCTCGTTTCCAGTCGCCTTGGCCTTGCGCGTGCGAGGGGCGCGTGCCGTGGTCTTCTTGCTGGCCGTGCCCTTGGTCTTGCTCGGGGTCGCCTTGGGCGCCGCAGCCTTGCGGGGGGACGCCTTGCGCTTGGGCTTCGCGGCTTCGTCGGTCGGCGCCTCTGCTGCCTTGGCCTCTCCGGCGTCGGCCGCAGGTTCGGCTGCTGCAGGAGTTTCGGCCACGGGCTCAGCCGGAGCGGCTTCAGCGACAGGCTTGGCCTTGGTCGCACGGGGTTTGCGCGCGCGTGTCGTCTTGGCCTTGGGGGCCTCGACGGGTGCTTCGGTCGCGGTTTCGCTCGGGGGGGCGTCTGCAACAGGCGCTTCGCCCGGTTCTGCCTGAACTGCGGCAGCCTCGGCGGCTACGATCTCGGGCTGTGCCTCTGCCGCAGCAGCAGGCGCCGCCTTCGGAGCCGACTTGCGCGAACGGCTGCGCTTCGGCTTGGCCGGTGCTTCCGTCGGCGTTTCCGTCACCGCGGGCTCCGACACGACCGTCTCGGCGACGGTTTCACGCTTCGCCTCAGCCTTGGCTTCCTTCTTGGCGACGGGTGCCGCAGTAGGCTCTGCTTTCGGCTTTTGGGTCGCAGTTTCTTCCGAAACCTCGAAAAGCGTCGGACGGAAGCTGCGGGTCATGAACTCGGGAACATGATCCCCCATGCCCATGACGGTATGACGTTCGGTCCGCCGGTCAGTGCCGCGATCGTCGCGGCGATCTTGGCGGTCGTGGCGTTCGCGACGGTCATCCCTGCGCTCTTCGCGACGCTCTTCGCGCGGGGCTTCACGGCGCTCATCCTTGCGTTCTTCGCGGGCGCGGGGCTCGACCGGCTTGGTCTCTTCGGCCTTGGCGCTGCGCTGTTCGCTGTCGTCGCGGCGACCGCGACGATCCCGGCCGCGCTCGCGACGACCGCTTTCGCGCGACGGGCGTGGCGCAGATTGCGCTGCGGCGGAAAGCGAGAAGCCTTCCGGCGTTTCGGCCCGCGGCAGGGCCTGCTTGACCAGGGCCTCGATCGCGGTCAGGTATTTTTCGTCCGCCGGGGTCGAAATCGAGATCGCGGTGCCCAGACGACCGGCCCTGCCGGTGCGACCGATCCGATGGACGTAATCCTCGGCATGCGAGGGCAGGTCAAAGTTGAACACATGGCTGACCGATGGAATGTCGAGCCCGCGGGCCGCCACATCCGAAGCGATGAGGAAACGCAGCTTGCCGTCGCGGAAATCGTCAAGCGTCGCCATGCGGTGGCGCTGGTCAAGATCACCATGGATCGGTGCCGCATCAAAGCCATGGGCCTTGAGCGACTTGGCGACGATATCCACATCCGTCTTGCGGTTGCAGAAGATGATCGCGTTTTTCAGATCCTCGCCCTCGGCACGGATCAGGGCGCGCAGCAATTCGCGCTTCTGCTTGGCCGATTGGTCGCGGCGGGTGGGCGTGATCTCGACCAGCTTCTGGGTGATCGTTTCGCTGGTCGTCGCCTGACGCGCAACCTCGATCCGCTCGGGGGCGTGCAGGAACGTATCGGTGATGCGCTCGATCTCGGGCGCCATGGTGGCCGAGAAGAACAACGTCTGGCGTGTGAAGGGCGTCAGCTGGAAGATGCGCTCGATATCCGGGATGAACCCCATGTCCAGCATGCGGTCCGCCTCGTCGACGACCATGATCTGGACGCCGGTCAGAAGCAGCTTGCCGCGCTCGAAGTGATCAAGCAGACGGCCCGGCGTCGCGATCAGGACATCGACGCCGCGGTCGATCAGCTTGTCCTGTTCGCCGAAGCTTACACCGCCGATGAGCAGCGCCTTGGTCAGACGGGTATGCTTGGCATAGATGTCGAAATTCTCGGCGACCTGAGCCGCAAGTTCACGGGTGGGGCAGAGCACGAGGCTGCGCGGCATGCGCGCGCGCGCCCGACCGCGGCCCAGCAGCGTGATCATCGGCAAGGTGAAGCTGGCGGTCTTGCCGGTGCCGGTCTGGGCGATTCCAAGAACGTCGCGCCCTTCGAGCGCAGGGGGAATCGCGCCAGCCTGAATCGGGGTCGGCGTTTCGTAGCCAGCCTCGGTAACGGCTTTGAGAACCTTGGGGTCCAGCTTCAGGTCGGAAAATTTGGTCATTCGGGGCTTTCGTTTCAATGCGCAGAATCACTTCCTGCGCTGGTCTTGCGTCCAACGCCGCAAACGGTCCCGTGATCAGATCGAAGGTCCGATGGCGGCGGTTCGGGACGCAATCTCCGCACGCCCCTCGCCATGTCTGCCGGATGCAGACGCGTAGGGGCCTATCGGAAAACGCGGGTCGCGTCAATCTGATCGCAGATTTTCCGTGACTGCCGGAACCTGACGGAACAATGTGAAGCTCTTATCCGGGTCTCCGGTCAGGCAGTTGCGAGGGAGTGAATGGCGTTGGAGACGATGGGGCTGAGCCCGATGGAGGCCTTTGCGATCGTGGGTGTCGCGGGTGTGGGTGCGCAGTGGATCGCCTGGCGCTTCCGGATGCCGGCGATCGTGCTGATGCTGGCAGTGGGGCTGCTGCTGGGGCCGGTGCTGGGCGTCTTTCTGCCCGAGCGCGATATCGGCCCGCTGCTTGAACCGCTGATTTCGCTCGCGGTGGCGATCATCCTTTTCGAAGGCGGGCTGACCCTGAATTTTCGCGAACTTCACGACGCGAAATCGGCCGTCCTGCATCTTGTCTATATCGGAGCACCCCTGGGCTGGGCGCTTTCGGCCCTGGCGCTGAATTTGATCGCTGGGCTTTCATGGGAGGCGGCGATCGTCTTTGGCGGCATCATGATCGTGACCGGGCCTACCGTCATCGCGCCGCTGCTGCGGCAGGCCCGGCTGCGGGCAAGGCCGGCGCAGGCGCTGCAATGGGAAGCGATCGTGAATGACGCGCTTGGCGCGCTGGCGGCGGTGCTGGCCCTGCTGGTCGTTCTGGTCGGGCACCAGAACCTTGGCGGGGGCGAGGCGCTTTGGCATCTGGTTTCCGGTGTCAGCTTCGCCGTGCTGCTGGGTCTCGCCGCAGGCGGGGGGATTGTCGCAGCATTCCGGCGCAACCTCGTCCCCGAATACATGAAGGTGCCGCTGCTTTTTGTGACTGTCCTTGCGGCTTTCACCGGGGCGAACGCGATCTTGCATGAAAGCGGGCTGCTGACCGTCACCGTGATGGGGCTGCTGATCGCGAATGCGAACCTGCCCAGTTATTCCGAGATCCATCGCTTCAAGGAAAGCGCGACCATCCTGCTGGTTTCCGGCGTGTTCATCCTGTTGGGGGCCGGCTTCAGCTTCGAGACGCTGCGCCTGCTGGACTGGAGAGCCGTAGCCTTCGTGCTGAGCGTGATCCTGGTCATCCGGCCATTGACTGTCTTTCTGTCGCTGATGGGAACCGCTCTGCCCTGGCAGGAAAAGGCCCTGATCGCCTTCACGGGTCCGCGTGGTGTCGTTCTGGTTGCCGTATCGGGGATATTCGCCGAACAGCTGGTGGCGCAGGGAATTGCGGACGGGGCGCTGCTGGTGCCGCTGTCCTTCGTTCTGGTCGTGGCGACGGTTGTTCTGCACGGATTCACCCTTGCGCCGCTTGCGCGAAGGCTTGGCCTGACCTCGGGCGACAAGCCGGGATTGATCATCGTGGGCGGGTCGCAATTCTCGACCGAGCTTGCCCAGGCGCTGGAAAAGGCCGAGGTGAAGGTCCTGATCGCGGACCCCAACCGCCGTCGCCTTCTTTCCGCGCGAAAGGCTGGCCTGCATTACTATTATGGCGACATTCTTTCCGAGGCGGCCGAGACGAGCGTCGAGTTCATTGCCTATAACGCGCTGCTTTCGGCTTCGGACAATGACGCCTACAACACACTTGTCGCCACCGACCTTGGCCCCGAACTGGGCCGGAACGCGATCTGGCAGGTGACGCGCGAAAAAGAGGACGTGGCCCGTTACACCCTGCCCAGTCAGTTGGGCGGGAAGTCCATCGCCGGAGGTCGCACCCTTTCGCAATATCTCGCGCTGCTCGACGAGGGCTGGAGCTTTCGCACGACCCGGCTGACCGATGAGTACAGGATCGAGGCCTGGCGCGAGGCTTCGCCCGACGCGATCCCGCTTGCCCTCGTGACACGCGACAAGCTTTCCTTCATCAGCGAAGGCGGCAGGCTGAACGAGGCCAAGCCGGGCGCAAGGATCATTTCGCTGATGCCCCCGGATGTCAGCGCCTCGGCGTCGCGAGCCGATCGCGCCACGGCCTCGTTGCTGCCCGCCTCGCGCCTGCCGGACGCGCGGGTGGCCGCTGAGCCGGAAGCGGCCTCGGGCGCGACGATCTGAGCGTCACGTCAATCCGTGCTGCGCTTTCCTGCCAGCGCCCCTGTGGTTGACGGCCCCCAAGGGCAGGCGTTATCCCGCAGCGACCTTACGGATGGAAGCCATGAACCTCTTTTCGGATATCCGCGCGCTTGTGATCGACGCGCTGGCGCAGATGGAACAGGCGGGTGAATTGCCCGCAGGACTTGAAACCGCTGCAGTGACCGTCGAGCCACCGCGCGATGCCGCCCATGGCGACATGGCGACCAATGCCGCGATGGTGCTGGCCAAGCCTGCCGGCAAGAAGCCGCGCGAGATCGCCGAGGCGCTGGCCGCGCGTCTGGCGGCAGATCCGCGCATCACGGTGGCCGATGTTGCTGGACCGGGTTTCCTGAACCTGCGTCTTGCCCCCGGCCAATGGCAGGACGTGCTGCGCGTGGCGCTGACCGATGGTGCCGATTATGGCCGATCGACGCTGGGCAGCGGCACCAAGATCAACGTCGAATTCGTCAGCGCGAACCCGACCGGCCCGATGCATGTCGGCCATACGCGCGGTGCCGTCTTTGGCGACGCGCTGGCAGCGCTCTTGGATTTCGCGGGTTATGACGTGACGCGCGAATATTACATCAACGATGGCGGGGCGCAGGTCGACGTGCTGGCGCGCTCGGCCTATGAGCGTTACCGCGAGGCGAACGGGCTTGAGCCCGAGATCCGCGAGGGTCTTTATCCCGGCGATTACCTGATCCCGGTGGGCGAGGCGCTGAAGGCGAAATATGGCGCGAGCCTGCTTGATCAGCCCGAATCCGAATGGCTGGTCGAGGTGCGCGATTTCGCCACCGCCGCGATGATGGACATGATCCGCGAGGACCTTGCGCTGCTCAATGTCCACATGGACGTCTTCGCGAGCGAAAAGGCGCTTTACGGGACCGGCCGGATCGAGGCCGCGATCGACCGGCTTCGTCAGGCCGGACTGATCTATGAAGGCGTGCTGGAACCGCCGAAGGGCAAGACGCCGGAAGATTGGGAGCCTCGTGAACAGACGCTGTTCCGCTCGACCGCGCACGGAGATGACGTGGATCGTCCGGTCAAGAAATCGGATGGGGCCTGGACCTATTTCGCGCCCGACATCGCCTATCACTGGGACAAGATCGACCGTGGCTTCGACCAGCTGATCGACGTCTTCGGCGCCGATCACGGAGGCTATGTCAAGCGCATGACGGCAGCCGTCGCCGCGCTTTCGAACGGTCGCGTGCCGCTGGATGTGAAGCTGATCCAGCTGGTGAAGCTTTTCAAGAACGGCGAGCCCTTCAAGATGTCCAAGCGCGCCGGCACATTTGTCACCCTGCGCGACGTGGTCGAGCAGGCCGGGGCGGATGTGACCCGCTTCCACATGCTGACGCGCAAGAACGACGCGGCGCTTGATTTCGATTTCGACAAGGTGCTTGAGCAATCCAAGGACAACCCCGTCTGGTATGTTCAATATGCCAGCGCGCGGATCAATTCCGTGCTGAACAAGGCCGCCGAAGCCGGTGTCGCGACCGATGACGCGGCGCTTGCCGGTGCCGATCTGGCGCGACTCAGCCATCCGGCCGAGCTGGAAATGGCCAAGAAAGTTGCCGAATGGCCACGCACCGTGGAAATCGCCGCAAAGGCTCATGAGCCGCACAGGATTGCTTTCTATCTCTATGATATCGCGTCGGAACTGCATTCGCTGTGGAATCGCGGCAATGACGAGGCATCGCTGCGCTTCGTTCAGGATGGCGATCCTGCAGCAACATCGGCGAAAATCGCGCTGGCCCGGTCCGTTGGCGTTGTCATTTCGGCCGGTCTTGGTATCTTGGGCGTGACTCCGGCCAAAGAGATGCGCTGAAAATAGCGTCCTGCCGGTGTCGAGCAGTGCAACGAACAGACACCGGACACACCGGCAGGCAGGCATCAATGGCAGTAGTAGATTTCCGCTCCGGCGGGTTTCAGGGCTCGCGGCCACAGCGGCATGCGCAGGAATTCCACTATGGCCAGGACTCGCATGACGAGGACTATCACGAGGAATGGCAGGACGAGGACTGGGAGGATGAACGCTTCTCCCACGGTGCGGCGCTCGCCGAACCGGATAGCGTCCTTGGCCGCGTTTCCCGGCTCACGCATTATTTCGGCGCGCTGATTTCGGTCGGACTCATCGTCGTGCTCGCGGTTTGGGGGTTCAAGCTCGTCGTGCGCGATGTGTCGGGCGTGCCGGTCATCCGCGCGGTCGAGGGCGCCGCCCGCACGGCCCCGGTCGATCCGGGGGGCGAGCTGAGCGACCGCACCGGGCTTGCGGTCAATGCCGTCGCGGCGGGCGCGAGCTCTCAAGTCGCCGACAAGGTCGCGATTGCACCTTCCGCCACTGGGCTTGCCGAACAGGACGTTCCGATGGGCGAATTGGGTGTTGCCGCACGCGAGCCTTCGCGTCCGGTAGAATTGCCGCTGCTTGACGACACGGCGCGCGTGATCCCGCTTCCCGATGGCGAAGCGGCGGCACTGGCCGAATCGACGATCGAACCCGACGATGTTGCAAACGCGATCATCTCGGACGCCCCGCCGAGCGAGGCGCCGGTCAACGAGGCGCTGACCGACCTGTCCGGACAGGAAACGCAGAACAACGCCATAACCCAGGCCCTGGTCGAAGCGAATTCTGCGCCGATCGCGGCCGCGATTGCGCAATCGGCCCGGCCCGCACCGCGTCCGCGCCGGGTCGCAGCCGCGACGACGACCGCGAATGACGCCGCGCCCGTGGTTGCGGCAAGCCGCCCCGCTTCTGCTCCGTCCGAAGCGCCTGCACCGGCGCTCGCTCCTGCGAAAGTCGCGGCGGGGTCGGCTCTTGTCCAGATCGGTGCCTTCGACAGCGACGCCATCGCCAAGGGGGAATGGGATCGGGTCTCGGGCAAGTTCGGATCGCTTTTCTCGGGCAAGTCGCGCATCGTCCAGGAAGCTCAAAGTGGCGGGCGCACCTTCTGGCGCCTTCGGGCCGGAGGTTTCGCCTCGCGCGATGAGGCGCGTCGCTTCTGTGCCTCGCTGATCGCTGCGGGCGTCGACTGCATTCCCGCGACCGCGAAGTGATCGCATGACCAGCGCTACCATTCTGGGCGGCATCGCCGGCCCCGATCTGACGGCATCCGAACGGGATTTCTTCCAGGGCGCGAATCCCTGGGGGTTCATCCTGTTCGGTCGCAATATCGACACACCTGAACGCTTGATCCGGCTGACCGCAGCATTGCGCGACGCCGTGGGCCGTGATGCCCCGGTCCTGATCGACCAGGAAGGGGGCAGGGTCCAGCGTTTGCGTTCGCCGCATTGGACCGACTGGCCCGCGCCGCTGGATCAGGCCGGGCATGGCGAACGTGCCGTCTGGCTGCATCATTTCCTGATGTCGCGCGAATTGCGCGGCATGGGGATCGACGCGGATTGTGCCCCGGTGCTGGATATCGCACGGGAAGACACCCATCCCTTCCTGCGCAACCGCTGTCTTGGCACCGATGCCGAGACGGTCATCCGCCTGGGTCGTGTCGCGGCCGATGCGATGATGGCTGCGGGCGTCCTTCCCGTCATCAAGCACATGCCCGGACATGGGCGGGCCAAGGTTGACAGCCACAAGGACCTTCCCGTGGTCGATGCCAGCCTGGACGAGCTCGCGCAGACCGACTTTGCGCCGTTCCGCGCGCTGGCGGATTTGCCGATGGCGATGACCGCTCATATCCGTTTCACCGCCATCGACGCGGCTCCGGCCACGGCCTCGGCCCCGGTCATCCAGATGATCCGCGAGACGATCGGCTTCGACGGGCTTCTGATGTCCGACGATATCGGCATGGAAGCCCTGTCAGGCAGCCCGGCGGAACGCGCCGCCGCCACGATCGCCGCAGGCTGCGACCTTGTCCTGTCCTGCAACGAAACGGTCACCCAGATGGAAAGCATCGTCGCGGCGGCCGGGCAGATGTCCGATCGGGCGCGGTTGCGGGGGGATCGCGCGCTTGCCCTGCGCAGGGCAGGGGAGAGCTGCGCCGAGGACGAATTGCGCGCCGAGTTGCGCGCCCTTGGTGGCCTTGCCGCCTGATATTGACTTGAGATCACGCATGCCCGATTCTGTTCCGATCCATCGGGCCTGACCGACCATGACCACGGTTCCCTATCTGAAAGCGGTTCCCGAACCGGAACCCGGCAAAGCTGCCGCGCCGCAGGACGCGAGCGTGGCCGAACGGCAGGCAGAAGAAGTCCTTGTCGTCGATGTCGCAGGTTTCGAAGGCCCGCTCGACCTTTTGCTGACGCTGTCACGGACCCAGAAGGTCGATCTGCTCCAGGTTTCTGTTCTGGACCTGGCAGATCAATATCTGGCCTTTGTCGAGCAGGCGCGCGCGCTTCGCATCGAACTGGCAGCGGATTACCTGGTCATGGCGGCCTGGCTGGCATTCCTGAAATCCCGCCTTTTGCTGCCGCCCGACCCCGAGGCCGAGGGACCTTCGGCCGAGGACATGGCCGCGCATCTCGCCTTCCAGCTTGAGCGCTTGCACGCCATGCGCGAGGCGGCCTCAAGCCTCATGGCGCGCGACAGGTTGGGGCGTCAGCGCTTTGTCCGGGGCGCGCCGGAAACCGTCGCCCGATCGCGCAAGGTTGCCTGGCAGGCGGGGCTGATCGACCTGATGCGGGCCTATGCACGGCTGCGGACGCGCGACGAATTCCGCCCCTATGCCTTCGACCGCAAGGACGTGTTCACGATGGAGCAAGCCCTCGAGCGGGTTCGCGGCATGATCGGCTATGCTGGCGACTGGACCGAGCTTATGTCCTTTCTGCCGGATGGTTGGGGCGAGGATCCGGGTCGACGCCGTTCGGCCACGGCCGCGACATTCGCCGCGACGCTGGAGCTGGCACGACAGGGGCAGCTTGAATTGCGCCAGGCGGACACATTCGCCCCTATCACCATTCGCAGACGGCAGAAATGACCCAGACCGATATCCCGACCGAAGGCGCAACGCCGTCAAGCCCGCGACTTGATCCGCCTGCACCGTCCGAGCAGGAGCGCATGATCGAAGCGATCCTGTTTGCCGCATCCGAGCCGATGAGCCTGCGCGAGATCGTCGCCCGCTTGCCCGAAGGTTGCGAGCCTTCCGAAGCGCTGATGAGCCTGCGTGCGCGCTACGAGGGGCGAGGCGTACAGTTGGCGCGCATCGGCGATGCCTGGGCGTTCCGCACGGCTGCCGATCTGGCGTTCCTGATGCAGGAAGAAACGACCGAGACTCGCAAGCTTTCCCGCGCCGCGACCGAGACGCTTGCGATCATCGCCTATCATCAGCCCGTCACGAGGGCGGAAATCGAGGAGATTCGTGGCGTCGCGGTCAACCGCGGGACATTGGATCAGCTGATCGAGCTTGACTGGGTCCGCGTCGGGCGACGCAGGCAGACCCCGGGCCGTCCGGTGACATTCGTGGTGACCGAGAGCTTCCTCGACCATTTCGGGCTGGAAAGTGCGCGCGATCTGCCGGGATTGGCCGAGCTGCGCGCCGCGGGCCTTCTTGAATCGCGCCCGCCCGAGGAACGTTCTGCGTTCTTCCCGGCCGTTCCGGGCGAGGGGGACGAGGCCATGGCCGAAGACGCCTACGAAGACGAGTGACAGCGGGGAAAGCCGAAAGATGAACGTAAATCAGCTCATGGGCATGCTCAGCCGGATGTTGACAAACCGGCTGATGCATTGGGGCATACGCAAGGCCAATTCCGACAGCAGCGGTCGGCAGACACCCCAGCAGCGACAACGCGAAAAGTCGGCGCGCAAAGCGATCAAGCGCGCCCGGCAGGCAGCCCGCATCACGCGTCGCATCGGGCGTTGACGGTCGCTTTCAGGGTTAGAGACGGTCAGCTTGCCACGAATTGCTTGGCGAGCTTCAACCCCTGTCCCTGGTAGTTCGAGGCGATCCCGCTGCCGTAAAGGCAATCGGGGCGATTGGCCATCCGTTCGTAGACCAGTCGGCCGACGACCTGCCCATGCTCAAGCGCGAAGGGCGCTTCGTGGCAGCGCACCTCAAGGACGCCACGCGCCCCAAGCCCCGAAGGGCCGTGCCCGAAGCCCGGATCGAAGAAGCCCGCGTAATGGACGCGAAACTCACCCACCATCGCGAGATAGGGCGCCATTTCGGCGGCGTAATCGGGCGGAATGGCCACGGCTTCGCGGCTGACCAGGATGTAGAAGGCGCCGGGATCAAGGATGAGTTGGCCGTCACTCGTGCGCAATTCGTCCCAAAAATCCCGCGCGCGATAGGCGCCGATCCGGTCCAGATCCACGACCCCGCTATGGGGACGTGCGCGATAGCCCACCAGATCGCCATGAGCCGGCCGCAGGTCTACCGAAAAGCCCAGCCCGTCATCGATCAAGGCATCGCCCGTCACGAGCGGCTCATCCGCGTGCAATGCGCGCAGATCGTCATCGCTCAGCAGCGACTGTCCCTGCCGCAAGCGAAGCTGGTTCAGGCGCATGCCGGGGCGAACCAGAACCGAGAAGCTGCGCGGGCAGATCTCGGCGTAAAGCGGGCCGTCATAGCCTTCGGGCAGGCGGTCGAACTCGGTGCCCTCATCCGTGACGAGCCGGGTCAGCAGGTCAAGCCGCCCGGTCGAGCTTTTCGCGTTCGCGACAGCCTCAAGTCCGGCGGGCAGCGAAAGCCGCTCCATCAGAGGCACGAGATAGACGCAGCCCTTTTCCAGCACGGCGCCATCGCTCAGGTCCATGCGGTGCATCTCGAAATCGGCAAGCCTGTCGCTGACCTTGCGGCCCCTTCCGCAGAGGAAGGATGAGCGCAACCGCCATGCCGTGGTTCCAAGCCGCAGATCAAGACTTGCGGGCTGGATCTGCGCAGGAAGGATCGAGGAAGAGGCCGAGATGGCGCCGTTTTCGATCAGAAGACGCAGGGCGCTGTCAGGCAGAACACCGTTCAAGAAAGATCCTTTCGGAAAAGGGAAACGCCCACCCCCGGATGGGGATGGGCGTTTTCGGAATGGTCGGGCCGGCGAGATTCGAACTCGCGGCCTTCCGCCCCCCAGACGGACGCGCTAACCAGGCTGCGCCACGGCCCGACGGGGGTCATATAGAGGGAAGCGGGCGGGCAGCACAAGGGGTTCCGGAAGGAAATTTCACGAATAATGACGATCTGCGCGCAGGCCGGCGCAAATGCTGCGAAATCTCGTGGAATCATCGCATTAGCGAAGTTCGGACAATAGCTCGCGCAGATTGCGGGCCCTTGGGTGAAGCGATGCCCCGCGCGCTTCGTGCCCGCGCATGATCTGGGCCGCGCGCGCAATCCGGCCAAGCCAATGCATCCCGTCGGTGGTCTGGCTTTCACCCGGCTGTTGGTGGTCGGCAAAGAGCGGAAGCGAATCGGAATTGCCGGAATTGCGCTTGCGCGCTGCCGCTCGATTGACCGCGACGCTGTCGCGGGGGGGCTGCGGTTTCGCCAGGGCAGAGGCAGCGGGATCGGGCAGCGCAAGCTGATCGGCCGGCTGGTGGGCAGGGATGCGACGTTCGGTTTCTGGGGCGCTGTCTCGCATCGCGTCCCCAAGGCGTATTTCACCGATCCGCCGCAATTCCGCGCCGCGATCCGAGGAAATCAGGCGCTTGGCTCCCCGGATACTCAGCCCCTCTTCGCGCATGACCTGGCACAGGCCAGCCACAAGGCGCACGTCGTCAGGCCGGTAATACCGTCTGCCGTCGCCGCGCTTGACTGGGGAAAGCTGGCTGAACTGGGTCTCCCAATAACGCAACACATGCGGCGCGACGCCTACGAGGCGCGATACCTCGCCGATGGAGCGGAAGGCGTCGGGAGACTTGTCCATCAGCTATCGGACTTGTTTCCGGCGGCCACCCGATCCTTCATCAGATGTGATGGCCGGAATGACAGCACGCGACGCGGCGTGATCGGCACTTCTTCCCCGGTCTTGGGGTTGCGTCCGATCCGTTCGTTCTTGTCCCGCACCGAGAAGGTGCCAAAGGACGAGATCTTGACCTGTTCGCCCCGGACGAGTGCGTCGGAAATATGGCCCAGGACACTTTCGACCAGCTGCGCGGATTCGTGGCGGGAAAGACCCACTTCGCGAAATACGGCCTCGGCCAGATCCATGCGGGTCAGTGTAGAGTCGCTCATCTGGGAAACCTCTCTCTCCTGATCAGGATGATTTTTTTGCGGCGAGGTGTCAACAAGCTGGGCTGGAAAACGGTTCCGGTCGAACCGATTTCTTTCATATTTTTCGGGCGTTATCGGGAATTCGGGGGCAAACTGCGGATTGACTGCCCGAAAATTGACCCCATCTATCGGAAAACGGAGCCACAAGAGGAGGCAGGCATGGCCGGAGGCTGGGCGCGCGACGGCGCGGTGAACGACCAGATCGACGTCTCTACGCAAGAGGCGATTGCCCGTATGCGCGAACGGAATGCCCATCGCCAAAGCGGTGAAAGCGCCGAATTTTGCGTGGAATGTGACGAGCCAATCCCACCGGCGCGCCGCGAGGCCGTGCCCGGCGTGCAGCTTTGCGTTGAGTGTCAGTCGAAACAGGACAAGGCCTGGCGTCCGCAGGCCGGAATGAACCGCAAGGGGTCGAAGGATTCGCAGCTGCGCTGATTACCAGCGCAGCACCACCGAACCCCATGCCAGGCCCCCGCCGATCGCTTCGGCGACAAGGACCTGTCCGGGCTTGAATTTGCCTTCGGACGCCGCGACCGAAAGTGCCAGCGGGATCGAGGCCGCCGAGGTATTGCCGTGATCGGCAACCGTCAGCACGACTTTCTCCATCGGCAATTGCATCCGCTTCGCGGTCGCCTCGATGATCCTCAGGTTTGCCTGGTGCGGCACGAGCCAGTCGACCTGACCGGTGGTCAGCCCGGCCCGTTCGATCGTGCGATGCGCGGTATCGGCCAGCTTCTCGACAGCATGGCGGAACACAAGGTTCCCCTGCATCCGCAAATGGCCCGCCGTGCCAGTCGATGCGACACCGCCATCGACATAGAGAAGGTCGCGATACTGGCCATCGCTGTTGAGGTCGGTCGCGAGAATGCCCCGATCCTTGGGGTCGCCGTTGCCCTCGGCTGCTTCGAGCACGACTGCGCCGGCTCCGTCGCCGAATAGCACGCATGTGCCGCGATCGGTCCAGTCCATGATGCGGCTGAAGGTTTCCGCACCGATCACCAGGATGCGTTCCGCCTGACCCGAACGGATCATCGCATCGGCATTGGCCAGGGCAAAGACGAAGCCCGCGCAGACAGCCTGGACGTCGAAGGCAAAACCGCCCTTCATGCCCAGACCCGCCTGCACCATGGTCGCGACCGAAGGGAAGGTGAAGTCCGGCGTCGAAGTAGCCACGATAACCGCGTCGATCTGGTCGGCGGTCATGCCCGCATTCGTCAAGGCAGCCTTCGCGGCGGCGATGCCCAGGTCGCTGGTCCGTTGATCCTCTGCCGCGAAATGGCGGCGTTCGATCCCGGTGCGAGTGCGAATCCATTCGTCGCTGGTGTCCAGCTTGTCTTCGAACCAGCTGTTTTCAACCACACGTTCGGGCAGGTAATGGCCCGTGCCCCGGACAACCGCACGCCGCATCAGGACGTCCTCTTGCTTTCTGCGCCGGAAATGCCGGCCGTTTCATGGGTAAGCGACTGGGCGATGCGCGCAGCGAGGCGATCGTGAAACCCGGATTGCGCAAGCTGGAAGGCCAGCTTGATTGCGGCCGAGACGCCGGTTTCATCGGCCGAACCGTGTGACTTCACCACGGTTCCGTTGAGGCCAAGGAAGACGCCCCCGTTCACCCGACGCGGATCGATCCGCTTTTGCAACCGCTTGAGCGAGGTCATGGCGAGAAGTGCCGCGAACTTGGAAAGCACCGAGTTGCCGAAAGCTTCCTTGAGGAAATCGCCGACAAGCTTGGCCGTGCCTTCGCCGGTCTTGAGCGCGACATTGCCCGTGAATCCATCGGTCACGATCACGTCGACACGGGCAGAGGGCAGATCTCCGCCCTCGACAAACCCCACATATTCGAAATTGGCGCTTGCCGCGCTCAGGCCGATCAGCTCATGGGCCTGCTTGAGTTCGGCGCGGCCCTTGTGCTCTTCCGTGCCCACGTTCAAAAGCCCCACCCGTGGAAGGGCGAGGCCAAGACCGTTTCGGGCATAGGATGCGCCCATCAGCGCATATGTAAGCAGGTCCTGCGCATCGGCCCGGATATCCGCGCCGACGTCGAGCATGACGTTGAACCCCTGCGGATTCCGCGAGGGCCAGAGGCAGGCGATGGCAGGGCGGTTGACACCCGGCAACTTGCGCAGACGCAGCATCGACAGTGCCATCAACGCGCCGGTATTGCCGCAGGAGACTGCGACGGTCGCTTCGCCCTTGCGGACCGATTCGACGGTGGACCACATCGAGGTGCCTTCGCCTTTGCGAAGCACCTGGCTGGGCTTGTCCTCCATCGTCACGACGCCTGGCGCGTCGCGAATGTCGCAACGCTCGGCAAGGCCGGGCCGCTTGGCGATCAGCCGTTCGAGTTCGGCCCGGGGACCGTGGACGATGAACCGGATGTCCGGATTCTTGTCGGCGCTGAGCGCGATGCCCGCCACGACCGCGGCAGGACCGCGATCGCCGCCCATGGCATCAACGGATATCACCACGCTGCCCTTGAATTCATGGGCGCGCGTATCGGTCGAGATCTCCGCCGAAGTCATGTCCTCGGTCGGTCCGCTTACGCCGCGTCGTCGTCCAGGTCGACTTCGTTGGCCTGAGCGACGACCTCACGGTCGCCATAGTGGCCGCAGGACGGGCAGACGTGGTGCGGGCGCTTCAGTTCGCCGCAGTTCGAGCATTCGTTCGGGTTGCCGGCAACCAGGGCGTCATGCGAACGACGCATGTTGCGGCGGGAGCGGGTAACTCGGTTCTGAGGGACGGCCATGTCACAACCTCAAGTGGTTCGGGGGGCGGCCTCACGGCGGCCCCGGATTCTGATATCGGGTCTGGGGCGGGGCATAGGCCAATGACGCGTCGACCGCAAGGCACGAAACGAGTGTTCGCGCTCGGGGGCCACGGTCCGGGTTATCCCCCACCGGTCGAATGAACGCGGCAAAATAGCGTATTCGATCCGTTCCGCAAGGGGAAACTTTCTGCTTTGAAGGAAAAACCGCGGCGGAGACGAGGGTCAAGGGGGACAATGCGGCAGATCGCGACCTGCCGCATGCCCCCGGGGTCAGCGACCGAGCTTGGCGTGAACCTCGGCAAGGTCGACTTCGGATTTCGGGAACTTGTTGTCCGGGTTGTCGAAGTCGTATTTGAAAAGCTGGAAGTCCTTCTTGTAGACTTCCCAGACAAGATGGCGCGACAGGTCGTCGAAATAGTCGCTGACCTTGTGTGCCCGCTTGGGGCCGTGTCCTTCGGATTCGTTGAATTTCGGCACGTCGTTCACATCCACCTTGACCCGCGTCGAGGCGGCGTTCAGCACCTTCTGCATGCCTTCGTTGAACTTCTCGGTGAAAAAGATCTGATCGTAGCGTCCGCCATTCACGATGAAGGTCGAGATGTGGCCCGACATGGATGACCAGTGGATGTCAGGCTCCATCGGGCGGCGCCAGCGGATGGTGTCGCGCGCGAACAAAAGGAACCTGCGGAAGCTGGCGATCTGGTCGAATTCGAAATCGTTTTCGGGGCTTCCCACGTCGATGCCATAGCGCTGCATCAGTTGCGGGATCAGGCTGCCGCGGTACCGCTTGCCGTTGCGCTGGATGCCCGCGATCTTGTCGAAGAACGAAGAAAGGACGCGGGTATAGGGATTGCGAACACAGGTGAACGTCAGGGATTGATGGGCCTTCACGTTCTTTTCAATCAGATTCTGGCTTTGATCCTGGTTCCATTTGTGCAGCCCTTCGGTGGAATCGTGAATGTCGCCGTCGAAATAGCGGCCATGATCGGAATAGAACATGATCTGACCGATTGATGAGCAGGCGCATTTCGGGACGACACGATAGACCATGCTTTCGCTTTCAGTCATCCAAGTTCCGGGAAAACCCATTGAGATATTCCTTGTTGGAGGCTGGGGTCGGGTTGCCGACCTTGCCAAAATCGTTAGACACAGAAAGCAAATCGCTGACAGAGTTTCAACCGCGTGTAGAACAAGACCGCTGTCATGAATGGATTGATTAGATAAATGGCGCGGATTGCCTTCATTCTGCTCTGCCACAAGGACCCGAAGGGGGTGGTGGCCCAAGCCAACCGCCTGACCGCTTCGGGAGACTACGTTTCCATCCATTTCGATGCCCGCGCCAACCTGCGTGACTTTGAACTGATCCGTTCGGAACTGGCCGACAACCCTTCGGTGGTTTTCGCGGCCAAGCGCTGGAAATGCGGTTGGGGGGAATGGTCGCTGGTCGGGGCCACGCTCGAGGCGGTCAGGGCCGCCGTGGCATCCTTTCCGTTGGCCACGCATTTCTACATGCTCTCGGGCGATTGCATGCCGATCAAATCGGCCGAATACGCGCATGCCTTCCTCGATGCCGAGGATTGCGACTACATCGAAAATTTCGACTTTTTCGAGTCGGACTGGATCAAGACGGGCTTCAAGGAAGAACGGCTGATCTATCGCCACTGGTTCAATGAACGCACCCAGCCCAAGCGGTTCTATGCCAGCTACGAGCTGCAGAAGCGTTTCAAGATCACCCGCCAGATCCCCAGCGACATCCAGGTGAGGATCGGTTCCCAATGGTGGTGCCTGAGACGCCAGACGGTCGAGCGTGTGCTTGAGTTCTGCGCAAGCCGTCCGGATGTGATGCGGTTCTTCGCTACGACATGGATACCCGACGAGACCTTCTTCCAGACCGTCGTGCCCCATGTCGTGCCGCGCAAGGAATTGCGTCCACGGACGCTGACCTATCTGGTCTTCACCGATTACGGCATGCCCGTGACCTTCTACAACGATCACTACGATCTGCTGATGGGCCAGAATTACCTGTTCGCCCGCAAGATCAGCCCCGAAGCCCTGCGCCTGCGCGAACGCCTGGGGGCGCTATGGGCGGCCGAGGGCGTGCATTTCCCGATTTCGAACGAAGCCACGGGCCTCTTTCGCTTTCTGACCGGTCGCGGGCGGGTCGGTCGGCGATTTGCGCCCCGATTCTGGGAAACGGATGGCACGCTTGGACGTGAAAATTCGTTGCGTCTGATCGTGTCCAAGAAATGGCATATCGCCAAGCGCCTGACCGAGGCCATTCGAACCCATACCGATATTCCGGCCGTCGACTACCTGTTCAACGAGGCCGAGGCGCGCCTGCCTGATCTGGGCGGCGTCGAGAACACGGTCAGCAAGCGGCATCGCCACCGCAAGGCGCTTCTGCGGCTTCTTTTCGAGCAGTTTGACGCGAACCGCCTCGTGATCTGCCTTGACCCTTCGGGCATGCACCTGATCCAGGACCTGGCCTCTGACAAGACCGACACGCGGGTTCTTCTGATCGATTCGCATTTCGATGACGATTACCTGCGCGGTCATATCGGACGGGTCGGCCTTGCCGGTCCCGAGACATCCGAGGAAGTGATCGAGCGCCTGCTGCCGACTGTCCGAGCCGATCTTGAACATGAGGCCGAACGGTTGCGCGATATAGAATTCACCAGCTTCCACTCGATAGCGCCCTGGCGCAGCGCCGAAGACAATGCCGTGCAGATCGCACGCTTTCTCGACGTGATGCCAGAAATGGGGCGTGAGCTGGCCAGCACGCAGTTTCTTTTCGCCGAATGACAGGGAGGGGCACATGCCTGCCTATGACGAGACAAACATTTTCGCGCGCATCCTGCGGGGCGAGATCCCGAACCAGACCGTTCTGGAAACGGAACATACGCTGGCCTTTCGCGACATCGCGCCCAAGGCCCCGGTGCATGTGCTGGTGATCCCGAAGGGCGCCTATGTCAGCTATGACGATTTCGCGGCAAATGCTTCGGACGCCGAGGTCCTGGATTTCACCCGCGCCATGGCGCGCCTGACGCACGAACTGGGCGTCGATCTGGACAGCGGGCAGGGCTATCGCGTCATCACCAATGCCGGTGTGCATGGCGTGCAGGAAGTCCCGCATTTCCACATGCACATCCTTGGCGGAAGGAATATCGGCCGGATGGTCGATCCGGCCTGACCCGGCCCCGATCAGGACCTCGAGGTCAACTGGACGAAAACGTCCTCGAGGTCCGGCACTTCGGCCGCAATGTCGCGAATGGGAATTCCCGCGCCGCGAATGGCGTCGATCAGCGCATCGGCGGTGGTGCGTGACGGGGCATAGCTGATCGCAAGCCTGCCATCGGCGCGGCGTTCGGCCCGGACATTTGTCGGAAGCTCGGGAATGGCGCGCGCATCGCCCGTATCCAGAATCAGCGTCTTTGAATCCGCGCGTCCGACAAGCGTGCGGGTTTCTTCGCACTGGATCAGGCTGCCACGGTCGACGATGGCGATGCGGTCGCACATCTCTTCGGCCTCTTCGAGATAGTGGGTCGTGAGGATGATGGTCATCCCCTGTTCGTTCAGCCGCCTGACATTGCGCCACAGCGTTTCGCGCAACTGGATGTCGACCCCTGCGGTCGGCTCGTCCAGCACGAGAATCTGGGGCCGGTGGACCAGCGCCTTGGCCAGCAGCAAGCGTCGTTTCATGCCTCCCGACAGGTGACGGGAATAGCTCTCCGCCTGGTCCGAAAGCCCGACCAGCTCGAGCAGCTCGTCTGTCCAGCGTTCGCGCTTGGGCACGCCGTAAAGCCCCGCCTGCACCTCGAGGCTGGCCCGCGGGCTCAGGAATGGGTCGATGTTCAGTTCCTGTGGCATGACCCCGATGGCTGCGCGCGACTGGCGGGGGTTCACGTCCTGGTCGAAGCCCCAGATCGAAACCTTGCCGGCCGTCTTGCGCACCAGCCCGGCCAGAATGTTGATCGTGGTGGACTTGCCCGCGCCGTTCGGCCCGAGCAGGCCAAAGATCGATCCTGCAGGGATCGAAAGGTCCAGCCCCTTCAGCGCCTGTTTCGGCGGAGCAGAGCCAGAGGCGGCATAGGTCTTGGTCAGGCCTCTGATCTCGATCGCATTTGCTTCGGTATTGAAGTCCCGGGGGGCTGGCATAGCGTCGTTCCAGTCATTATGATCTGCGCCGGTTTAACTCCGTTTGTTGTCAGAGCTCAAGGAATCGCCATGACCCTTCCGGCCCCCGAGATCCAGGTTGTCACTTCATGGAAGGTGGCTTGCGATGGGGATGAATCGCGCGGTGCAGGCCATCCGCGGGTTTGGCTTGCCATTCCCCATGATACCGGCTTCGTTGAATGCGGCTATTGCGACAAGCGCTTCGAGATCGACCGCGCCCATGCGCATGACGATCACTGAGACGGGCTGAAGGGCCGCCCGAATGGGGTGCCTCGCTGTCTGAGCGCGAAGCGAACCCGGTCCGGCAGGGCCGGGTTTTGTCATGCGACCGCGCGTTCGGATCGTCCGCCAGAGCCGGTCTTGGCCCCCGGCTTCCTTCGTGGCAGAAGGGGGCGACTGATTTCTGCACGACGGGGGCATAAATGACTGAAGCATTCGGCAAGGGCCACCATCTGCATCTTATCGATGGCTCGGCCTTCATCTTCCGGGCCTATCACGCGTTGCCGCCTCTGACGAGGCGTTCGGACGGGCTGCCCATCGGTGCGGTCGCGGGCTTTTGCAACATGCTCTGGAAATACATCCAGGACGGGACCGGCCCGGACCAGCCGACCCATGCCGCCGTGATCTTCGATCACTCGTCAAAGACCTTCCGCAACGACATCTATCCGCTTTACAAGGCCAATCGCCCGCCGCCGCCCGAGGACCTGCGCCCGCAATTCCCGCTGACCCGCGAGGCGACGCGCGCCTACAACATCTCCTGCATCGAAACCGAGGGCTTCGAAGCCGATGACATCATCGCCGCGCTGTCGTGCAAGGCGCGTGATGCGGGCGGGCGCGTGACCATCATCAGTTCCGACAAGGACCTGATGCAGCTCGTGGGCGGCGGGGTCGAGATGATGGACCCGATCAAGGGCAAGCAGATCGGTCCCGACGAGGTTTTCGAGAAGTTCGGCGTCAAACCGGATCGCGTCGTCGATGTGCAGGCGCTGGCCGGCGATTCCGTCGACAACGTACCCGGCGCACCTGGAATCGGGATAAAGACTGCCGCGCAACTTATTCAGGAATATGGAGATCTCGAGTCCCTCCTTGAACGTGCATCCGAGATCAAGCAGCCCAAGCGACGTCAGACCCTGATCGACCATGCCGAGCAGATCCGCATCTCGAAACGGCTGGTCGAGCTGGATTGCGACACGCCGCTGGATTTCGGGCTGGACACGCTTGAGGTGCGCGAGCCCGACCCTGAGGCGCTGCTTGAATTCCTGACGCGAATGGAATTCCGCACCCTGACAAATCGCGTGGCCGAGCGTTTCGGAACTGCGGCCCCCGTCATCACCGACGCGCCTGCCGCCGCCAGCGATGCCGCACCGGCAGCAGCCGAACTGCCCCCGATCGACCGCAGCGGCTATGTCGTGATCCGTGACGAGGCGAGCCTTGCCGAATGGCTGGCCGAGATTTCCGAAAAGGGTATCGTCGCCATCGACACGGAAACGACCGGGCTTGACGAGATGCGCGCCGATCTGGTCGGCGTTTCGCTTTGCACGGGACCGGGTCGGGCGGCCTATCTGCCGCTGGGCCATGTCGGCGAGGGGATCTCGGGCGACCTGTTCGGTGGTCCCGCCCTGGCCGAAGGGCAGATGGCCGCCGAACGTGCGCTGGCGATGCTCAAGCCCGTGCTCGAAGATGAGGCGACGCTGAAGATCGGGCAGAACATCAAGTATGACTGCAAGATCCTTGCACGGCTGGGCATCCGCATGGCCTCGGTCGAAGACACCATGCTGATGTCTTATTCGCTGAACGCGGGATCGCACAATCACGGCATGGACGAGCTTGCCGAACTTTATCTTGGGCATAAATGCGTGCCCATCAAGGATCTGATCGGTTCGGGTAAGTCGCAGATCAATTTTGCGCAGGTGCCGATCGACAAGGCGGCCGAATATGCGGCCGAAGATGCCGAGGTGACATGGCGGCTGTGGCATCGCTTCCGGCCCGAATTGTCGCGCGAGCATGTGGCTACGTCCTACGAGCTGCTTGAACGGCCGATGATCAATGTGCTGGCCCAAATGGAAATGACCGGCATTCGTGTCGATGTCGGCCATCTGCAGCGCATGTCCAGCGCCTTTGCCCAGAAGATGGCCGCGCTGGAGGAGGAAATCCATGCCTTGGCCGGGGGCAGCTTCAATGTCGGCAGCCCCAAGCAACTGGGCGAGATCCTGTTTGATCGCATGGGGCTGCAAGGGGGCAAGCAGGGCAAGACCGGCGCCTATTCGACAAGCGCCGAAGTCCTTGAAGATCTTGCCGCCGAGGGGCACGATCTGCCCGCGCGCGTGCTGGACTGGCGGGGCATCTCGAAGCTTAAATCGACCTATACCGATGCGCTGCCGCTGCATGTGAACCCCGAAACCGGCCGGGTCCATACCAGCTATTCGATTGCCGGCGCGCAGACCGGGCGTCTGGCCTCGACCGATCCGAACCTGCAAAACATCCCGGTTCGGACCGACGAAGGCCGCCGCATCCGCGAGGCGTTCATCGCCGGTCCGGGAATGCGGATCGTCAGTCTCGACTACAGCCAGATCGAATTGCGCATCCTGGCCCATGTGGCGCAGATCCCGGCGCTGAAGCAGGCGTTTCGCGATGGCATCGACATCCACGCCATGACCGCGAGCCAGATGTTCGGCGTTCCGGTCGAGGGCATGGACCCGATGATCCGCCGCCGTGCCAAGGCGATCAATTTCGGCGTGATCTACGGCATTTCGGGCTTTGGCCTTGCGCGCAACCTGCGCATTCCCCGCGCCGAGGCACAGGCCTTCATCGACACCTATTTCGAACGCTTCCCCGAGATCCGCGCCTATATGGACCGCACCATTGCCGAGGCCAAGCAGGACGGGCATGTGCGCACCTTGTTCGGACGGCGCATCAACACGCCCGGCATCAACCAGAACGGCCCGGCAGCAGGCGGCGCCAAGCGCGCCGCGATCAACGCCCCGATCCAGGGGGCGGCGGCCGACATCATTCGTCGCGCCATGGCTCGCATGCCCGCCGCGATTGCGCATCTGCCGGTCGGCATGTTGCTGCAAGTCCATGACGAGCTTGTCTTCGAGGCTGAAGAGGGGGCGGTCGATGATCTGATCCGCATCGCCCGCGAGGTCATGGAGGGGGCGGCGGAACCGGCCATCAAGCTTGATGTCCCACTGATCGTCGATGCGGGGCAGGGCGCCAACTGGGCCGAGGCACATTGAGCCAAGGCCCGAATTGACGAACCGAAAGGGGCGCGGAGCTTTCACCGCCCCTCTCGCAATGCCGTGCCCGATCTGTGCGCAGGTCAGATGGCCGATGAATGACCGGATGCTGCCATGTCATAGGCATCGAGCATCCTCGCGACCATGCGCGTCAAAGGTCGCGCATGGGTCGGGATGCGCAGTCCGGCTTCGTCGATCCGGACCATGTCACCGAATCGTGCCGCGATCGGCGCAAGGATGTCCCTGAGCCGCTCGGGGGTGAGCCCGTATCGCGAGACGAATTCTTCAGCGCGGATTTCGAAATCGCACATCAGGGATTCGATCATCCGAGCGCGCCAGATATCCTCGGCCGAAAACGCGTGGCCCCGGCTGGTCGAAAAATGCCCCGCGCGGATCGACGCGACATGGGCGCCAGTCGCTGGTGCGTTCTGTGCATAGCCTTCCGGAAAGCGCGAAATCGACGATGCGCCCAGGCCGATCAGCACGTTCGCCTGATCATCCGTGTAGCCTTGGAAATTTCGACGCAGCAGCCCGGCACGCTGCGCGCGTCCCAGCCCGTCATCGGGACGGGCGAAATGGTCGATGCCAATCTCGGCATAGCCGTCCGCCAGGAACAGGTCGCGCGCGACTTCGAAAAGCCGCAGCCGATCCTGGGGTTCGGGCAATGTCTCCGACGGGATCATCACCTGCCGCTTGGCCATCCAGGGCACATGGGCATAGCCGTAAAGCGCGACGCGGTCAGGAGAAAGCGCCAGCAGCTTCTGCACCGATTCCGCAATCCGCAACGGGTCCTGATAGGGCAGACCGTAAAGGATGTCGGCATTCAGGCTCGCGATGCCCCGGTCGCGGATCATGTCGACCGCGCGCTTCGTCACTTCGAAGCTCTGATCGCGCCCGATGACCTTCTGGATCTCGGGGTCGAAATCCTGAACACCGATAGACGCCCGGCTGAGGCCGGCTTCTGCCAGGGCATCCATGCGGGCATCGTCGATTTCGTTCGGGTCGATCTCGACCGAGAATTCGGCCCCCTCGGCCAGCGGAAAGGCAGACAGCACCGTTCCGGCCAGGCGGCTGATGACATCTGCGGGCATCAGGGTGGGGGTTCCTCCCCCCCAGTGCAGGCGCGACAGACGCACGCCCGGCGCCAAGGTCGATTTCAGCAGCTCGAGTTCGGCGAGCAGGGTGTCCGCATAGGCCCGCACTGGGGCCTCGGACTGCGTGCCCTGCGTGCGGCAGGCACAGAACCAGCACAGCCTGCGACAAAATGGGACATGGATGTAAAGCGAGATGGTGGCAGTTGATGGGATCGCGGCGATCCATTCGCGGAATTGCTGGGGGCCGACGGCCGGCGTGAAATGCGGCGCTGTCGGATAGCTGGTATAGCGTGGGACACGCGCATCAAACAAACCGAGGCGCTCAAGTTGCGATTGTTGTTCCATGTGGCTATCCTTGCCCGACCTTCTCCTTAACGACATTGACGCAGATCAAGAATGGCAGCCGACGTAGCACTCCTTTCGTCGCAGCAAGCTTGCGACATTTGTCCCATACGGACCCGTGCAGTTTGCGCCCATTGCGATGGTGACGAACTCGCCGAACTCGAGACGATGAAATATTACCGCAGCTTCGAGGCGGGGCAGGTGATTGTCTGGGCGGGCGATCGCATGGATTTCGTTGCCTCCGTCGTGTCTGGGATGGCGGGGCTGACCCAGCAGCTTGAGGACGGCCGCACACAGATGGTCGGTTTGCTCTTGCCCAGTGACTTCCTGGGTCGGCCGGGGCGCGATCTGGCAAGCTATACCGTCACCGCCACCAGCGACATCCTGCTGTGCTGTTTTCGTCGCAAGCCTTTCGAGAAACTGCTGCGCGAAACGCCGCATCTTGCGAGCCGGCTGCTTGAGATGACCCTGGACGAACTCGACAGCGCGCGCGACTGGCTGCTTTTGCTGGGCCGCAAATCGGCACGCGAAAAAATTGCCTCGCTTCTGGTGATCCTTGCCCGTCGCGAGGCCGCATTGATCCGTCAACGTCCCGGTGGACGGATCGTCATCGAACTGCCGCTGACGCGCGAAGCCATGGCGGATTACCTGGGCCTGACACTGGAAACCGTCAGCCGTCAGATGGGCGCCCTCAAGCGCGAAGGCTTGATCGAGCTTGAGGGGAAGCGGCGCGTCAACATTCCATCTTTCGAGAACCTGGTTGTCGAAAGTGGGGACGACACGGATGGTGGCCTTCCCGTCTGAAAATGCTCAGCGGGCCATCAGTACCGGAACCTGTGCTTTTTCCAGCATGTTGCGCGTGGCACCGCCAAGAATTGCCTGCCGGAACCGTGAATGGCCATAGGCCCCCATCACGACCATGTCCGCACCGATTTCCGTGACGCGCCTGATCATGATGTCGCTGACCTGGGGCAGCGTTCGGGCAAGCACGGCGATCTCGGCATTCACGCCGTGACGGGTCAGCAGCTGACACAGCGCGCCACCGGGATCAGAGCGTTCGGGGCCATGCGGCGAAGGGTCGATCACCGTGATCTCGACCGACTCGGCGGCTTTCAGCAGCGGAAGCGCACGACGGACAGCGGCGAGCGCCTCGCTCGATTGGTTCCACGCGATCAGGATCTTCTTGCCGAAAGGCTCGCTCAGCATCTCGGGCACGATCAGGACGGGGGATGAGCCTTCGAAAAGGGCTGCTTCGGTGATGGCCTCGGCATCGGGCGATGCGCCTTCGCCATAGGGTCGGGCCAGAACCACCAGATCCGAGTAGCGCGCGCGCATGCCGACAAGCGTGGAAAGCCCGCCGATCTGGGCGACCGCCGAATCGACCGACCACCTGACATCCTCGGCATGAAGCTTTTCGCGCACGCGTTGCTCTAGCGCGTCTGCTGCGGCGATCGCCTTGTCGATGGTTTCCTGAAAGACATAGGCAGATGCGCCAGCATAGTAATAGCCGCTTTGCGTGTGATCGACGCCCAGGCAGAATACGTCCAGATGCGCGTCCTCGCGGCGTGTCATGGCGATCGCTGAATCAAGCTGTTTGTGCTGGTTCTCATTCGTCAGCACCGTGAGGATTGTTTTGTAAGACATGGGCGCACCCCTTCCTGAGCGTCTTGACGCGGCGTCGTGGCATTCCGGAGCCGTTTCCGCTTTCGAAAAAAAGCTCCGCCTTTCAGTTCACTTTACATCGGCTTAGGCGGGTCAATGTTGACACAGATCAAAGTGCCGTGAGCCGTGCCGAATTAGCCTCAGAGCCGTCAGGCCAGCCGAAGCCCAGAAAACGGGGGGATTCGGCATCCTGAAACGCAGGAAGGGACAGGATTCGCATGTTGGACACGATCAAGCTGATAGCGCTGGGCGTGATCGCGGTGCTTGCCGCAATCGCCGCCAATTGGGCGCGCCCCGATGATCCGGCCTATGGCGTCAATGCATTGATCATCATGCTGCTGGCAGGCTTTCTTTTCATCCGCGTGCTGCGCGGCATGGGAAATGAACAGCCCGCCCTGGACCCGCACCCCGAGACGGAATATTTCGACAGCGTCGTCCGTGCGGGCGTGATCGCGACCGCCTTCTGGGGCGTGGTCGGTTTCCTGGTGGGCGTTGTCATCGCCTTTCAGCTGGCCTTTCCGGCGCTGAACCTCAGCGATCTCACGCAAGGTTACACCAATTTCGGCAAGCTTCGCCCGCTGCACACATCGGCGGTGATCTTCGCATTTGGCGGCAACGCCCTGATCGCGACCTCGTTCTACGTCGTGCAGCGCACCTCGGCTGCCCGGCTTTGGGGCGGTAACCTGGGCTGGTTCGTGTTCTGGGGTTATCAGCTTTTCATCGTGCTGGCGGCCACCGGCTATATTCTGGGTGCCACCCAGTCCAAGGAATATGCCGAGCCGGAATGGTACGTCGACTGGTGGCTGACACTGGTCTGGGTCGTCTACCTGGCGGTCTTCCTGGGGACCATCCTGAAGCGCAAGGAACCGCATATCTACGTCGCGAACTGGTTCTATCTGTCCTTCATCGTGACGATCGCGATGCTGCATATCGTCAATAACCTCTCGGTCCCGGTCAGCTTCCTTGGCTCGAAATCAGTCCAGCTTTTCTCGGGCGTTCAGGATGCGATGACGCAATGGTGGTACGGCCATAATGCGGTCGGCTTCTTCCTGACCGCCGGCTTCCTCGGGATGATGTATTACTTCATCCCGAAACAGGCCGAGCGCCCGGTCTACAGCTACAAGCTGTCGATCATCCATTTCTGGGCGCTGATCTTTCTTTATATCTGGGCGGGTCCGCACCATCTGCATTACACCGCGCTGCCCGACTGGGCCTCGACGCTGGGCATGGTGTTTTCGATCATGCTGTGGATGCCCAGCTGGGGCGGCATGATCAACGGGCTGATGACGCTTTCGGGCGCCTGGGACAAGCTCAGGACCGACCCGGTGCTGCGCATGATGGTCGTCGCCGTGGGGTTCTACGGCATGGCCACATTCGAAGGGCCCATGATGTCGATCAAGGCCGTGAACTCGCTGTCGCATTACACCGACTGGACAATCGGCCATGTCCATTCCGGCGCTTTGGGCTGGAACGGCATGATCACCTTTGGCGCGCTTTATTACCTGACGCCCCGGCTTTGGGGACGGGATCGGCTGTATTCCAACGCGCTGGTCAGCTGGCATTTCTGGCTCGCGACGATCGGGCTGGTCCTCTACGCGGCCTCGATGTGGGTCTCGGGGATCATGGAGGGCCTGATGTGGCGCGAGGTCGACAGCCAGGGCTTCCTGGTCAATGCCTTCGCCGACACGGTGGCCGCGAAATTCCCGATGAACGTGGTGCGCGCCCTGGGTGGTGTCCTCTATCTGACCGGCGGGGTGATCATGTGCTACAACCTTTGGGCCACGGTCAATCGCCAACCCAAGACGCAAGCGACCGCCATCGCGGTCCCCGCCGAGTGAGGATCGAACATGGCAATTCTTGAAAAACACAAGATCCTTGAAAAGAACGCCACGCTGCTGATGGTCTTTTCCTTCGTCGTGGTGACAATCGGCGGCCTGGTCGAGATCGCGCCGCTCTTCTACCTGCAGAACACCATCGAGAAGGTGACCGGCGTGCGCCCCTATACGCCGCTCGAACTGAAAGGGCGTGACATCTACATCCGCGAAGGCTGCTATGTCTGCCACAGCCAGATGATCCGCCCGATGCGTGACGAGGTCGAACGCTATGGCCATTACAGCCTTGCGGCCGAGTCGATGTACGATCACCCGTTCCAATGGGGATCGAAGCGGACCGGCCCCGATCTTGCGCGGGTGGGCGGACGCTATTCGGACGAATGGCATATCGACCACCTGACGAACCCGCAGGCCGTTGTTCCGGAATCGATCATGCCCGCATATGGCTTTTTGCATGACCGGATGATCGACCCTTCGAACATGAAGGACCGGCTGGCGACGGATGCGATCGTTGGCGTGCCCTATAGCGAAGAAATGGTCGAGGCGGCGATCAGCGATTTCCGCGCCCAGGCCAATCCCGACGCCGATGCCTCGGGTCTGGAAGAACGCTATCCCGGCGCGCAGCAGCGCAATTTCGACCGCCGCCCCGGCGTGTCCGAAATGGATGCCCTGGTCGCCTATCTTCAGGTTCTGGGCACGATGGTCGATTTCTCGACCTTCGAGCCGGACGCCAATCGATAGGGGGGCGGGATGGATCATTATTCCTTCCTGCGTGAACTGGCCGACAGCTGGGTCCTGATCCTGCTGGTGCTGTTCTTCGTGGGAACAATCGCCTTTGCCTGGCGGCCCGGATCGCGCCCGATGCATCGGGACGCCGCCGAGAGCATCTTTCGAAACGAGAAGAGCCCCGCTCGCGAGGGTCAAGAGGAGGTCGAGTGATGGCCGACAAGAAGGACGAGCACACGAGCCCCGAGAACCCCGACAACCGCATCGAGCTTGAGCGCATGGCAGCGGATGAGGAAAACAAGGCGCAGATCCTTGCCCATCCGCCCGAGGGGCCCGAGGGCGAACCCCTGCACAAACCCGTCGTGGGAACCCGTGTCGTCCGCGACAGCAAGGGCGTGCGTCGCGTGGTCGAGGTGCCGTCAACGGGCCACAGCTGGGACGGCATCGAGGAATATGACAACCCCTTGCCGCGCTGGTGGTTGTGGACCTTTTACGCGACCATCGTCTGGGCCGTGGGCTACATGTTCCTTTATCCAGCCATTCCCCTGGTCAGCCAGGCAACCCAGGGCCTTTTGGGCACGAACAATCGCGCCGAGGTGGCATCCGATATCCGTCGGTTTGCCGAGGCCAATGCGGGGGTCCAGGCCAAGCTGGTCGACACGCCCCTAGAGCAGATCGCCGATGATCCCGAACTTGCGAACTACACGGCCAATGCCGGCGCGGCGATCTTCCGCACCTGGTGCGCGCAATGCCATGGTTCGGGGGCGGGCGGGGCTTCGGGCTATCCCTCGCTTCTGGACAATGACTGGCTCTGGGGCGGCACGCTTGAGGACATCCACACCACCGTGCAGCACGGCATCCGAGATCCGAAGGATGGCGATACCCGCTATTCCGAGATGCCGCGTTTCGGAACCGACGGGCTGCTGGACAACACCCAGATCCGCCAGGTCGTGCACCATGTCCTCGAACTGGGCGGAAAGCCGCATGATGCCGCTCTGGCCGAGGCAGGGACCGACGTCTATGTCGACAATTGCACCGCCTGCCACGGCGAGAACGGCAAAGGCGACCGTGAGCAAGGGGCGCCCGACCTGACCGACGCCGTCTGGCTTTATGGCTCGGACCCTGCGACCTTGACCCGCATCGTGCATGATGGGCCTTTCGGGGTAATGCCGGCATGGGCCGGACGTCTTTCCGAAGCCGATATCCGCGCTGTCGCATCCTATGTCCACGGCCTTGGCGGCGGCGAGTAGCGAAGCATATCCGCAGCCTGCACAAGGCTGCGGCGACACCGGCCCCCATCGGATAGGCGCGTTTTCTGGGGCCGGTGTCCCAACCAAATCTGCCGCTGCGGCGAACGCGCCGACGCAGGCCAAGGCGCGTGATCGGAACCGGACCACCCCCGCGCGCGCCACAGGAGCCAGACATGTCGCAATCCGACATCGACCCGCCGAACCTCTACGCTGCCCGAGAGCCGATCTTTCCCCGGCGCGTCCATGGCTGGTTTCGCAATCTGAAATGGATCATCATGGCGGTCACGCTGGGGATCTATTACATCACCCCCTGGATTCGCTGGGACCGGGGACCAAACCTGCCCGATCAGGCTGTGCTGGTCGATCTGGCGAACCGGCGCTTCTTCTTCTTCTGGATCGAGATCTGGCCGCATGAGTTCTATTTCGTCGCGGGACTTCTGGTCATGGCGGGCTTGGGGCTGTTTCTTTTCACGTCCGCCCTCGGGCGTGTCTGGTGCGGCTATACCTGCCCGCAGACGGTCTGGACCGATCTCTTCATCCTGACCGAACGCTGGGTCGAGGGGGATCGCAATGCCCGCGTGCGCCTGTGGAATGCCCCCTGGGATGGCCGCAAGCTGCGGCTGAGGCTGAGCAAATGGTCGATCTGGCTGGTCATTGCGCTGATGACCGGGGGTGCGTGGATCTTTTACTTCACCGATGCGCCGAGCTTGCTGCGAAACCTGTTCACCGGGCAGGCCCATCCCGTCGCCTATATCACGATGGCGGTGATGACCGCGACGACCTTCATCTTCGGAGGCTTTGCGCGCGAACAGATCTGCATCTATGCCTGTCCCTGGCCGCGCATCCAGGCCGCGATGATGGACGAAGACACGCTTACCGTCGCCTATCGCGACTGGCGCGGCGAACCGCGCGGCAAGATCCGCCGCGACGAGCCGACCCGGTCCGATGGCGGGGCCAAGGGTGATTGTATCGACTGCATGGCCTGCGTGAACGTCTGCCCCATGGGCATCGATATCCGCGACGGACAGCAACTTGAATGCATCACCTGCGCGCTTTGCATCGATGCCTGTGACGACGTGATGGCCAGGATCGGCAAGCCGCGCGGGCTTATCGACTACATGGCGCTGAAGGACGAGACGGCCGAACGTGCCGGCAGCAAGCCGAAGCCGATCCTGAAACATATCCTGCGTCCGCGCACCCTGTTGTATTTCGTGCTCTGGTCGGGGATCGGGATCGCCCTTCTGGTGGCGCTGTTCATGCGCTCGCCCTTCGACCTGAACGTGACCCCGGTGCGCAACCCGCTTTATGTCACGATGGCCGACGGAGCGATCCGCAACACTTATATCCTGCGGTTGCGCAACAAGCAGGGCGCGGAACACGAATTCACGATTTCGGTCGCCGATGCCGATGGCATGGTGCTGCAAGGTGCTATGCTGGAGGTCGAGGGGGTCGATGGCACCACGGTTCCGGTTCCGGCCGATGCGACCCATAGCCAAAGGGTCTATGTGACCGCCGAGCCGGGCTCTGAACTGGCCGAAGGCGGGCAGGTCGAGCTCAGGCTTTGGGTCGAGGATACCAGTGACGGGGTGAAGTCGAAGATAGACACCGTCTTTCACGGAAGGAGCGAATGATGGCGCGCGAACTGACCGGCCGACATGTCCTGGCGATCACCGTCGCGGCTTTCGGCATCATCATCGCGGTCAATGTCCTTATGGCCGTGAAGGCCGTTGGCACCTTTCCCGGACTCGAGGTGGCAAACAGCTACGTCGCCTCGCAGCGGTTCGATCAGGAAAGAACTGCGCAGAAGTCCCTGGGCTGGACGGTGACGCCCGATTATGACGGCAGGGAAATGGTGCTGGCGATCCGCGATGCACAGGGCAATCCCGCGCCCATCCGAGACATGGAGGTGACGGTCGGGCGCCCGACCTATGTGCGCGACGACCGCCATTTGAACCTCGTCAATCGCGGAGGGCTTTACGTGGCGCCTCTGGATCTGCCCGCAGGGCTATGGAACATCCACATCCGGGCGATCGCATGGGATGGGACCGAATTCCGCCAGCGCATCGACCATTACCACGGCAGCAGGGTCAAGTGAGATGAGCGATGCCACGCTTCACGACGCACGGCTGTCGGCCTGTCCCGCCTGCGATGCGGTGCCGCTGGCACAGCGAGTGGCCGGAAGCAAGCCAGCCCCCGCCGACATCATCCTTTCCTTGCCGACCATCCATTGCGCGACCTGCATTTCGGATGTCGAACGCGCGCTGATGGGCCATGCCGGTGTAAGGGAAGCCCGCGTGAACCTGACGTTGCGACGGGTGAATGTCGACGCGCCGGGGCTGACCGCCGATGAACTCATCCCGGTCGTCGAGGCGACAGGCTATGAGGCACATGAACTCGACCCGGCGGCACTGAGCGCGTCCGCAGCCGATCGGCAGGGCCGCGACATCCTGATGCGGATCGGGGTGTCGGGTTTCGCGATGATGAACATCATGATCCTGTCGGTCGCCGTCTGGTCGGGGGCCGAGGATGCGACGCGGGACCTTTTCCACTTCATTTCCGGGGCGATCGCGCTGCCGACCATCGCCTTTGCGGGCCAGCCCTTTTTCTCAAGCGCCGCGCGGGCGCTTCGAGCGGGCAGGTTGGGGATGGATGTTCCGATCTCTCTGGCGCTGATCCTGGCCAGTGCCATTTCCGTCTACGAAACATTGCACTCCGGCCATCACGCCTATTTCGACGCCGCGGTGATGCTGTGCTTTTTCCTGCTCGTCGGCCGCTATCTCGACTATCGGACCCGCGCCGCGGCCCGCTCGGCCGCCGAGGAACTCACGGCCCTGGAGGTGCCAAGGGCGTTCCGCGTGACCGAAAGCGGAGAAGAGCCGGTCGCGGTCAGCGATCTTTGCCCCGGCGATCTCGTCCGGGTCCGGCCCGGCGCCCGCGTTCCTGCCGATGGCGAAGTGGTCGAAGGGATGAGCGAAATCGACCGCTCTCTGCTGACGGGCGAGTCCCTGCCGGTCGCTGCACAGCCGGGGCTTGCCCTTTCGACGGGCGAAGTGAACCTGACTGGCCCGCTTCTGCTTCGGGTGACGGCGGCCGGTCGCGACAGTTCGCTTGCCCGTCTGACCGCACTTGTCTCGGCCGCCGAGACGGCACGGGGCAAATACACATCTCTTGCCGAACGGGCATCGCGTCTCTATTCGCCCATGGTGCACCTGATGGCGCTCATCAGCTTTTGCGGCTGGTATTGGGCCAGCGGGGATATCCGTCTTGCGGTCAACATCGCCGCCGCGGTGCTGATCATAACCTGCCCCTGTGCCTTGGGGCTGGCGGTGCCGGCCGTCGTGACCACGGCTTCCGGTCGCCTTTTTCGCCGCGGGTTGCTCATCAAGGACGGCACCGCGCTTGAACGTTTGGCCGAGGTCGACGTGGTTGCCTTCGACAAGACCGGGACATTGACGCTGGGTGTGCCGCAGCTTGTCGATCTGGATTGCATAGCAGAGCGTGACCGGCCGATCGCGCTAGGACTTGCGCGGGCCTCGTCTCATCCCCTGGCGCAGGCGCTCGCTCAGGCCCTTGCCGCAGCGGGTGTGAGGCCTGCCGAATTGCAGGATCTGCGTGAAATCCCGGGCCAGGGGATGACTGCCATGAACGGGGCACAAGTCGTCAGGCTTGGGCGCGCAGAATGGCTTGGGGCGTCGCATGGCGAAGCCACCCTGTCGGCGACCTGGTTGCAATCGGGACATTCGGACCCGAGCCGGATCGAGTTTTCCGACCGACCCAGACCGGGTGTCGAGCAAGCCGTGGCCCAGATCCTCGCCTCGGGACGGCGGGTGCTTCTTCTGTCGGGCGATGCCGAACCGGTTGTGCGTGACCTTGCGCGCAGGCTCGGGATATCCGAATGGCATGCCGGAATGACGCCGACCGAAAAGTCCCAGGTCATCTCCGATCTTTCGGGGCAGGGGCATAGGGTGCTCATGGTTGGCGATGGCCTGAACGATACGGCTGCGCTTAGCGCGGCCCATGTCTCGCTGTCGCCCGCAAGCGCGCTTGATGCGGCGCGGGTTGCTTCTGACATGGTCATGTTGGGTTCGGATTTCGGCCCGGTTTCGGATGCCCTGGATCTTGCGAGGGCGGCGCGGCGACGGATCACGGAGAACTTCGCGATCTCGATTCTCTACAATATCGTGGCGGTGCCGATTGCGATCGCGGGTTTCGCGACACCGCTCATGGCGGCGCTTGCAATGTCGCTGAGTTCGATCAGCGTCACGCTGAACGCGCTGCGGCTGCGATAGAAGAGAGGCTGCGGATGGAAATATTGGCTGTGCTGATACCGGTTTCGCTGGGGCTTGGTGCGCTTGGGCTCGGGGCGTTCGTCTGGGCGCTGAAAGGGCGTCAGTATGAAGACCCCAAGGGCGATGCCGAGCGTATCCTGAGCGGCGACTGGGATGAGCATCCCAAGCCCTGAGATCGGCATGATCTGCTGGCTGCAAAGAAAAACCGCGCCCATCAGGGCGCGGTTAGCGTTTCATCTGGTTCCGTCGATCATGGTGTCAGGACGGTGCAGGCCTGTTGACGGGCGACCAGCCTGCCGCAGGCCAGCTCGGCCATGTCCTTGGACATGCCCGAGAAGACCGCCTCATATCCGCGTTTGCTGGTATCGACGCGGCTTTCGGCGGTCGCAAGCGACACGCTTTCCTTAAGGGCGGTGCGCAGCAGAAGCCGCTCGGCTTCGGCCATCGAGCGGTAAAGGCCCAGTGATACGCCATATCCGCGATCGCCCGAATCGTCGCGGCTGACGAACTCGGTCACCTCGCCGCGCGCGTCGTCAGAGGTTTCGCGTGACGACAGGATGATACCGCCTTCGGGTGCCGCTTGCGGCTGGGGCAGCGGATCAAGCAGGAAGAGCGATGCCGTGGGTTTGGCGATTGAGGCCGAGTCCTCGCCGCGCGGGGCCGCGATCGGGCGCGCCGCGGAAATCCCGCCCTCGACATCGCCTGTAATGTCGCCTTCGGGACGGCTGGTCGGCCGCGGCGAAGTCGAAACGAGGTCGTCGCTGCCCTTGGTCGAGGCGGTCGCGACGGCCTGGGGCCTGCGGCTTGGCCGCGAGCTGTCCGATACCTGGTCCCGCGCCGCGCTCTGGGCACGGGCGACCGCAGCCGAAATCGCGGCGGGCGTCACGAGATTGACGGTGGAGGCCCGCGCAACCGGCCTGTCGGATGACGACAATTGCGCCGTCGCGACCGGTTGCGGCTCGACCCGTGCAACCTGAACCCGGCGGACGACCTTCTTCTCGACCATCAGCATTTCGGGCGCAGCGGGACGGACTTCGCGCACCTTCGTCGGTGCCTTGCCGAAGCCCGCATCCAGAAGCTGGGCCATGACCTGGTTGCGATGCGCCGTCGAGTTGCCACCCAGAACCGTGGCAATGATCCGTTTGGACCCGCGTTTTGCCGAGGCGGTCAGGTTGAAACCGGCAGCCCGGGTATAGCCCGTCTTGATCCCGTCGGCGCCCTCGTAGGCGTCAAGAAAGCGCTTGTTCGTGCTTGATACGGTCGCGATGCCGGCATCGGCCGATCGGCGAGAGAAGATCGAATAATATTGCGGGAAATCATAGAACAACCGCCGCCCCAGCAGCGTCATGTCGCGGGCGCTGGAATAATGCCCCTCGCTCGTCAGGCCGTTCGCGTTGCGGAAGTTGGTGTTCCGCATTCCCAGGGCTTTCGCCATCGCGGTCATCTGGGCGGCGAACTTGGGTTCGGACCCGGCCAGCCCCTCGCCGATCGCGGTTGCGGCATCGTTCGCCGATTTCACGGCCGCGGCCCGGATCAGGTAGCGCAGTTCGATCTTTTGCCCCGGTTTCAACCCCAGCTTCGAGGGCGGCTGGGCCGCGGCGTGGCTGGACACCGTGAATTTCGAGTCGAGCCTGACCTGACCTCGTTCGATGGCCGTGAAGGCCATGTAAAGCGTCATCATCTTGGTCAGGGAGGCAGGATGCAGCCGCGTATCGGCGTTCTGCGAATAGATTTCCTTGCCCGTGCGTGCATCCATGACAAATGCCGCAAAAGGAGCTGCGGCAGCCGCCATCGGAATGGCCCACGCGAAAAAGATCATTAGTCCAAGACGGACTTTCGTGCTGAATCTGCTCACTGTCCCGGTCTCTTCTGCCTCAGAGGTCCCGTTCACCTTGCGGGGCCTTCGTTAAGATATGGACAATATCACGCAAAGGTGGTTTCGAAAACCACAAGTTTAGGGGTTTTCCGCTATGCCCGCTCACCGCTTGTCCCGGTCTGCGGACCGGCGGGGGGCTTACATTGGGGGCGAAAACTTATATATTCGAGGTTTGACCCATCCCACCCAATTGCAGGCGACGAGACAGATCCGCTTATGACCAATCGTCCGGACAACCGCGAGGATGTAGATCTTGCGGTGAAGACCAAGCCGCGCACGCAGCGGCCGCCGTTATACAAGGTGTTGCTGCTGAATGACGATTTCACCCCAATGGAATTCGTCGTTCACGTGCTCGAACGGCTGTTCAACATGACCCATGCCCAGGCGATCGAGATCATGCTGACCGTCCATCGCAAGGGGGTGGCCGTCGTTGGCGTATTCTCTCACGAGATCGCGGAAACCAAGGTGGCGCAAGTGATGGAGCTTGCCCGCCGTCAGCAGCACCCGCTGCAATGCACCATGGAAAAAGAGTAATACGTGGCTAGTTCCCGGCTGGAGTTCGTGTTCGGCGATACGCCGCCCGCAGGGCGCATGTTGCTGATTGGCGCAGGCGCCTCGAGCGATTTGAACTTCTTTGATCCCGCACGCACGCAGATCGTGCAGCGCCTTTACCCCGATGTCGCGGCGCTCAGGGCGCAGGGCTTCGAGCCCGTGACCGAGGCGCAGGGTGATTTTGACAGCGCGATCGTCTTCCTTCCACGCTCGCGTGCGGAAGCCCGCGCGCGCATCGCAGAGGCAAGTGCCCATCTTGCTCCGGGCGCATCGCTCTGGATCGATGGACAGAAGACCGATGGCGTCGACTCGGTTCTCAAGGAGCTCAGGGGCATGGCCCCTCTCGATGAGATCCAGTCGCGCGCGCATGGCAAGATATTCCGTGTGACGCTTCCCGAAGCGGGCTGGCTTCCGGCCGATTGGCCAGCGCGGGATCACGAGGCCGCAACGGGCTTCGTGACGCGGCCGGGTGTCTTTTCCGCGGATGCGCCCGATCCTGCCTCCATGGCCCTCGCCGAGGCGCTGCCGGACAAGCTGCCCACCCGAGTCGTCGACCTTGGCGCCGGATGGGGCTGGCTTTCGGCCCAGATTCTCGGGCATTCCAGCGTCGAGCTCCTGCACATGGTCGAAGCGGATGCTGTGGCACTGGATTGCGCGCGCCGCAATGTGACCGACCCGCGCGCCCGCTTCCATTGGGCCGATGCGCGCGAATTCCGCCTGCCCGAGCCGGTCAATGGGGTGGTCATGAACCCGCCCTTCCATCAGGGACGCGCCGGCGATCCAAAGCTTGGGGCAGGGTTCATCAGGACTGCCGCCGGGCTTCTGACCGGGGCGGGCCGGCTCTGGATGGTTGCCAATCGTCATCTTCCCTACGAAGAGACGCTGCGCGAATGCTTCGCGGATGTCGCCGAGATCGGTGGCGACACCCGGTTCAAGATCCTGACGGCCACCGGCGCACAGCGTCCCGGTGCCCGCAAAACTCTGGCGAAGGGCCGCCGCAGATGAATTTTTCTGTCCAAGGCAAAAGCGTGATCGTGACCGGTGCCGCACGCGGCATCGGGCTGGCGATCGCAAGACATTTCGTGGAAGGCGGCGCGAATGTGATGTTCGCCGACAGCGACGAGGCAGCGCTGGATGCCGAGCTGGGCGCCGAGGGTCAGGGCGACGGTCCGATCCGCGTCTTCGCGGGCGATCTGGGACAAAAGCTGACCCTGGCAAACCTCGTCTCGGCGACGATCGACGCGTTCGACAGGATCGATGTTCTGGTCAACGCCCATCGCGCTGTTCAGGCCTGCGATCCGCTCAGCGTCAGTGATGAGCTTCTGGGCGACATGATGCGCGAGAACATGACTTCGGGGCTGAAGCTGTCGCAGATGGTCGCGAAACGCATGGTCCAGCAGACCGGCGAGGACGAGGGCAACGGAGCGCTGCAAAACGGCGCGATCATCAACCTGACCTCGCTGGCAGCCGACCGGCCGCAACCCCAGATGCTGGCCTATTCGATCGCCAGCGCGGCACAGGCGCAGGCCACAAGATCGCTGGCGATGGCGCTGGCCCCAAAGCGGATTCGGGTGAACGGGGTCGCTTTCGGCTCGATCATGTCGAACCAGTTGCAGCTCACGCTGCGGGAAGATCCGGCGCTGCGCGAGAAACTGGTCGCTGCGACCCCGTTGGGACGAATCGCCGGCGCGGATGAACTGGGTGCGACGGTTCAGTTCCTGGCAAGCGAAGGCTCGGCCTTCATCACCGGCCAGATCCTTCGTGTCGACGGCGGGCGCAGCCTTGGCGATCCGCTCGGGCCCGGGGTGTTTTAACCCTTGGTCTCGGGATAGGCCGCCTTGCAAGCATCGACCGCGCGGGCCGCATAGCTCGAAAGGGCTTTCTTGCGCTCGGCAAGGTTGTCACGCTTGCGCGTTTCCACGACCGGATCAATGGGAACGCGGTAGCGTTCCACGTCGCTGACATTGCGCAGGCAGGACCGATAGAAGATCCGGCGATTTCCGTCGCGATCATAGGCAACGACCGGGCAATCGTCCCACTCGGTCCGGATGACCTGGCGCTCCTCCCAGGCATATCCGCGGGCAAGATTGCCCTCGACCTCGGCAAGCAGGCGCGAAACCGCCCGATATTCGCTGGTGTTGCGGCTGATGCAGCGCTCTTGCGGTGTGCCGCATGCCGTAAGGAGCAGAAGAGGCAGCAGGCCAAACAGGATGTTGCGGCACATGGGCAGGACCTCTAGTTGTTCGCCCGAAGGATAGGACCGGACCCGAACTTCGGCAATTCAAGAATGCAAGGACACACGCCGATGCAAATGCAGGATGAACGTGACATGGCTGCCTCCTGGTTCCGGGAGTTGCGGGATCGGATCGTTGCGGCCTTCGAGGCGCTGGAGCATCGCGGGGCGGCAGAAGTTCCTGCCGGGCGCTTCGAAGTCCGCGAAACCCGGCGCGCCGAAGGCGGCGGTGGCGGGATCATGTCTGTGATGCGGGGCGGGCGCGTCTTCGAAAAGGTCGGGGTGAACTGGTCGGCCGTGCATGGTGACCTTTCAGCGCCGGCACGGGCGGCCATGGCGGCTCGGGGCGTGCCGGGCATTGACGAGGACCCGCGGTTCTGGGCCTCGGGCATCAGCCTGGTGGCGCATATGCAGAACCCGCATGCGCCGGCGGTTCACATGAACACGCGCATGTTCTGGACGCCGGGTGCATGGTGGTTCGGCGGCGGAACCGACCTGAACCCTTGCCTTGAATACCCTGAAGACACGACACATTTTCACGACACCCTGCGCGACACTTGCGCCGTCCATGGCGCGGATTACTACGATCGGTTCAAGGCCTGGGCGGATGAATATTTCTTTGTCCCGCATCGCGGTCGGGCAAGGGGCGTCGGGGGCATTTTCTACGACGACCTCAATACCGGCGATTGGAATGCGGATTTCGCCTTTACCAAGGCCGTGGGCGAGGCGTTCCTGCCCGCCTTCCTGCCCTTGGCCGAGCGGCGCATGGATCAAGCCTGGGATGCGGCGGACCGGGATGCGCAGTTGCTGCATCGCGGTCTCTATGCCGAATACAATCTGGTCTATGATCGGGGAACGAAATTCGGATTGGCGACCGGCCATGACCCGGAAGCGGTGCTGATGAGCCTGCCGCCGCTTGCAAAGTGGGCCTGATCGGAAATTGCGCGCCCAGATCGGATCTGGGCGCGCGGATTTCTAGGGTTTCGAATTGACCGGGCGGGCAGGGTTTCCTGCCATGATGGCGTCAGGAGGGACGTCGCGCGTGACGACCGCGCCCGCGCCGATGACGGCACCATCACCGATCGTGACACCGGGAAGGATGATCGCACCGCCCCCGATCCAGACGTCATCGCCGATGGTGATCGGCCGGCCATATTCGATGCCTTTTGATCGGCTCTCGCGGTCGCGGGGGTGATCGGGGGTCAGCAACTGGACCTGCGGTCCGATCTGGCAGCGTGCACCGATTCGGATTTCACAGACGTCGAGGAACACGCAGCCGTAATTGACGAAGCAATCGGGTCCGAAATGGATGTGCTTGCCATAATCGACCGAGAATGGCACCCGGATCACCGCTCCGTTCCAGGTTCCCAGCAACTGGCTGAGCGTGCGGGCCCGCGTCTTGTCGCCCACGATGGTCTGATTGTAGTCGCGCATCAGGCCCTGCGCGGTCTTGCGCAGGGAAACCAACTCTCCATCCCCGGGCTCATAGGGGCGGCCAGCCAGCATATCGTCGAGCGCGCTCAAATGAAGCCAAGCTCCAGGCGGGCTTCGTCGGACATCATGTCCATGCCCCATTGCGGCTGGAAGGTCATCTCGACATCCACCTGCTTCACGCCGGGCAGCGGCTCGACGGCATCGGCGACCCAGCCGGGCATCTCACCTGCGACAGGGCAGCCGGGGGCAGTCAGCGTCATGACGATGCGCACGGCATTCTCGTCATTGATGTCGATTGTATAGATCAGCCCGAGGTCGAAGATATTGACCGGGATTTCCGGGTCATAGACCGACCTGCAGGCCTCGACGACAGAGTCGTAAAGCGGATGATCGGTCGTCGAAGGGGAGATCAGGGGATCGCCTTCTTGAAGCGTTTCGGTCGTCATGCGGTACGTCCTATCAATCGTTGGTGATTATATAGGACTCTGGACAGGCGGGGTCCAGTGCGCATGGCCGCTATGATCAAAAGCGGAAGTTCAGCCGCCTTGCGATTCCCAGATTGATCTCGGGCTGGTTGCGTTCCTGCACGATGGGGCTGTTGCCCGCATCGTTGAGCAGACGCCCATAGGTGATCTTGCCCAGAATCGAGGTCTTTGGCGTCAGGCTGTAGCGTGCCTCCAGGGCGATATTCGCGGCATAGATGCCACCCGACGGGTCATAGGCGCGGAAGCTGCTCGAGGCGGATTCGTCTTCGCTCACCCCGAAATAGGTGTCGGTGAATTCGTCATCGCCCAGTTGCAGTTCGGCCGTGGTCCAGAGCGTCAGCTTGTCGTTCACGATAAAACGGTACTTCGTGCCGATTTCGCCGACCAGACCGTCATGCCCGCCGACGCCAAGGCGCATGGCGGCATAGCTCAGTGACGGACCCGAGACATAGTTGACGCGCAGCCCGATTTCGCCGGTCCAGTCGATATCGTCGAGCCCGCGCAGTTCTTCATGGTCGGTGGCCTTGCGCGAACCGATATAGCCGAAGGATGGAATCAGCGCGAAGCCCTGCTTCTCCTCGCCGGTGTCGGTGCCAAGGGTCAGGTTGCGCATGGTGCCCCAGGGTCCCAGTTCGGCATCGTCATCACCGAAATAGCCCGGCCCGTAGGTGACGCCCGCGCCGACGTCGAACGACGCCTCACTGATATTGTTGATCCATTGCGCACTGGCAGGTGCGGCAAGGGACGAGCAGGCAAGCAGGGCAATCGCGAACAGGTAGCGCATCATCGAATCCGGGGAGCTAGTTGTCGCAAGCTATTGACGAAACTTTATCCTCGGCTCAACCCGTGAACAGCAGGAGCCAGGCGATATTTCCAGACTGTGGCATTCATGTTCGCTCGGCCTGGTCGAGCCGCTCCAGCGCCTCCATCCACAGGCTTTCGGCCCGCATCATGGCTTCGCTGGCCTCGGCATGCTTGCGCCCGAAGGCTTCGGCTTTCAATGTGTCGTCATAGGTCGTGGGGTCGGCCATGATCGCGTCGAGCTTTTCGAGCATCGCGGTCAGCTTCTCGACCCGTTCCTCGGCCTTTCGGGCCTCGGCGCGCAGTTCCAGGATCTTGTCGCGCGACGGGCGCTGCGGCTTCGGCTTGGCCTCGGGTTTTGCCTCGGCCTTTTCCTCGCCTTGCAGCAGCATCTTGCGGTAATCGTCGAGATCGCCCTGCCAGGGCGTCACGCCCCCCTGATCGACCAGCCAGAGCCGGTCGGCGACGAGGCTCAGGAGGTGCATGTCATGGCTGACCAGCACGACCGCGCCGGTATAGTCGTTCAGCGCCTCGGTCAGGGCCTCGCGGCTTTCGATGTCGAGGTGGTTGGTCGGCTCGTCGAGGATCAGCAGATGCGGCGCGTCGATGGTCGCGAGCAGCAGCGACAGCCGCGCCTTCTGGCCGCCCGACAACTGGCCGACCCTGGTCTCGGCCTGGGCCTCCATCAGGCCGAAACCGGCAAGGCGCGCGCGCAGCTTCGCCGGGGCCTCGTCCGGGCGCAAGCGGCGGACATGGTCGAGCGGTGTGTCGCCCAGTTCCAGCTCGTCGACCTGGTGCTGGGCGAAATAGCCGATGCGCAGCTTGTTCGAGCGCGCGATCCTGCCCTCCATCGCCTCGAGGCGTTCGGCGAGCAGCTTCGAAAGCGTCGACTTGCCCTGGCCGTTGCGGCCCAGCAACGCGATGCGGTCGTCCTGGTCGATGCGCAGGCTCAGCCGTTTCAGCACCGCGCGGCCGTCATAGCCGACCGACAGCCCGTCCATCGAGACGATGGGCGGCGACAGCTGGTCCGGCTGCGGGAAGGTGAAACGGTGGAACTTCGCCTCTTCGGGGGCGGTGATCGGCTCCATCTTGGCCAGCATCTTGATCCGGGCCTGCGCCTGCACGGCCTTGCTGGCCTTGGCGCGAAAGCGGTCGACGAAGCTTTGCAGATGGGCGCGGCGGGCCTCCTGCTTCTTGGCCTCGGCGGCCTGCAGGGCGCGTTTCTCGGCGCGGGTGCGCGCGAAGGTGTCGTAGCCGCCGGTATAGAGCGTCAGCCGGCGTTCCTCGAGATGCAGGATATGCCCGACGGCGCGGTTCAAAAGGTCGCGGTCATGGCTGATGACGATGACGGTATGGGGATAGCGCTGCAGGTAGCTTTCGAGCCACAGCGCGCCTTCGAGGTCGAGGTAGTTGGTCGGCTCGTCGAGCAGCAGCAGGTCGGGCTGCGAGAAAAGCACCCCCGCCAGCGCCACGCGCATCCGCCAGCCACCGGAATAGTCGCTGGTCGGGCGCAGCTGGTCCTCGGTCGAGAAACCGAGGCCCTTCAGGATGGTCGCGGCGCGGGCCTCGGCGGACCAGGCGTCGATATCGGCGAGCCGGGTCTGGATCTCGGCGATGCGAGCCGGGTCGCTGGCATGCTCGGCCTCGGCCATCAGCCCGGCGCGTTCGGTATCGGCGGCGAGCACCGTGTCGAGGACGCTGGTTGCAGTGCCCGGCGCCTCTTGTGCGACGCCGCCGATGCGGGCGCGGGGGGGCAGGGTGATCGTGCCCGCATCCAGCGAAAGCTCGCCCCGGATCAGCTTGAAGAGCGTTGTCTTGCCGGTGCCGTTGGGTCCGACAAGCCCGACCTTGTGGCCATAGGGAATCGTGGCCGTGGCCTGCTCGAACAGCGGTCGACCAGCGATGGAATAGTTGATGTCATCAATGCGCAGCATTCGCACGGCATGGAGCAAGGCGGGGCGGGCGTCAATGCCGCGCCCGCTTTTCATCGCAGGCCGCGCGTGCTAACCGGGCGCGGATTTCAGGGCAATCCGGCCCGCATTTTCACAAGGACATCTGACATGGCGACCGAACGCACGCTTTCGATCATCAAACCCGACGCCACCAAGCGCAACCTGACTGGCAAGATCAACGCCAAGTTCGAGGATGCGGGCCTGCGCATCGTCGCGCAAAAGCGCATCCAGCTGACCCTGGCCCAAGCCGGCCAGTTCTATGCCGAGCACAAAGAGCGTCCCTTCTTCGGCGAACTGACCGAGTTCATGGTGTCCGAGCCGGTCGTCGTGCAAGTTCTGGAAGGCGAAGGCGCCATCCTGAAGAACCGCGAAGTCATGGGCGCCACCAACCCGGCGAATGCCGACGAAGGCACCATCCGCAAGGAATTCGCCCTGTCGGTCGGCGAGAACTCGGTCCACGGTTCGGACAGCCCGGAAGCAGCTGCCCGTGAGATCGCCTTCTTCTTCTCGGGTCTCGAACTGGTCGGCTAATCCCGTCTCGTTCCCCGGAAATGGAAAGGGCCGCCCCATCGGGCGGCCCTTTTTCATTGCTGCGTGGCGGTTAGATCGAAGCGGATCGTGACCGGGAAGCCCACCGTGCTTTCATCGCCGTAGCCCGCGCCTATGCCGAAATCGCGGCGGTCCACCGTCATCTCGCCTTGGGCCTTGGCCACGCTGCCGGAAATCTCCAGCGAGAAGGGCAGTTCCGCCGGAACGGTCTGGCCCGCAATGGTCAGGCTGCCGCGTGCGATATGGGGTATGCCCTCGGTTGCGGGGGGCAGGATGTCGCCTGCGAACTTGGCGGTCGGAAAGGCGGGGGCGTTCAGGAAATCCGGCCCCTTGGCATTGTCGCTGACCGCGCCCAGCGTCAGCGAGGCGATGTCGATGCTGACCGCGACATGGCCGGTCTTGGCGGTCGGATCATAGTCGATCGCCGCCTGCCACGAGCCGAATTGCCCGGAAATCGGCGCGCCGCCCTGCGCCACCTCGATCCCCAGCGTGCCTTGCTGGACCGCCCAGCCCGAGGCGGGCTGCGCCGCGGTGGCGACGGGTTCTTCGGTCTGCTCGGCGGGGATCAGTGCCGTGCCCGCCCAGATCGCGAGCGCGGCCAGAATGGGCAGGAGATGCGAAAGGGGCGATGCTTGGGAGGCGGGCGGCTCGGGCGCACGGTGGGCAGGGCCTGCCATGCGCGACAAAGTGCCGTCGCGGTCGATCAGCGCATGTTTCAGCGCTCCGGCGACATGCAAGACGATCAGCCCCGCCAGTACCCACCATCCGGTTTCATGGAAGTGCCCCAGCGCCTTGGCCAGATCGGCATTCTCGGGGATGAGGGGCAGATGCTGGCCAAAGGGCCACAGGATGCGCGAGAAGCCCCCCGGGGCCGCCGAGTGGATGATCCAGCCGGTCACGGGCATGATGACCATGCCGATCCACAAGGCCCAATGCACCGCCTCGGCCAGGAAAAGCTCTAGCCTGCGGGTCGGATGCAGCGGGCGGGGCTTGGGCTGTGTCAGGGTCCAGACGATGCGCAGGACGGCAAGGGTCAGCACCGTGACGCCAACAGTCTTGTGCCATGAGAAGGCTGCGAAGACCGATTGAAGCTGCGCCTCGGTCCCGGTCGGCAGGCTGTTCGAGTATAGGCCCAGTCCGATCGCGCCAAGGATCAGGGCGGCCACGCTCCAATGAAATAGGCGCGCGACCCAGCCATAGGCGCGATTGGTATTTCCGGCAATCATCAGATTTCTCCCATTTCCATGCGCCAGTGACGGCGGCAGAGCGAGACATAGGTTTCATTGCCGCCAATCTGGACCTGTGCGCCTTCGCGCAGCACGCGGCCCTGGTCGTCCTGGCGCACGACCATGGTGGCCTTGCGCCCGCAATGGCAGATGGTGCGGACCTCGCGCAGGTCGTCGGCCCAGGCCAGCAGCGCGGCCGAGCCGGGGAAAAGCTGGCCGCGGAAATCGACGCGCAGACCGTAACACATGACGGGCTGCCCAAGGTCATCGGTGACACGGGCAAGCTGCCAGACCTGTTCTTCGGTCAGGAACTGCGCCTCATCGACGAAGATGCAGGCGCAGTCGCGGCCCTGATCGCGGATCAGCGCGAAGAGGTCGGTGGCGGGGGAAAAACCGGTGGCGGGCTCGGAAATGCCGATGCGGCTGGCGATCACGCCGGCGCCCCCGCGGTGATCGAAGGCGGCGGTCAGCAAGAGCGTCTTCATGCCGCGTTCGCGGTAATTGTATGACGCTTGCAACAAGAGAGTGCTCTTGCCCGCGTTCATCGTCGAGTAATGGAAATAAAGCTTGGCCATGGCGGCAGATAGCCTTGGCCGGAAAGGTCTCGCAAGCCGCCGCGCGAGGATCACGCGGCGGCTCACGCATTCTTCAGTCGCGCTGTGCCGATTTGGGCGCACGCGAGGGGCGGCGCGCCGGACGCTTGCGCGCGCCCTGGGCAGAGTTGCCCGGGCGACCGGCAGGACCGCCACGCTCGCGGATCTTGCTGGCCTCGAAGGGCACTTCGCCGCCGACGACCGGGATCGTGGCCTTCATGGCCTTTTCGATGGCGCGCAGCTCGCCGATCTCGGCAGGGGCGCAGAAGGCGATGGCGCGGCCGTCACGACCGGCGCGGGCGGTGCGGCCGATGCGGTGGACATACTGGTCCGGAACGTTCGGCAGGTCGTAATTGTAGACATGCGCGACTTCCGGGATGTCGATGCCGCGGGCGGCCACGTCGGTCGCGACCAGGACCTTGGTTTCACCGGCGCGGAAGCTCGACAGGGCGCGCTCTCGCTGGCCCTGCGACTTGTTGCCGTGGATCGCGGCGACCCTGTAGCCCCATTTTTCCAAGAGCTTCGAGAGCTTCTCGGAACCGTGCTTGGTGCGGCCGAAGACGATCGCGAGTTCGTCGCGGTGCTTGGCAAGATATTCGGCAAGCAGCGTCGCTTTCTCGCCCTGGTTCACGAAATGCACGCCCTGTTCGATCTTGGCGGCGGCCTGGCCCGGCGGGTTCACGGCGACCTTCAGCGGATCGGTCAGGTAGCTTTCGGCCAGTTCTTCCATCAGCTTCGGCATGGTGGCCGAGAACAGCAGCGTCTGACGCTCGCGCGGCAGCATCTTGGCGATGCGGCGCAGCGCGTGGATGAAGCCGATATCCAGCATCTGGTCAGCCTCGTCGAGGACCAAATACTTGGTCTGCGACAGGTCGACCGCGCCGCGCTCGATCAGGTCGATCAGGCGGCCCGGGGTCGCGATCAGCACGTCGACGCCGCGCTCCATGCGCATGGTCTGGACGTTGATCGAAGCGCCGCCAACGACGCGGAATTGCCGGATCGCCGTGCCGGCGGCGTAAAGGTCGATGTTCTCGGCGATCTGGGTCGCAAGCTCACGCGTCGGCGCAAGGATCAGCGCGCGGCAGGTCTTGGGCTCGGGCTTGCGGCCGATGTTCAGAAGGCGCGTCAGCATCGGCAGGCCGAAGGCCGCCGTCTTGCCGGTGCCGGTCTGGGCGAGGCCCAAGAGGTCACGGCCTTCGACGATGCCGGGGATGGATTTCTCCTGAATGGGCGAGGGGGCCTCGATGCCCATCGGCGGCAGGTTGATCGCCACGCGCGCGTCGATCCCCATGCGGGTGAAGGGCGTGTCGATATCGGGGATCGCGCGGCGGATGAACTTCTCTTCCGGCTCTTCGCGGTGGCGGCGGTGGCTGGTCGTGGGTTTGGCATTGCCGCCGCGGAAGCGCGGCTTGCTCGTCTGCTCGCCACGCGGTTTGTCCGAGTTGAAACGAGGCTTGCCCGAACGGTTCGGGCGGTTGTTTTCTTGAGTCATGTCGTCTTTCAGCCAGCGGCCCGCGTATCGGCGCGCATGGCACGGGGCCGCGTGCCCGTTCAGCGGGCGTGCGGCGGTTGCGAGGAGCGGGCGCGATACGGAACCCGCAAGCCTCCCCGCGTGAATGGGAAACTGAAAGCTTGTGCCGACCTGACGCAAAGGCGTCGGCTGCTCACGCGGCAGCAGGCGGCAACGCGACGCAAATGGGGTGAAATGGCAGAAAAGTCAAGCGCGGTCGGTGGAATCCATCCAGATCGTCACCGGCCCGTCATTGACCAGAGAAACTTTCATGTCCGCGCCGAAGCTTCCGGTTTCGACCTGAAGGTCCAGATTGCGCAGGGCTTCCGCGAAGCGAAGATACAGGGCCTCGCCCCGATCGGGGGCCTCTGCGGATGAAAAACCGGGCCGGTTGCCGGTGCGGGTGTCCGCCGCCAGCGTGAACTGGCTGACGACAAGGGCCGCCCCGCCGATATCGCTGACCGATCGGTTCATCTTGCCCGCATCGTCGCGGAAGATGCGTAGCTTGGCCACGCGCGCGGCGAGCTTTTCCGGAGCGTCATCCGGGTCGCCCTGCATGGCGCAGACCAGGATCAGGAGCCCGGCATCGATGCGCCCGATGCTTTTGCCATCGACCTTGACCTCGGCTTCGCTCACGCGCTGGATCAGGGCGCGCATTCTAATTGCCCAGCATGATGCCGAGGATCACGAACATCAATCCGAAGACCGATGCCGCAAGAGCCGCCATGTTGACGGCCACGACCTTGCGCATGACGAGCCGCATGGCCTCGTCATCGTTCTGCCGCTTGGCGCGAGCTGCGGTCACGATGCACCAGCACAGCGCCGCGAGCCCGACCACCGTCAGCGCCGTGCCGCCCCAGATCAGCCCGTCCCAGATCGTCATTGGCCTTCTCCGTCCATTGCCTCGCCGGGGACTAGCGGCGATTGCACAAGGCTGCAAGACGGCCTAGACCGCTCGCGACGACAAAGGAGCCGACCATGCAGGACGACAACGCCTATGGCATTGCAGCCGGGGAGCTGCGCCAGTTCATCGAGCAGTTCGAACAACTCGAGGCCGAAAAGAAGGATGTGGCCGAGCGCCAGAAGGAACTGATGGCTGAAGCCAAGGCGCGTGGCTACGATACGAAGGTGATGCGCAAGGTGATCGCGCTGCGCAAGCGCGACAAGGACGACATCGCCGAAGAGGAGGCGATCCTCGAGATGTACAAGGCCGCACTTGGCATGATGTGACGAAAAAGGGGCCTGCTGGCCCCTTTTCTCATTACGGCGTGATGAATTCTATGCCGGGCAGGGCCGCGATCTCGGCGACGTCTTCGTCATAGAGATCGGTGATGAGATCGACCAGATCCTGCGTCCAGCCGGGCAGCTTGACCTCGACCTCCATCTCGGATGGAAGGGCATGACGCGCGAGGGCCGCGGCAAATATCTCGCGTCGGGACTCGATCGTCAGCCTTTCCTGCTTGCCCATTTCGGTGCGGATCAGGTCGATCCCCTCGGGGCGCAGAATGTCGCCCAGCACCTGCAGGCCAGCCTTCAGCGGAACGTCCGTCGGCATGGTCGCGATGCGGCGAACAACCTCGGGCCAGATCAGCGAGGTGTCTTCGTGGCACCATAGCACCAGCCGGTGGCCCGGCAGGGCGGCCTGGATGGCGCGGATGGTCGGCGCCCAGCGGAGTTCCTGCGGAGCGACACCCGCCATCACCTCGCCATAGGCACGGGTGTTGTCCTGACCGAAGACAAAGGGCAGCAAGGTCGCGGGGTTCTTCAGAGCCATGAAGAACTCGATCTCGGCCGAAGGGAAAAGATTGGCCAGTGCCGCCATCTTTTCACCAGCGGCGGCGTAGAGGCCATCGGATGAGACGGCCCGTTCCGCCTTTCCGAGGAAAGTCGGCGTGCTGAATATCACCCGTTCCGGGTGATCGGACTCGAGTATGGCATCCAGCATCAGCTGCTCCATCTCGGCGGTGGCCTCGCCTCCATTGAGCGCAGAGATGGCCTCCGAGAACACGTCGCGATGCTTGTTCGGGGTGACCGGCTCGATCCCGTTGCGAAGCAACCATTCCTGATTCTGCATCAATGTCTTGACCATGCGGTAGAGGTCCGTTCCATGAACCCCGCAATGAAAGACAACCTGCATGCGCTACGAACTCCCGACTGCTGCGAGCGCGCACAGTAGCGGGCAAATGCAGACAGGAAAACCACCTCTGAGAGCAATCATGTCGCGATGTGGCCTTCGCGCCGGGGCGACCCCATCAAGGTCTCGGGAAAATCGGTTCGTCGACCAGATCGAGCGATCCTGACCAAATGGACAACTAGGATGGAAGCACGAAACATGCGAAAAGGATCTTGTCAGTAGCCATGATACTACCAGTTGTTATCCTTTTGTTTTGATTTGCATTAATCTCTGCCGGGCGGATTGCGTGATTGCATTCGTCCGGCAATTTCCGTTGCCTCGTTTCAGGTCGAGGTCATGGTGTGACGGTTCGCATTCGATCCGGCGCCTCAGCCCCCGGATGGCAAAAGGCCGGGCGTTTTGCCCGGCCCTTGTCATGGTGTTCTCTGGTCGCGCTTAGTTGTCGCGGTTGCCCATGAATTGCAGCAGGAACATGAACAGGTTCAGGAAGTCCAGATAGAGCTGCAGCGCCCCCATGATCGCGGCCTTGCCGAGAAAGTCGCGGTCCGAATTGGCCAGTTGCAGATAGGTGTTCTTGATATTCTGCGTGTCATAGGCGGTCAGACCGGCAAAGATCAGAACGCCGATCGCCGAGATCGCGAACTGCATGGCACCCGACTTCAGGAAGATGTTCACGATCGAAGCCACGATCAGCCCGATCAGACCCATCATCAGGAAGGTGCCCATCCCGGTCAGGTTGCGTTTCGTCGTGTAACCGTAGAGCGACAGGCCAGCGAAGGCGATTGCCGTCACGAGGAAGGTCTGCACGATCGAGAAGGACGTGTAGGCGGCAAAGATCCAGCTGATCGAGATGCCCATCATCGCCGCGAAAGCGTAGAACATCGTGGTCGCACCCTGCACCGACATGCGGTTCAGAGCAGCGCCGAAGCCGAAGACCATAAGCAGCGGCGCAAACATCACCACCCATTTCAGCGGCGAAAGATAGAGGGTCTTGCCGAATTCGGTCAGGTATTGCCCATTCCCCAAGGCATAGGGGGTCTGCACATCGGACAGGGCCAGACCGGCCATGCCCCAAGCGGCACCAGCTGTGACCAGCATGCCCACGGCCATGATGCCGTAGACCTTGTTCATATAGGCGCGAAGCCCTTCATCCACGGCAGCCGAGCGCGTCGCGGTCCCGGCCGTGCGGATCGTATTGTAGTCTTGCATGGGTACTCCCCGGTCGAAAAACGCGGTGCGGCCCGCCGGCGCACCTTCTGCAGGAATATTGGCATTCTTGTCAGTATTTTCAATGCAAGATAGGTTGAGAACGCCTCGTTTCGGGCGGGATTGCCCGGAAACCATCCCGCGCGTCGTGCGAAAGGGTCCTGCCTGCCCCGCCCGGGAAACGCTTGTCCATGGACGTTAAGCGTCACTCGCCCATAGGCGGCGGACTTGCCTTTTAGGACAACCCTATCATTTTCCAGTATTCAGTCTTGAGAACGCCTGTCATATTTCCTGCAAGCTACGGCATTCCGCCGCAAAAATGTGCTAGCTGCCATTCCAGTTCCTGGCCGATTGCACTTTTGGACAGGGTCGCTCTTTGGTGCTCGAAAATTGCGGTAAGATGGTGTAGTTCTCGTATAGATTGAGTGGGGTGTTACAATGAAGCACAATGTTGATGTCCATGTTGGCAAGCGTATCCGTCACCGTCGATGGATGATCGGGATGACCCAACAGCAATTGGCCGAAAAAGTGGGCATCAAGTTCCAGCAGATCCAGAAATACGAAACCGGCATGAACCGGGTTTCGGCGTCGCGGCTGTGGGACATCGCCCGCGCGGTTGATGTTCCTGTGAGCTTCTTCTTCGAAGGCATTGAAGATACGCAGCTTCATGACAGCGTTGAAGGGGACATCCTTGCGGACAAGGAAGCGCTTCAATTGGTGCGTGCCTATTACGCGATGCCCGAAGCGCAGCGTCGCCAGATTTTCGAGCTTGCTCGGGTGCTTTCAGACGCCGCCTGATCCGCGGAATCTCTGACACGGCTTTTTCTTTCGATCGGGCAGCGGTATGCGTGACGCGTGACGTCAGGGAGCCAGCATGCCGCAGGACAGGGAAAAGCCGCTTTTCGACGGGTCTGCGGGCCTGTCAGATGAAATGTCATCCAGTCTCATCGCGACCGCGCACAGGCTTGCGGATGCGGCCAGGATCGAGACACTGCGGCTTTTCCGCAGCCCGGAACTTCATCCTGATAACAAGGCGGGACATGGTTTCGATCCGGTGACCGAGGCCGACCGTTCGAGCGAACGCGCGATGCGCGCCATCCTGGCTGCGGAACGGCCTCATGATGCGATCCTCGGCGAGGAATTCGGCAGTTCGCCCGGCAGTTCCGGCCTGACCTGGGTGCTGGACCCGATCGACGGCACGCGCGCCTTCATGGCCGGGGCGCCCAGTTGGGGCGTGCTTATCGGTGTGGTCGGAGCGGACGGGCCGATCTATGGGATCGTGGATCAGCCGCATCTTGATGAACGGTTTGAAGGGGGGCTGGGCCGCGCCGCGCTGACCGGGCGGAACCAGAACTGGCCCTTGCGTTCGCGTGTCGGGGTGTCGCTGTCGCAGGCCACGCTCATGAGCACCTATCCCGAGGTTGGAACGCCCGACGAACAGGCTGCCTTCCAGCGGGTGGCCGCTCGCGCCCGGCTGACGCGTTACGGTCTCGACTGTTATGCCTATGCCTTGCTGGCGGCGGGGCATGTCGATCTCGTGATCGAGGCCGGGCTGCAAGCCTACGACGTTGCGGCGCCCATTGCGGTCGTTCAGGCAGCGGGCGGCATTGTCACCGACTGGACAGGTGGGCCGGCCCATCATGGCGGCCGCATCATAGCGGCAGGCTCACCCGAACTGCATGCCGAGGCGCTGGAACTGCTGGCATGAGGCCTGACAGCGATTGAGGCCGGGTGGCTCCGCGACTAAGGTGCGGCAAACTCAAGAAGACCGATCCACAGGAGGCATCCGTGACCGAGCAGCGTGAAGCCCAGATTGACGCCCCCGAGGATGAATTTCAGCTAAGCCAGCGGGACCTTGATTCGATCAACAAGGCCATCGACGAAGGCGATGGTCCGGCGCTCGATGCGCTGATGGAGCCGATGCACGCGGCCGATATCGCCGATCTCATCGAGCAGCTCACGGCACCGCGCCGGCGCAGTTTCATCGATCTCTATTCCGGTGAAATTGATGGCGACATCCTGACCGAGATCGATGAATCGATCCGTGAAGAGGTCATCGAACAACTGCCCCGCGAGGTTCTGGCCGAAGCCGTCCGCGAGATGGACAGCGACGATGTCGTCGATCTGATCGAGGACATGGAGGCGCCCGAGCAGCAGGCCATCCTTGCCGCGCTCGACGAATCCGATCGGGTTGCCATCGAACAGTCGCTGACCTATCCGGAATATTCGGCCGGGCGTCTCATGCAATCCGAGGTCGTCACCGCGCCCGAGCACTGGACCGTTGGGGAAACGATCGATTTCCTGCGGCAGGAGGACTGGCTTCCCGATCAGTTCTACCATGTCGTTCTCGTGGATCCGCGCAGGCACCCCGCCGGCTATGTGACGCTGGGCAAGCTTCTGTCCTCGCGCCGGAATGTCCCGCTCCGCGAGATTGTCGAGGACAGTTTTCGCACCATATCCGTGCGGCAGGACGAAGGCGACGTTGCCCATGTCTTCAACAAGTACCACCTGATCTCGGCGCCCGTCGTGGACGAACACGACCGGCTGGTCGGTGTCATCACCATCGATGATGCCATGTCGGTGCTGGATGAGGAACACGAGGAAGACATCTTGCGTCTTGCCGGGGTCGGTGATGACAGCTCGATATCGGATACGATCGTCGAGACGACACGGCAGCGTGTTCCGTGGCTGGCCGCCAATATCGTCACATCGCTGATTGCCGCATCTGTCATTGCCCTGTTCGAGGAGACGATCGCCCGACTCGTGGCGCTGGCCGTCCTGATGCCCATCGTGGCCTCGATGGGGGGGAACGCAGGCACCCAGACACTGACGGTGGCCGTGCGCGGCCTGGCCACGAAAAGCCTGACCCGCGCGAACACCGTGCGGATCGTTCGCCGCGAAATGTCCGTCGGGCTGGTAAACGGCGTTATCTTCGGCCTCGCGATGGGCGGCGTGACCTTTCTTTGGTTCCACGACATCAGGCTGAGCCTGGTGATCGGCATGGCGATGATCGTGAATCTTTTCGTCGCGGCGCTGGGGGGCATCCTTGTCCCGCTGGGGCTTGACAAGGTCGGGGCCGATCCGGCGCTGGCCTCGGGCACCTTCGTGACGACGGTGACGGATGTCGTCGGCTTCTTTACCTTCCTCGGGTTGGCAACACTGGTGCTGCTGTGAAGGGCGAATTGCGGCGAAACGCGCTGGCGGCGCGGGGCAATGGCGGCGACGTCGATGCGATGACGCGCAACCTGTCGGCAGCCTTGGCCCCGTTCGGCGGCAAGATCCTGTCGGGCTACTGGCCGATGCGAGGAGAGGCCGATCCACGCCCGGCAATGGCCCTGCATGATGGGCCGATCTGCCTTCCCGTCGTCACCGGACCGGCGCGCCCCCTGACGTTCCGGCTTTTTGACGGGCGCCTGGAATCGGGCTCGTTCGGAACGAGCCATCCGCCGAGCGATGCGCCCGTCGTCAGTCCCGAGGTGCTCATCGTTCCGCTGGCGGGCTTCGATCGCGCCGGGCATCGCCTGGGCTATGGCGGCGGTTTCTATGACCGGACCTTGCACCTGCTGAGAGACGTGGGGTCGGTCACGGCAATCGGCCTGGCCTTTGCCGTGCAGGAGCTTCACGAAATTCCGGCGGAAGTGACCGACCAGCGCCTGGACATGATCGTGACCGATCGGGAAATCATCAGGTTCTCCACGAGCTGAGCGGGAGGCGCCCGGCCTGCCGTTCTGTCAATCCCGAAGATTGTGCGGCGCGGAATTATTTCCGTTGAAACTTGTCGCTTCGCTGGGCAATTTGTGGCATAAGCTTTGATACCTACTAGATCTAGCGCCGGCAGTGGTCTGGAAGGCAGGCTGAAACTTGGCCACTTGTGTGGAGCGGCCTTGCTTCAAGTGGAAAGTTCGTCCCTTCGAGGGGAGGGCGAGAAGCCGTCGGGCGGGGGAAATCCCGAACCTTGGTTCGGGCCCGGAGCGCGGCGCTCACAATCGGGCGAAACGACCCGGAGCGGCGCGTGGATGGACATCTGAATGTCCAAACCCGACATCGGGCAGCATCAGGAGGGACCCGAAAGGAACCGGACCCCTTCGCCGCGCCGCACGGAACGATCGGTCCGCATCGCAGACCGTGCGCTCTGTGCGGCGCGGCAGCGCATTTTGCGACGTCCTCGATACTGCAGCCTGATCCAGGTGGCATCGTCGTGATCGTTGTTCGGTTTCATCGCCTGGATGTCGGGATTGCCTTGAAAAGCCGGGCAAGTCACGATCAGTTCATTCTTTGAGAGCGTGGTTCATTTGCAAGGGAGGTGAAAATCCCTTTGAAGATGAGCATATTGCCAAGGCGACCAAAGGCCGCATGGTACCGAAGGAGACAACCCGATGAAAAACATCTCAACGCGTCATCTAGTTTCTGCCACCGGCCTTGCCCTGTTGATGGCGGTTTCACCTGCCTTTTCTCAACAGTCGACCGCACCCTCGGCCGAGTCGGTCCAGAAAGCCGCGAATGAAAACGAGCCGCTGGTTGCGCCCGAAAGTCCGGCCCGCAAGGCGCAGGTCATGCCCGAAAGCTTTGCCGACCTTGTCGAGCAGGTCAGCCCGGCGGTCGTGAACATCACGACATCCTCGACAGTGTCCTCGCCATTGGCCGGTGGCCCGCAACTGCCCGAAGGCAGCCCGTTCAGCGACCTGTTCCGCGAATTCGGCTTCCCGGGCTTCCCTCAGGGACCGGATGGGCAGCCCGGAAATCGCGAGCGTCGCTCGAACGCGCTGGGGTCGGGCTTTGTCGTTTCGGCAGATGGCCTCATCGTGACGAACAACCACGTCATCGAAGGTGCGGATGAGATCGAGATCGAATTCTACTCGGGCGAGACGCTGCCTGCGAAGGTGGTCGGCCATGACGACAAGACCGATGTCGCGGTCCTGAAGGTGGACAGTCCCGATGCGCTTCCTTTCGTCAAGTTCGGCGATAGCGACCGTGCCCGTGTCGGGGATTGGGTCCTGGCGCTGGGGAACCCGCTTGGTCAGGGTTTCTCGGCCTCGACCGGGATCGTTTCGGCCCGCAACCGCGCGCTTTCCGGCACTTATGATGATTTCATCCAGACAGATGCTGCGATCAACCGCGGCAACTCGGGCGGGCCGCTGTTCAACATGGACGGCGAGGTCATTGGCGTGAATACCGCGATCCTGTCGCCGAATGGCGGCTCGATCGGCATCGGTTTCTCGATGGCGTCGAACGTCGTGAGCAAGGTCGTGATGCAGCTCGAAGAATTCGGCGAAACCCGGCGCGGTTGGCTTGGCGTCAAGATCCAGCCAGTCACCGAGGATATCGCCGATTCGCTTGGCCTTGCGGATGCCAAGGGGGCGATGGTCACGGATGTGCCCGTGGGACCTGCCGCCGATGCGGGGATGAAAGCCGGTGATGTGATCACGTCCTTTGCAGGGGGCGAGGTGAAGGACCCTCGCGATCTCGTGCGCCGCGTCGCCGATGCCCCGGTGGGTGAGGCAGTGGATGTCGTGGTGCAGCGCGACGGCAAGCCGGTCGAAATGAAGATCACGCTGGGACGCCGGGAAGTGGCAGAGGGTAACGCCTCGGCGGCCGGTCCGGACGAGACCAAGCAGAATGCGTCCGAGGTGATGGGGATGACACTCCTGCCAATGAGCCCCGAGATCGCCGGCGAACTGGGTCTTGCATCCGACGCGACCGGTCTGGTGGTGCAGTCGGTTGATCCCGACGGATCGGCCGCCGAAAAAGGTCTTGCTCCGGGCGATGTCATTACAGAAGCGGGACAGCGGCCGGTGGGTTCGCGGGAAGATCTTGAATCGCGGATCAAGGAGGCGCGGGAAGCGGGCCGCAAGTCGGTCCTGCTGATGGTGCGCCGTGCCGGAGAGCCTCGTTTCGTGGCACTTCCCGTCACATGACGGAAAAAAAAGGACGAGCCGGTCATCCCGGCTCGTCCTTGATCTGTTCTTGTCAGATGCGGGGCGCTTGCGGGCGCCCCTTCTGATTTCATCAGGGCTGAGCGGTTGCCGCGGCTTGGGGCAGATCCTTGTTGGCTGCAACAAGGGCATCCATGCCCGCGGTAAAGCCCTTGAGCGACAGCGAAAGCTTGACCAGTTGTTCCTTCGGAGCGCCGAAGGGCAAAAGGGTCACGGTCGCGACATTGCCCTTTTTCATCGGAGCCAGATCGGCGTCGGTCAGGCCGATGCGCGACAGACAACCGACCTGCGCGCAGACCATGAACGGGTAGCGCGCGGTCTTGCCCGAATCGATCTGCAGCGAAAGCCCGGCTTGAAGATCGGTCTCAAGCGGCGCGACGAAGGTCACGATCGCGCTGACCTGTTCGTTCATCGGCAGGATCGAGGTTTCGGCAACGGCCGTGCCGTTCTGGTCCTTGAGAAGCTGATAAAGCTCGCAGGGATCTTTGCCATCCTGGGTCTTCATGCAGCGCAGCGTCCAATCGCCATGGGTCGACTTGGCATAGGGCTGGCCAATGCCGGATTCTGCGGTTGCGGCAGGCGCTTCGGTTCCCGCGGCAGCGGCAGGCGCAGCCGGAGCTTCTGCCGTTGCGGCCTCGGCAGCGGGAGCCTCGGCAGCGGGCGTCTCGGCAGGTGGGGTTGCATCGGCGGTTTGGGCCATAGCGCCACCGGTCATGCCGGCAAAGGCGAAAGTGGCTGCGAGCAGAGCCGCGGACGTCCTGTTGGCCATCGTGTCTTCCTTTGGTCCAAGTTGTCGCGCCGGTCCTAGCATGCCGTCAGGGGGCTTGTCAGGAGAGATTGCCAGGCAAGGGCTCAACTTTGCGTTTGACCGCCGCCGTCAAAGGGGCGCGTTCATCCGCCAGAGATTTGGAAGTGAGGCGAAGAGAAACCCGAGGCGCCCAAAGCACCCCGGGTTTCCGGGTTTCCCTTCCCTGCCGGACTGGCCGGTCTTCATTGCGCCGAAAGCTAGAGCCCCCTGACTCGGTCGTCAACTGTCCTAATCGGCATGTTGTTGGAGAAGCAAAATACCACTTAAAGTTGCATTCACAAAAGTGCGGATCGGGCAAGGCATTGTAACAAGACAAAAAAAAGAACCGCGCCCGAAGGCGCGGCAGTCCAACAGGGAGGAAAAGCCGGGAACGGGATGTTATCCCGGCTTCCCAGCATAACCACAGTGGCACAAAAAAGTTTCGCTTGTATGCTCCTTTTGAATTGCCTTGCAGTTTTTTGCCTATTCGAGGGGAAATCATGCCCGATATCGTCGATCTGGAGGCTGGCACGATCATGCTGGGGGGCGGAGGCGAAAATTACGCCACGCCACAAGGACTTCTGCTGAAATACGCCAATCGCCACGGGTTGATCGCGGGCGCCACAGGAACCGGGAAGACCGTGACATTACAGACTCTCGCCGAGTCTTTTTCCCGGGCGGGTATTCCGGTTTTCATGGCAGACATAAAGGGCGACCTGGCTGGCATATGCCGGTCCGGAAGGTCCGACCTGCCGCTGCATGACGCGTTTGAAAAGCGTGCCCAGCAAATCGGGATGACCCTGGAATACGATTCATTCCCCGTTACCTTCTGGGATGTCTGGGGGGAAAGGGGCCATCCTGTCCGGACGACCCCGGCCGAAATGGGCCCGCTTCTGCTTTCGCGGCTGATGAGCCTGACGGCCGCACAGGAAGGCGTGCTCAACATTGCTTTCCGCGTGGCTGACGAAGAAGGCATGGCGCTTCTCGATCTTGAAGATCTTCAGGCCATGCTGGTCTGGGTCGGGCAGAACGCCAAGGAGCTGAGCCTGAAATACGGCAATGTCTCGACCGCTTCGGTGGGCGCGATCCAGCGTGCACTGCTGGTTCTGGAAAACGAGGGAGGGGCGTTGCTGTTCGGCGAGCCGGCACTTGATCTTGCGGACATGATGCGGCTCGACCCCTCGGGGAAAGGCGTCGTGAACATCATGTCGGCCGAGAAGCTCATGAATGCACCTCGGCTTTATTCGACCTTCCTTCTCTGGCTGATGTCGGAGCTGTTCGAGCAGCTCCCAGAAGTAGGCGACCCCGACAAGCCGAAGATGGCGTTCTTTTTCGACGAGGCGCATCTGCTCTTTGACGATGCTCCCGATGCGCTGGTGGACAAGATCGAACAGGTCGCGCGGCTGATCCGATCGAAGGGGGTGAGCCTTTGGTTCATCAGCCAGAATCCGGCGGATCTGCCAGAGGCCGTTCTGGGTCAGCTGGGCAATCGGGTTCAGCACGCCCTGCGTGCCTTTACAGCAAAGGATCAGAAGGCGTTGCGACTTGCTGCCGAAAACTACCGCGCGAACCCGGATTTCGACACTGCAGAGGCAATTCAGTCCGTCGGCACGGGAGAGGCGGTCACATCGCTTCTCGAGGAAAAGGGCGTTCCTGGGATCGTGCAACGGACGCTGATCCGTCCACCCTTGTCGCAACTGGGCCCGATCACGGATGACGAACGCGCGGAAATCATGAAGCTTTCGCCCATGGCCGCGAAGTATGGCGAACGGCTGGACCGGGAATCCGCTGCGGAGCTGCTGGCAGAGCGCGCCGAGGCGGCAGCCCGGCAGGCCGCGTCCACGGAAGCGGATGGGGGTTTGTGGGAAATGGAGCCCGAGCACAAGCGTGGCCGCCGTTACGATCCATCGATCCAGCTTCCGGGCGATTCAGCCGCGTCGGGTCGGTCGGCCTCGCGAGGCGGCTCGCGCAGCTCGAACCGCGACACCATCGCCTCGGCCTTCGGCAAAAGCCTTGCGCGTCAACTGGGCACGCGCACCGGTCAGGCGCTGGTCAGGGGCGTGCTGGGATCGCTTTTCCGGAACAAATGAACTCTCGGGCGGCCAGGAGCCGCTGTTCGGCAATGATCGCAATCAGCAGCAGGATATGGCGCGAAAGGTCATAATCTGCCTTTGCTTCCCGTCTTGCGAGATCGAGCCTTTCTTCCTGATCCTTGAGCGCGCAAAGCGCCGCTCCAGGTGCCGGTAGCTCATCGGATTTCAGGATACGCCGCAGATCGCGCTTGCGGCTATATCCCGACTGGCCCGCGCGGGCGGCCTGGACCAACAGGCGCGGGCGACGCAGTTCTGCGGCTGGAACGCGAGCCTGGAACTGAACGATATTGGCATGCATGGTCACGATCTTGCTCCGATGCTGTTTCTGATTGAAGCATTTTACAACTTATACGTGTGTTGCGCGTCAGGCCGATCCTGCGTTCGGCTTGGCAAGAATTCTTTAGGGATTGTTAGGAATTATCGCCTCATTCCGACAGCCCATGGATCCAGATCAGGGCAAATCAGACAACTTATGGGCGATCCATTCAGTCGCCCTCAGGACGCGAAGGAATGATCATGACAATTCAGGCGGGCGATTTCTCACTGGGTGCTGTACCGGCCGGGCTGGAGGGCAGCTTTCCGGGGATCAAGGGAAGTCAACTGCCTGAGCGGCAAAGGCCGGGCGTTCCCCCCGCGTCGCCTCCCACGCCCCATGGTGACACCGGCGAGGACCCGGACGTGGCACTTTACCTTCGCCATGTCGAAGGCGGAGAGACCATTCGTTCGCTGGCTCGGGAGCTTGGCTGTCATGCCTCAACCGTCATGCGCCGCATTCGACGTTTTGAGGCAAGGCGCGACGATCCCCTGGTGGACAGCGCTGTCGAGCGGGTCGCCGCATCGTCGCAATCCAGGGCTGACAAGCAGCCGGCCGCCTCTGCGCCTGGTCCGATCGGAATGAAGCAGATCGCCCGTATCCTTCGCCGGCTGGCAGAGCCGGGCGCACAGCTCGTCGTGGGTGACGGCATGGAAAAGGCCATCGTCATCCGGGATGATATCAGGACCGCGATCCTTGACCGACAGCTTGCCGAACACATGGCTGTGCGATCCTGGGTCCAGTTGTCGGGGCAGGGCAGGCTTGCGCGCTATGTCATCTCTATGGCGGGGCGTGAAGCCTTGCGCGCCATGATCGCCGGCCGGAAAGGCAGTGGCGTGCCTCAGGGAGAGGATTTCGTGGTGGCGGCCCCCGTGCTCGACCGACCGGATGGATGCGCCGAGGAGGGGGTTGCTTTCGATCATGCGAACGGTCCCCGGGAATGGGGCGAGGCAGAGATCGTCGACCCCGAAGACGGGCAGCGCAAGCGAGCCCGCGTGAACCTGGCTGAAAGCCCGCTCATGATGCTCGCGCGTCGCCGCGAGGCCGATGGCAGACCTTTCCTTGCCCCGGAACTCGTCGCTGCAGGCGAGAGGCTGCGCGAGGATTTCGAACTGGCCCAGATGGGGCCTCGGCTTGCGCAAAACTGGGACCGGTTCCTGACTGCGGGCATTGATGTCAGCCGCAGCGGTCCGGGCTATTGCGGCGGCTCGGAGGGGGCACGGGACCGCGTTGCCGCCGCCCTGCGCGAATTGGGGCCCGGGCTGGGCGACATGTGCCTGCGCGTCTGTTGCTTTCTCGAAGGCATCGAGATGACCGAACGCAGGTTGGGTTGGTCGGCGCGTTCGGGGAAAATCGTGCTTCGTCTTGCTCTGATGCGGCTCGATATCCATTACCGCGAGACCTATGGCTCGGGCGCGCCCTTGATCGGTTAACCTCCCAATATCTTTCACAACCCGAGTGCTTGTCAGAAGGCAGGGCGATACACAACTAGGGTCCCGGACCAATTCATTCGGGAACCATAATGGAAACCTTTTTCGCCCTGCTTCAGGACCCGGCCGTCTGGGTCGCCCTCGCCACATTGGTGGTGATGGAGGTCGTGCTGGGCATCGACAACCTCATCTTCATCTCGATCCTGACGAACAGGTTGCCTGTCGAGAGCCGGGAAAGGGCGCGCCGCATCGGTATCGGTCTGGCGCTCATCATGCGGCTCGGCCTGCTTGCGACGGTGGCCTGGATCGTGCGCCTGACCGAGCCGGTCGTGACGATCCTTGGCAATGAACTGTCCTGGAAGGATCTCATCCTCATTGCCGGCGGTCTGTTCCTTGTCTGGAAGGCCACCAAGGAGATCCACCACCATGTCGATCCGGCGGATCACGAGGATACGATGGTGGGCGCCGCGACCAGCACGTTTGCCGGCGTGATCGGGCAGATCCTGATCCTCGATCTGGTATTTTCGATCGACAGCATCATCACGGCCGTCGGCATGACGCCTCATGTCGAGATCATGGTCGTTGCAGTTGTCGCGGCGGTCACGGTCATGCTTGTCGCGGCGAATCCGCTTGCGAACTTCATCGAGCGGAACCCGACGATCGTCATGCTGGCTTTGTCGTTCCTGCTGCTGATCGGCACCACGCTGATCGCCGAGGGCTTCGGCGTTCATGTTCCGAAAGGCTACATCTATGCGGCCATGGCGTTCTCGGCTCTGGTCGAAGGGCTGAACATGTGGGCCCGCAATGCAAGGCTTCGTCGCAAGGGCTGACCTGGCCCATGAAGCATCGGGGGCGCGGTGCGCTTGCATCGCGTTCCTCATTTTTCAGGTGGCGTTGCCAATGCGCGGCCAAAGGTCTATTTCCACTTCAACCGCGACCGAAAGGACATGACCTTGCGCGATCTTCGGATGCCCGACCAGCGACACCCCGAAAAGGCCCATCGGCCGGATCAGGATCAGCCAAAAAAACCATCCTGGATTCGTGTGAAGGCCCCGACGTCGGAAGGCTACAAGCAGACCCGCGACATCATGCGCGACAACAAGTTGTCGACCGTCTGCGAAGAGGCAGGCTGTCCGAATGTGGGCGAGTGCTGGAGTCAGGGTCACGCCACCATGATGATCATGGGCGAGATCTGTACGCGCGGCTGCACCTTCTGCAATGTCGCAACCGGCAAGCCGAACGCGCTTGATGTCTTCGAGCCCGGCCGCGTTGCACATGCCGTGCAGAAGCTCGGGCTGAAGCATGTCGTGATCACTTCGGTCGATCGTGATGATCTCGACGACGGCGGGGCAGAACATTTCGCGCAGACGATTCGCGCGATTCGTCATCGTTCACCCGCATCGACGATCGAGGTCCTGACGCCCGACTTCCTGAAATCGACGCCCGGTGCGCTTGAAACCGTGGTGGAAGCGCGTCCCGACGTCTTCAACCACAACCTCGAGACGGTGCCGCATCTCTATACTACGGTGCGACCGGGCGCGCGCTATTTCCATTCGCTGCGCCTGCTCCAGAAGGTCAAGGAACTCGATCCCGGCATGTTTACGAAATCGGGCATCATGGTCGGTCTGGGCGAGGATCGGCAATCCGTGCTGCAGGTCATGGACGACATGCGCGCTGCAGATATCGACTTCATGACCATCGGCCAATATCTGCAACCGACGCCGAAGCATCACCGCGTGGATCGTTTTGTCACCCCCGAAGAATTCGCCGGCTATGAGAAGGCGGCCTATGGCAAGGGCTTCCTGATGGTTTCAGCCACGCCTTTGACGCGCTCATCGTATCACGCGGGCGACGATTTCGCGCGACTGCGCGATGCGCGCCTGAAGAAGTTGGGCCGCGCCTGAGCCGGTCCGACCGTCCGAAGCCTTTCCCTCTCGTGCCCAAGCTTGTCGTCTTCTGCGTGGCGCAGGTGAAACCGCACGGACATTGTCGCGGCGCTTACGGCCGCGCTCTCAGGACGGCTGGTTCAGTCGGATCGAACGGTTGAGAGATCGATGCCGCGTCAGGCCGGGGATATGGGAGCCGCACACGTCAAGCCGATCCGTCGGCAAAGCTTGCGGAGGGCAGGGCCCTCGTCAGTCTATTCGCTAGAGTAGGCAAAGATCTCTTGAAGATGGGAGCACCCGGACGAGGCAGAACCCATCGCCAGGCCATGTGGCATCCCGAGCAGATAGAAGCCGCATGGATAGCTGCTTCATCCCGCAAGCGCATAGACACCAAGGAACAGTTATCCGCTCGGCGCTGGGCACCGGGTCAGCTCGCCCATGGCTACCCTGCCCATCCGTCGTCTGAGGCGGGCAATACTGTCGATGCTATCGCCTAGGCGGATCTGGAAGCATCAGGATGGTCGGTTTGTCGAGGGCATAGACGAAGCAATCCGGGCCTGGCCGGGAAGGGCGAGGGACTACCGGCCAGTCTGCTGATCCAGATCCCCGACGAACCCGCGACGGCCGAGGTCGAAGGGTTCGCTCGTGGGGATGACGGACAGGAAGATATCGATGACAACCGATGCCTCGGCGAGGGTATAGAAGATCTCGCCATCGAGCAGCTCGTCGCGGAACCTGGCGTTGAAGCTTTCGCAATAGCCCCTCGTCGGGAACACAGTCCCCCAAGACTGTTTTCTGATCCTCTTCCATCCCAGGGTGAACCCAGTCCGATGTAGGCGGTCTTGGCGCCGACCGCGACGATCCAGTCCCGGACCGCGACGGCAATGAACTCGGGGCCGTTGTCTGACCTGATATGGGCAGGCGCGCCGCGTGAGGCATGAACTGGTCGGTGAGCACGCCGATGACATCGATCGAATTGACCTTCCGCTCGACCCGCTTCACGTTCACGGCCCGGCTCCCCAGACAGCACAGCGACGCGCCGATAGCCATAGCGGCCATATTCGCGGGCAAGCGCGATGATGTCGGCGGTCAGGGCCTCTTCGTCGGCGCGCCCGAGGGCACCTTGCGTTGCGTCGACCGGTGCTGGTCAAGATCCCGGTATGCGATGCGTTCGCTCGCCATTGGGCTTGGACCGATGGCGCACCGGCGCTCACCCTTCAAGATCAGTTTCTCAAGTGTCAGGTCCGAAACTGCCTTGCGCCAACGGGAATAGGTGAGTTGGTCACACCGATCGAGCGGACCGCTTCGGCGACCGACCGGCCCTGCGATACCAACACATCGACCTGCCGACGCTTCGTGACGATTTCCTTGGGCTTTTGCTTCCTTTGCGGCATTCATGTATCCTCCAAAGGCATCGAAAGCCTAACTCAGCAGATCGAAATCGAACAGGACCGATGTCGAGCCGTGGTGAATTGGCTACGGTTGATTTCCTTGGGAAAATCGGACGGAGATGCGTCTAGATCAATCCGTCAAGGCCAATTGGTACCCGAGGTCGGACTCGAACCGACATGCCTTGCGGCGGCGGATTTTGAATCCGCTGCGTCTACCATTCCGCCACTCGGGCAAACCATTGCCTGTCGGCGCTTTATCGCAGATCGCGCGGCGGGCGCAAGGGGCCTTTGCGCCGTGTCGCACCTGAGGCGCCATGGGCCCCGATGACGGTGCCATCGCGCCCCGCCAGAAGGCGTGCGTCGTCTGCAGGGGGCGACTGGCGAAGGGGGACCGCATATCCGTCACTTCCCCGTGAGTGGCGGCAACTCGGTCACGGCTCGAAGGTTATCTCTCCGCAAGCGCAAAGCAATCCACAACGGAAAGGAAAGCGCCATGAACTGGGATATCGTCGAAGGCAAATGGAATCAGCTCAAGGGCTCCGTGAAGGAGAAATGGGGCGATTTGACGGATGATGAACTGACCGAGATTGCCGGCCACAAGGACCAGCTTTCCGGCAAGCTGCAGGAAAAATATGGCTGGACCAAGGAGGAGGCCGACCGCGAGCTTGACGACTTCTTCCGCGAGAGAGTCTGAAGTCTTCAGCCTCATTCGATGAACCTGAGGAAGGGCCCCCGCACATGTCGGGGGCCCTTTCCCGTGCAATTCGGTACATTCTGGAACATTTGGAGAACGAATGAACCATTGAACCTGCCGTCCAGCCTTCCTATCTTGTCCGAAAGCAGGAGACATGTGCTGCCTATTCCGGGGCCACGCCTCTTGGCTAGAAAGGACTGATCCCATGAACGAATTCGCCCAGATCACCCATCCGGTCCTGCCGCTGCGGGACATTGTGGTGTTCCCCCACATGATCGTGCCGCTCTTTGTGGGTCGCGAAAAGTCCGTGCGGGCGCTGGAAGCCGTGATGGAGCAGGATCGCCCGATTCTGCTTGCCGCGCAGAAGGATGCCGCCGTGGACGAACCTGCGCCGGAAGGGATCTTCCGCACCGGCGTGCTTGCCAATGTTTTGCAACTGCTCAAGTTGCCCGATGGCACCGTCAAGGTTCTCGTCGAGGGCCGGGAAAGGGTGCGGATCGTCGATTTCGTCAGCAACGCCGATTATTTCGAGGCGAGCAGCGAAGCCTTGGCCGAAATCGACGGCGATGAGGAAACCCGCGTCGCTCTGACCCGCGCGGTTGCCGAGGAGTTCGAGCGCTATGTGAAGGTGCGCAAGAATATCCCCGAAGAAGTCGTTTCGGCCGTTGCCGAAGCGCGCGAGCCTGCGCGCCTTGCCGATCTGGTCAGCGGGCATCTGGGCATCGCGCTCGACAAGAAGCAGGATCTGCTGGAAACGCTGAACACCGCCGAACGCCTTGAGAAGGTCTATGGCCTGATGCAGGGCGAGATGTCGGTTCTGCAGGTCGAAAAGAAGATTAAGTCGCGCGTCAAGACCCAGATGGAGAAGACCCAGCGCGAATATTACCTGAATGAGCAGATGAAGGCCATTCAGAAGGAATTGGGCGATGGCGAGGATGGCTCGAACGAGCTGACCGAGCTGGAAGAGAAGATCGAGAATACCAAGTTCAGCAAGGAAGCCCGTGAAAAGGCCGATGCCGAGCTCAAGAAGCTGAAGTCGATGTCGCCGATGTCGGCCGAGGCCACGGTCAGCCGCAACTATCTTGACTGGCTGCTTGCCCTTCCCTGGGGAGTCAAGTCGCGCATCCGCAAGGATCTGGGCAAGGCCGAGCAGGTGCTTGATGCAGATCACTACGGGCTCGAGAAGGTCAAGGAACGCATCGTCGAATACCTGGCCGTGCAGAACCGCTCGGCCAAGCTGAAAGGCCCGATCCTGTGCCTCGTCGGTCCTCCGGGCGTCGGCAAGACCTCGCTTGGCCGTTCGGTGGCCAAAGCAACGGGTCGCGAATTCATCCGCATCAGCCTTGGCGGCGTGCGCGACGAATCCGAGATCCGCGGCCACCGTCGGACCTATATCGGTTCGATGCCGGGCAAGATCATCCAGGCGCTGAAAAAGGCCAAGACCACGAATCCGCTGATTTTGCTCGATGAAATCGACAAGATGGGCCAGGATTTTCGGGGTGATCCCGCCTCGGCGATGCTCGAGGTGCTTGATCCCGAACAGAACGCGACCTTCGTGGACCATTATCTGGAAGTGGAATACGACCTGTCGAATGTGATGTTCGTGACCACCGCGAACAGCTACAACATGCCCGGTCCGCTGCTGGACCGGATGGAGATCATCCCGCTTTCGGGCTATACCGAGGACGAGAAACGCGAGATCGCGCGTCAGCATCTCCTGTCCAAGCAGATCAGCGCGAACGGGCTTCGCAAGGGCGAATTCTCGGTCACTGACGAGGCGCTGACCCATGTGATCCGCTATTACACCCGTGAAGCGGGCGTCCGTTCGCTGGAGCGCGAAATTGCCAAGCTAGCCCGCAAGGCGGTGACCGAGATCCTGAAGGGGACCGTCAAATCGGTCGAGATCACGCCCGAAAAGGCCGAGGAATATCTGGGCGTGCGCCGCCACCGCTACGGCCTGGCAGAAAAGGATGACCAGATCGGTGTCGTGACCGGTCTGGCATGGACCCAGGTTGGCGGGGATCTGCTGCAGATCGAGGCGTTGAAGCTGCCGGGCAAGGGCCGCATGAAGACGACCGGGAAGCTGGGCGATGTCATGAAGGAATCGATCGATGCCGCATCGTCCTTCGTGCGCTCGATCAGCCCGGAAATCGGAGTGAAGCCGCCGAAGTTCGAGACCGTGGATATTCACGTCCACGTTCCCGAGGGTGCGACGCCCAAGGATGGTCCGTCTGCGGGGATCGCCATGGTCACCTCGATCGTCTCGGTTCTGACCCAGATCCCGGTGCGCAAGGATGTCGCGATGACGGGTGAGGTGACGTTGCGCGGGAATGTGCTCGCCATTGGCGGTCTCAAGGAAAAGCTGCTGGCGGCCCTGCGGGGCGGCATCAAGACGGTGCTCATCCCGGCCGACAACGAAAAGGACCTCGCCGAGATCCCGGCCAATGTGAAGGAAGGGCTGACCATCATACCGGTCAGTCATGTGCGCGAGGTGCTGAAGCAGGCATTGCTGCGCATGCCGGAAGCCGTCGAATGGGACGAGGCGGCCGAGGAGGCCGCCGAGGCCGGGCGACTTGCCGCCGCACGCGAGAAGGGCGGCGGGGGAACGGCCATAGCCCACTGAACAGGGACCGCGCGGGGCACGCTCCGCGCGGTTTTTTCGTTGTAACGAGTGCTGCATTTTTCCTTTGCAGGAGGTGTCATGGTCAGCAGGAAACAGGAGAGACGTTCGAAACACGATCCGTCGACTGAGGAACCGACCAGTTCGGACCCCGGTAACGCCCATGTCCTTCAAAAGCGGCAATTCCTGGCGCAGATTGCCCAGAGAACCGGGTTGCGCAATACCGAGATCAAGCCGGTTGTCGAAGCCACGCTGGCCGAACTGGGTGATGCGATCGCGGCGGGAAAGACGCTGGCGCTTCCGCCCTTGGGACGTGCAAGGATCAACCGGCAAACCGATGCATCGGGTTCAGAGGTGATCGTCCTTCGGCTCCGACGCAGGAAGGCTGCGGAAAGTGGCAATGAGGACGATGCCCAAGGCGCGGATGAGTGAATGAAAATTTTCTCATGCACCTCTTGCGGACCCTCTGCCATGCCGCTATCTAGCGCGGACCGGGCGATTAGCTCAGCGGTAGAGCGCTTCGTTCACATCGAAGATGTCAGCGGTTCAAATCCGTTATCGCCCACCAGAATTCTCGAATAAGCCCCGCGCCTTGCAGGTAGCGGGGCGTTTTCATGCGAAGCGCCCAGCAGTTCGCGGGTCGCACGCGATCAAGCATCCCGGTCGCATCTGGATGGCACAAATGCGCCAATCCGCCCCCGGTCGATCATTGCCGCGCGATTGATTTCTTCGAACTTCGCCTTGCGGGATGCAACTCGGCCCAGGCCACGTGTTGGCGAGGGTAGATCCTTTTGACCGATGCTATCGGACTTGGTTTTGGCAGTCGAAAGCTCGGGGACAGATCGGAACAATTCCCGACCAGGCCAGGTGTCATGGCGATGCTGGGGCCGGGGCCAATTTGCGCGTGCGCCATGGATGCCCGGGGGGCAACTCGGTCGTGTGTCAGACGAGCCCGAGCCCCTCGGCCGCCAGAATGAGGACTGCCAGGCCGGCCGCAATCTCGAGCGAGGCGCCCACCGCCCGCAGGGCCGGGGATTGGGCAAACCCCTCCATCGCGCCCTTGCGCAGCGAACTGCCCATGACGGCGACCAGAAGGGTCAGGCAGGCCGTGCCCGTCGCCATGGCGAAGGCACCTGCGATACCGGCGCCAAGGATGTTCATCTGCCAGGTCAGCACCAGCAGCAGGATCGCGCCGCTGCAGGGGCGAATGGCGATTGCCAGGATCATTGATGCAAGCTCTCGCCAGCCGGAGGCCATGGCAATGTCGTCGGCAGAGGGCGCATGGGCATGGCCGCAGCTGGGGCATCGGAGATGGGCGTGGTCGTGGTGGTGATGCCCAGGGTTCGTCATCGGCGGTTCGTGGCGACTTGCGGCTAGCTTGGCGGCGACAAGACCCGTGCCCCGCGCAGCCCCGCGCAGCACGATCCAGACCCCGATCAGCATGATCGAAATCAGGCTCAGTTGCGTCAGCGTCGTCTCGGCCAGCGTTGTCAGCTGTTGGCGGGACAACGCAAACAGGCTGATACCGGCAAGAACCAGCGCCACCGCCGTGACCGCCTGTCCCAGCGACGATGCAACGGTCGCAAAGACCAGTCGCCCGATCGGGACCGAACGCGAGGTGCTATAGGCCCCGACAAGGAACTTGCCATGGCCGGGACCGACGGCATGAAAGAATCCATAGGCCAGGCAAAGGCCCATGAGCTTGGCCAGGGCGCCGGGATTGCCGGCTTTCAGGGCCTGCAGGCTACGGGCAAGGCCATTCTGCGCATCGCGCTGCATGGCCGTGGCCCAGGCGACGATCTGCGCGTGATGCTGCCAGACCATCACGAGCAGCAGAACCGCGAGAAGCCCCGAGGCGAGGATCAGCGCTCGCCGCACTTGATCTCGAAGCCTTCGGCAAAGGTGATGCCAACATCGGGCATGTTCATGATGGAGATCGAATCGGCCTCCATATCAAGGTTCTGTAGCGCGGCGAGCAGCTCGCTCTGTCCGCTGGTATCGGGTGGGCGGCGCGTCACCTTGCAATCCTGCCGACCCTCGATGGTGGGGCTGCGCGGCGTATCATAGGCCACGAAATATTCCGGATCGTAGATGCGCAGCCAGAGCGCGTCTTGTGCCGTCAGCGCAGCCGGGTTCTTCAGCGGCCGGACATGCGAGGTCACGATCCTGCCATCAACATAATGGGCCTGATGCGCGCGGGGCGGGGCAAGCTCGACCGGCTTGCCGTCACGCTCCAGAAGGATATGGCCCGGAAAGCCTGCGGCCCAGTCGACATCCTGGCCGGCAAAGGCCCTGAGCCGGTCAGGATCGGGCGTTCCGTCCCCATCGCGATCCAGCTCGGCATCCTCGATCATCATCAGGCTGTAGAATTCGTCATAGGTCCAGGTGACACGCACCGCCTCCGGCCTGCCCGACCTGTCAAATATCAACGCCGCATCCGCGTCGATAAAGACATGGGGATGTGCCGCGGCCGAGCCCGCGGCAGACAGAAATACCGCCGCAGCAAGCGCGGCGACAGGTGAAATGGACCGGCGGTTCAGGCCGCGCCCGTGAGACTTTCCGCTTAGATGCATAATTCCCGATCCTGACTGCCCGTCCTTGCGGTTGTGCCGGCATTGCTCCTGGGCGCGATGGGGTCAATATACGACTCGGTGAGGATTTCCGAGAGCGAAGGCGGAAAACGCTACGCCATCTCGGTCACTTTTCCCAATTCGCCCGCCAGCGCCACGCCTTGCCCCGAGAGGTTTCGTTCCTCCCCGCCCAGAAACACCGTGCGGTCGGCGGTCTTGCGGATCAGGTCGGTGTCGTGGCTGACGATCAGAAGGGCCATCCCTGTCTCCCGCGCGATTTCGGCCAGAAGCCATGTCACCTCGGCCTGCGTGATCAGATCCAGCCGCGAGGTCGGCTCATCGGCGAAAAGAAATACCGGATCAAGCAGCAGCACCCTCAGCAGCGCGAGCCGCTGCAATTCTCCCCCCGACACGTCGGTCGGTCGACGCGTCAGCAGAACCGGGGAGAGCTGCAACCGGTCAAGCAGCGGCGGGATGCGGCTGCCGTCCAGGCGATGAAGCCCGACCAGATCCTCCAGAGCCCGGCCCAGGGCGACGTGGCGCGGAAATGCGCTTGGCGGGTCCTGATACAGCTTCTGGAAACGGGCAGGGGCAATTCCCTTTGCGCGGGTGACGACGCCGGCATCGGGTCGCGCCAGTCCCAGGAGCAGATCCCCAAGCGTCGACTTTCCGCAGCCACTGGGGCCCGAGATGCCGACAATCTCACCAGGATGCAGGCTCAGGTCCAGCCCTTCGAAAAGCCGCCTGCCGTCACGCGAGACGCCAAGCCCCTTGCCCGTCAGGACGGCAGCTCCGCTCGCCGGGCGGCGCTTCCCGTCGGGCCAGGCCGAAGGATCGGCTGCGATCAGGCGGCGGGTATAGTCGTGCTGTGGATTTCCCAGGACTTCGGCTGCCGGTCCCTGTTCAATGACGCGGCCCTTCAGCACCACGGCCAGATCGCCTCCCATCCGCCGGGCCAGTTCTAGATCATGGGTGATGGTCAGAAGCCCGCCGCCGTCCCGCACCTCGCGCAGCAAAAGCGCGATCACCTCGTCGCGCCGGGCCACGTCAAGGCCCTTGGTCGGCTCATCCGCGATCGTGATGCGGGCGCCACCGGTGCGTGCGGCGGCGAATGCCAGCCGTTGCGCCATTCCGCCGGAAAGTTGGTCGGCACGGCGCCGGCCCGCATCCGACAGCCCAAGTTCCGCCAGATCGCGATCCGCCGCCCTGCGCGCCTCGGCCCAGGATTTGCCGCCGACCAGGGCATGGCCTTCGGCGACCTGGGCATGCGCCCGCATCAGCGGGTCGAGCGAGAGCCAGGGCTCTTGCGGCAGGATGCCCAACACCCGGCCCCAAAGCGGCCGATGAAGGCCCGGTTGGGACAGATCCAGATCGTGCCCTTCGATGCCGACCCTGCCCTTGGCCCGCAGCCCCTGCGGCAGGGTGCCGATCAGGGCCTGCGCAAGCAGGCTCTTGCCCGAACCGGTTTCACCCAGAATGGTGAAGGGCCGGCCCGCCTGCAGCGCCAGCGAGACCGGCTCGACCAGACAAGTGGCCCCGGCATGCACGCTCACGTTTTCGGCTTTCAGCAGAATGCTCATGCGCGGCGACCTCCGGCGATCAGGTTCAGCCCCAGAAGGGTCAGGAAAGTGGCAAGCACGGGGGTCATAAGGGCCATGGGTGCTTCGCGGTAATAGGGCAGGATCTCGACCATCATCAGACCGAGTTCCGGCGTTGGCGCGCGCATGCCGACGCTGACAAAGCCAAGCGCGGCAATGGTCATGATGGCGGTTGCCGCACCAAAGGACGCAACGGTCAAGAGCATCGGCGCGAGCTCGGGCCAGAGATGGCGCCGGAAGATGTAAACCGGCCCGAAGCCCAGCAGTCGCGAGGCCTGCACCCCTGGCGCGACCAGCAGTCGCCTGGCGACGGCGCGGCTGAGCCGGAAATACTCGATCCACAGGATCAAGCTCAGCCCGATCCAGAAGGCAATCGGCGTGCTGGGCACGATGGCAAGGATGATCAGCACCATCAAGAGCCCGGGCAGCGCCAGGAAACTGTCGGCGATCAGGCTAAGGGTCCGGTCCACCCAGCCGCCGTGCCATGCCGCGAGCACGCCGACCGAAACGCCCAGGGCCGCCGAACTCACGACCGCCGCAGCTGCAATGCTCAGCGAAAGCCGCAGCGCCGACGCCAGCCGGGCCATCAGCGAACGCCCGAGATGGTCATAGCCAAATGGTGCTGTGGCATCCGGCCCGCCGAGGATGTGGCGCAGGTTCTGCTTCAGCGGGTCGGCGGGGAATACCATCGGCGCGAGGATCGCGAAGCCGAGCATCGCCGCCACGATAACTGCGCCCGCCCATTGCGTCACGGTCCAGCCGCGATGCGCGACAATCGGGATATCGGTCGTGACGGTGCTCATGCCCGGCTCTCCCTCGGGTCGATCCAATGCGCAGCCAGATCGACCAGCGCGTTCAGGGCGACGAAGCCCAGCCCCAGAAGCAGTGCCGTGCCCTGCACCATGGGCACGTCACGACCGAAGATCGCATGAACCAGCGCATGGCCGATGCCGGGCCAGCCAAAGATCGCCTCGATCACCACGACGCCTTCGACCAGCATGGCGAATTGCAGGCCAAGGAAGGTGACAAGCGCGACGCCGATATGACGCAGGCCGTGACGGCGAAGCATCTGAGGCTCGGATAGCCCCTTCCAGCGCCCAAAGGCGTAGAATGGGCTTGCCGTGACCCCCGCCATGGCATCGCGCGTGATCCGTGCCGATGCGGCGGCAAGGCCAAGCGCCAGCGTCAGCGCAGGCAGGATGAAATGCGAGGCCTTGCCATAGCCGGCCGCGGGCAGCCAGCCGAGGTGAATCGAGACGAGCACGATCAGGATCAATCCCATCAGGAATTGCGGGACGGATCGAAGCGCGGTCGAGACGATCAGCAGACCGCGATCCAGCCAGCCCCCCGCGCGTAGCCCCGCGAGCAGCCCCAGCGGCGGCCCGATCAGCAGTGACAGCATCAGCGCAATGCCGGCAAGTTGCAGGCTGGCGCCAAGCTGGTGGCGGATTTCCTCGATGACGGGTGCGCCCGAGATGACCGAGGTGCCGAAATCGAGCCGCAAGAGGTCGACGAACCACCGACCGAAGGCTGCGATGGCGGGCCGGTCGAGGTTCAGTTCGCTTCGCACCGCCTCGGCGGCAGCGGCGTTGACCGCGTCATAGCCGTAGCGATGGGCGGCGATACGGAAGGCCATGTCACCGGGCAGGGCTTCCATCATCAGGAAGGTCAGCAGGCCCACGATCAGCGCCACCATCAGCGCCTGCAGGACGCGATAGCCAAGTGCCTTCGTCATTCGGCCCACCGCATGTCTTTCAGGCCGATGCTGCGCTCATAAGGGTCAAGCACCGCTCCGGTGATGTGCTTCGATATGGCGGCGGTTTGCTGATACCAGGCGACGGGGATGACGGGCAGCTCGGTCTGGATGATGCCGATGGCGCGATCGCGCTCGGCCTGGCCGCCCTTGCCATGCGCCAGATCCCTGATGATACCGGAAAATTCGGGGTTGTCCCAGTTCATCGCACCCCAGTCGCCGACCGGGGCATAGTCGGTCAGGAAGGTCCCGATCGGGTCGGGAACCAGCGCGAAGTTGCGGGCAAACAGGGCGATGTCCAGCGAACCATCTGCATGGCGCACCGGCACTTCCGATGAATTGGTCGAGTCGATCGTGACCTCGACACCGATCTCGGCAAACATCTGCTGCAGAACGGCGGCGCTCAGCGGCAGTTCAGGGCGGTCGGGATAGGTGAGCAGGGTCAGGCTGAACCGGTTGCCATCGCGGGTCAGGACGCCATCCGTGCCGGGCGTCCAGCCCAGATCCGCAAGGATCTTCCTGGCTCCTTCGGGGTCATGGATGAGTGGAGCTACGGTCTTTGAATGCCATTCGGCCAGTGAGGGTGGCAGCATCTGGTCGGCCCCGGCTGGATAGCGCAGGATCGCATGCGCCAGGCCCTCGCGGTCGATAGCCATCGACAGGGCACGGCGGGCCTCGGGTTCCTTCAATGCGGGATGGCCGGCATTGACCTTGATCAGCAGGGCGCGCGGCGTCGGCACCGACAGCACATCAAGGCTGTCGACCCCTTTCAGCCGCGCAAGCGAGGCGGGATCGAGGTTGAAGACATAATCCGCATCGCCGCTTTCGGCCATCAGGGCGCGGGTCTCGGCCCGGCCGACCGCCTGATAGCTCGCCTTCTCGATGGCGGGCGTGCCGCCCCAGTAATCGGCAAAGGCCACGGCATCAAGGCGCAGGGGCGCGGCCAGTTTGGTGAGGCGATAGGCGCCGGTGCCGATGAGCGCCGTGACTTTGCCCGCCGCATCATATGCCGCGGGCGCAAGGATCAGCGAGCGGTATTCCGACAGGAAGGCGGGCAGCGGCGCGAAGGGTTCGGAAAGGCGCACGACAAGTGTTCGTTCGCCATCCGCGGCGATCTCGGTGATCGGGGCGGTTTCCAGAAGGCCCGGCTTGCCGCTGGCAATGGTCAGCGCCTTGGCGGCGGCCTCGGCATCGAGGGGGGTGCCGTCATGGAATTTCACGCCCTCGCGCAGCAGGAAGCGCCATTCCAGCCCGTCCTCGGATGGGCTCCATTCGGTGGCGAGGCCGGGCACAAGCCTGCCCTGGGCATCGGCATTCACCAGCGTTTCGGCAAGGTCCATCTTGATGAACACATTGCCCGAGGTCGCCGGATCCGTCCCCTTGATCTCGAAAGGGGCGATGACGTCGACCGTTCCGTCATGGGCAAGGGCGGGGCTCGTCAGGGCAGCGGTCAGCGCCGCAGAGGCGAGTAGTCTGGAGAGCATGTTTCTGTCTCATGGGATAGGGAAGGGGGATGGGAATGCCGGCGGGCTGACATTGCGCGGATGTCAGTGGGCGACGCCGCTGCCGCCGACGACGGCAAGGTTATAGGGTTTTCCGCCGATCTCGATGGTGCCCGTTTCGGTCAGATCCGCCGTTGATATCCGGCGCAGGAGACCGGCATTCGGATCGGTCACGACGACCTCAGCGCCAGCCATGGCGATGCGCGGACGCGGATCGTTCCAATGTCCGTCCATGCTGTAGGGTTCCGTGACCTTGGCGCTGGCCTCGATCCGGGCCTCAAGGATGTTGATGCGGTGCAACTGTCCGTCCTCGGTCAGAACGAAGGCGTCCGAGGGCCTTACCGGATCAAGCGCGAAATCGACGCGGCGGAAGGGCAACTCGACATAGGTGAAATGCGGCTCGTCCACCGGATCGACCACAACAAGACCCTTGGCACCGTAATTGCCCAGGAAGACCTGGATGCCCCTTGAGCCAAGCAGCGTGCCGGTGGTTTCGCCCTTTGGCAGATCGGCGGGATATTCCAGCATCTCGAAAACCACGCCGCCCGAACCTGCTGTGGCGATCAGCACGCCTTCCTTGCAGCCGGCGGCAAGATAGACGCCCGAAAAGGCCTCGCCATGAATTGCTGTGCAGGTGGCAAGATCGCCAAGCGGCTGCCCCTCGGCGTCAAAGGCCTGCAGGCCCAGGCGCGGTACGGATTCGCCTTCGGGGACCGGCTGGTCCGAGGCGACGGTCGAAACCCAGTTTTCACCCAGCCGGGCGGCAAAGCCGTGATGCGCGCGTGCCTGCGGAAGTCGTGCCAACTTCAACGCACCCTCGGAAAGTTCATGGGCGTCGATGATCTGGGCATAGCCACCCTTGTCGAAATTGATCGCGACCTTCCCGCCGTGCTCGACGAGATGAAAGGGTCGCGGGCCGGTCAGCGTCTCGGCGATCGCAGTCGGGTCGGCAGTTTCGATATCGGAGTGATCGCCATGGGCATGGAGCGAGACGCCGCTGGCGATGAACGTCACGGTGTCATCATCGGATTGCACCGCGGCGACGGCGCCGCCATCCGCCACGGAATAGATCTTGACCTGCCCTTTGGTCTGGAAAGTCCAGCGATGTTCGGGTTCGTCAAGATCAAAGGCGGTGACCTGGCCCTTGTCGTGATCGCCCACGAAGACGCGGTAGATCGTGACATCCCCGCCTTCATGATCGTGATCATGGCTTTCGGCGTAAGCCGCGCCGCTCAGCAGCAGCGCCATCACGCCGCTTGCCGCGAATTGCCTGAACATCCGGTGGTCTCCTTGTTTGTGGTTTCAGTGGGCTGCGAAAGCCGCCCCGATCGCCAGTGCATTGCCGCGCAGCATCGCGGGGCCATCGTCCGGCGAGGCCTCGGGAAGGACGACGGCCGCCAGGGCCCCTGAGGCCGCCGCGTTCCTGAGCGGGTGGCAGATCTCTGGGGGGATCGTTGCGGCTTTCGGGACCATCACTCACTCGTCGGGCTGTGCGCGTGATGTTATTCCATAACTATCAATTGGCGGCAAGTGACATTATAACATTACGCATTTCGACGAACTCGGCCAAAGCGCTATATGCCGTGCTCATCGGGCAGGCGCCGGTCAGAACCGCGTCGCAACTTGTTTTCCGAGTTTTCCCATGGATGCGGCGCTTGGTGGTGCGAATGCGGCTTGCGTCCCGCCTTACTGATCCCTAGAAGACGTATGTAATAACATTACATGCTGAGGACGCCATGCCAGTCAGAGGACTTTCTCCCGATCCACGTCTTCCCGTCACCGTTCTCTCGGGCTTTCTAGGTGCCGGCAAGACAACCTTGCTGAACCATGTCCTGAACAATCGGGAAGGTCGGCGCGTCGCCGTCATCGTCAATGACATGTCCGAAGTGAATATCGACGCCGATCTGGTTCGCGACGGGGCCGAGCTTTCGCGCTCCGAGGAAAAACTGGTCGAGATGACGAATGGCTGCATCTGCTGCACCTTGCGCGACGATCTGCTGTCCGAGGTTGGCAGGCTCGCCTCCGAGGGCCGCTTTGACTACTTGCTGATCGAATCGACCGGCATTGCCGAGCCTCTTCCGGTTGCCGCCACCTTCGATTTTCGCGATGCCGAAGGCCACAGCCTGTCGGATGTCGCGCGGCTCGACACCATGGTCACAGTGGTCGATGCGGCAAACCTGACGCGCGATTTTTCAAGCCATGACTTCATCGCCGATCGTGGCGAGAGCCTGGGAGATGGAGATGAGCGCACCTTGGTCGATCTCTTGACCGATCAGATGGAATTCGCCGATGTCATCGTGTTGAACAAGGTGACGGAAGCAGGCTCTGTAAGGCTTGATCTGGCGCGCAAGATCGTACGCGCGCTCAACCCCGATGCCAGGCTGATCGAGACGGATTTCAGCCGCGTGGATGCGAACCAGATCTTCGATACCGGCCTTTTCGACTTCGATCGCGCCCATATGCATCCGATGTGGGCAAAGGAGCTTTACGGTTTCAAGGACCACGTTCCCGAAACCGAGGAATACGGCATTTCATCGTTCGTCTATCGTGCGCGCAAGCCCTTTCATCCGCAGAAGATCCATCAGGTGCTGAACGGCGACCTGCCGGGCGTGATCCGCGCGAAGGGGCATCTCTGGATCGCGTCGCGTCCGAACTGGGCGGTGGAGTTCAGCCTGGCCGGGGCGATCTCGACGGTGACGCCTCTGGGCGGATGGTGGGCCTCGATTCCGCAGGACCGATGGCCGAACCATCCCGACGCGCTGGCCGAGCTCGAAAAGAACTGGTCCGAGCCGTGGGGCGACCGGCGGCAGGAACTTGTCTTCATCGGGGCAGGCATGGATCGCGAGGCTCTTGCCGCCAGGCTGGATGCGGCATTGGTCGAGGCCATCGATTTCACGCCGCAGCTTTGGGCAAACCTGCCCGATCCCTTCCCGAAATGGGGCCACCGCAATACCGCCTGAGCGAGGGCACATGACCGTTCAATTCCCGTTTCTGTCATCCGGCAGCATCTTGCAGGGCCGCGAGGCAGACATCCTGTCCCGCATCGCCGAGCCTGCATGCGGCGCCTCAATCTGGCAGCGAAGACCCTTGCCCGAGTTCCAGAATTGGCTGGACGGACTTCCCGCAACGTCGTTGCCCGACCTGCGGGTGATCCTTGGTGCCGGCGCGGTCGAGAGTTGCGTTCGGGCAGAATGCGACCGTGTCGGCATGCCCGCGAGCCCGATGCGAGACTTGCTGGCCCGCGACATTGCCGCGTTGGGGTTCATCTTCGCCGGGATCATGGCCAGCCCGATGCTGCGGCTGCGTCTGCAGCCGGTCACGACCGATGCCTGCCGCCGTTTTCATATCGACCGGGTGCGGGCGCGGATGCTGTGCACCTATCGCGGCACCGGGACGCAGCTTCAACTTGGTCCCGATGCCGGACCGATTCTGGAATTGGCGGCGCGAGATGTCGCGATCCTGCGCGGGACGCTCTGGCCGGCCCTGTCCGGGGTGCTGCACCGCTCGCCCCCGATCGCGGGAAGCGGCAAAACGCGGCTTTTGCTGGTTATCGACCCGGTGACGGACGAAAATGACAAGGAGGATTTGCATTGAGCGCGCGCAACCTTGCCACTTCGCTCAGATGCCGCGGCAATGCTCGCCCGATGGACCGCTATGACCGCCTGCCTGCCGAGTTGCGCCGATGGCTCGCGAATGCGGCCCTGCCTTGGAGTGCGCAATCCGTGCTCCGCGTCTGGACCCGGCTGCATCGCGAAACCGGCGGCGACACCGACCGGATGATCAGACGCATGGATCAGGCCGAGCAGCGCATGCTGATGCGGGACCAGCCGAGGATCTGGGGCGAAGGTTATCGCGGCCGAAGCAGAGCGACGGGCCTTTCCGCCACCATCGCGAGGTAGCCCGCGCTTGTCAGGTTCCGCCTGCGACGCAGAAGAACGGCAGAGCGAGGGCCGGACATGGAAATGCGGGTTTGTCGTGAATGGCGGGAACCCTTTTCGCACGACCCCGTGGCGGGGTAGGCCCGGCTTCACAGATCCATGTCGAGTTCCGGCACCACTGCCGTTTTTGCCGCTTCGGTCGCAAGTCTTTCAGCCTCGGGCTTGTCGAGGATCCAGACTGTCAGGTCCACCGAGCCGGGCTCATGCACATCGCTGCGGATGCGGGCAAGAACCACCGGCCCGCAATAGGTTTCGGCCTGAACACGCTGGTAATCGGGATAATCGGCAAACGGCACGGGCCAGCCGTAATAACCCCATTCGGGTGCCTGGTAAGTTCCCTCAGGGGAACCGGCCTGGATCTCGTCGCGCGATTTTTCCGGAGCGAGGCGCGGGGCGTTCCGGCCACGAAACAGCTTGTGTCCTCCACAGACCTGGTTTGAATCGATTTCTTGCGAAGGCACACCCCAGGCCAGGTGATCGCCGCTGTCGCGATCCGGTGGCCCATATTTCTCGCTCACCGCCTGGCGAACCGCGTCCACGGTGGCCGAGCCGGAAGGCAGGAAGCGATAACGCATAAGGGCGACGGCAGGTGCTGCTTCATCATTCGAATTGTAGATCGACAGGATCACTTCGTGGCCATCCGCTGAACTGAAACCCAGTGCATGGTCATAGATCCCTGCCTGAGCAACCGGCGGAGAGACGTGGCGGATCGCATCGGGCATCCGCGCGGCGACCGTCGCCTCGACCTCGGCCAATGGACTGCCCAGACGCAGCCCGAGGATATCGAAGGCCGAACTGTCGCGCGACGGAAGCAGGCTTTGCCAATCGTCCCGATCATAACGCTCTGCCCGGATAGTCGTCCGGTTGGACTTGTCGATCTGCCATGTCTCGACTGCAGAAACCCCCGCGCGTATCACCAGCACGCCGCGCAGACCCGGTTGGTCCTTGGCGCCCGGCGACAGCGGATGAAAACGGATGTCTTCGGGCTCTAGCTCATAATCGATGGCCTGGGGGCCGGATGAGGTCACCCGCGCCACCATGGGCATATCGGCCTGGATCAGCGCGTCCACATAGGGCGCGGCAGCCGCATCAAGACCGGTGCGCGCGCTCGCAAGGTCACTTGCAGTGCCGCGCAGTTCGATGAAGTCGCAATCCGAAGCCCCGCCAGGGCCTGACGGATGCCCGGGCCGGCCGACCACCACATGCAGCACCGGACCGCCGGGCTTGGTCACGTCCGAAACCGGAGAAATCGCGGCGGCGGGCATCACTCCCGGCAGGATACCCGCGACCTCGGCCACGGCAGCACGTTCGGCAACCGCCGCTTGCGGCAGCGGCCGCGCCGCGCGGCAGCCGGTCTCGGGGTGGGGCCCGGTAATTCCCACCTGCAGCAGCAGGCGATCCGGCAATGCCGCAGCCCTTGCCTTGCTCCAGGCGGCAAAGTCGGGCAGCAAGGCGTCGACCAGCGATGGGGTAAGCTCCAGCGCCGGATCAGCGAAGAACGAGCCCCATTGCGGCCCGCGGCCCGCGCGCTGATCCGCCCGTTCCCGCGCAAGACGCTCGATGAACATGCGTCGGAAGGCGGGGGCATCATAAAGATCGGGCTGCAATGAAATCGCCAGCAAGTCCAGTCCCTCGGCGTCCAGCTTCAGGACTTCGGGCACCTCGAAGGCCTGCAGCGGCCCGGTCGGCGGCGCGACAGGCTCGGACGCATCGGCCGTCATCATAGGCGCTGCGGGCGCAACCGAGGTCGGGGTCTCGGCAGCGGCGAGGGAGGCCAGACCGAGTTGTGGCGCGGCTTCGAGTTCCTTCGTCAAGGTGACCGAAACGCCGCCATTGCCGTCCTCGCGCAGGAAAAGCAGTTTGTCCGGCCGCTTCAGGGTCAGGATGCCCTTGCGGTCCTGTTCTTCGGCCAGAGTGACGCTGGCGAAGATCAGCGCATGCCGACCGCCGTCGATGCCGACGATCAGCTGATATTCCTCGGGTGTCGCGGGCAGGTGATCGAAGGCGGCGCGGTCGGGGAAATGCAGGGTCGGCAGGCCATCGACGTCGTCGTAGATGCGCGCGGGGATCGGCAGGACGGCGATATCGGTCAGCGGGATGCGCTGCGCTGTTTCGTCATAGGGCCCCATCTGCACCGACAGGCCGATCCAGAAGCTGTCTTGCGCCGAAGCGATCAGGCGCTCGGCTTCCTCAAGGGCGCGCGCCTCGATCACGCTTTGGGGGGATTGGCCCATTCGCCTGCTGAAGGTTCGGTCGGCAGCGATCCGACGGGCAAATTCAGTCGGGGTGCTGTGATGTGCGGCCCAAGTGCCCAGAAGGGTTTCTGCAGTCGTGTCGTAGACGGCTTCTGGAACGGCGCCTTCGGCCTCGACCGCAATGGCAGGCGGGGCGAAGTCGTGACGCAGCAGCGTCTGCTCGCCGGCCAGGTCCGTAGTGATTTCCAGTTGCTCCGGTTCCCAGGTCAGAACCACGCGTTGCAATTCCTCCATGGTGATCGGCCCGCCGCTCTGGGGCAGGGCCCGTGCCGAAACCAGCTGCATGTCGAGCCGCGCCGGAATGCTGCGGCCGGGCAGATTGTCCTGATCAAGCTGCGTCAGCAGCGCCTCGGCCGCGTCGAGCGGCACGGGCAGCGCATCCGTCAGCTCATCAAGCGCGCCATCCAGATTGCGGTTGCCCGACGGCGTCTGCAGATAGGTCAACTCTCCGGGTCTGAGCGAATAGGAAAATACCTCGGCCCCGATGTCGTAAATACCCAATTCCGCCATCCCCCGCGAGCGCACGGGCAGAGGCAGTTCGGGTCCGCGTTCGCGGATATAGGCGGCAAGCTTGGGCGCGGCATCCCGCAGCACCCTGGCACGCGTGATTTCGTTCAGCCCTCCGCTTTCACCGAAGAAGCCGGGCGGCACCATCCCGTCACGCGAGATGGGATCGACAAGCTGTGCCAGCAACATTTGCAAGAGCTCGGGCGAAAAGTCGCGATCCGGCCCGCGCTCCAGCACCGCGTTGGCGCGGATCAGCAGATCGGCATTCCGAATGGCTGCATCGGGGGAAATGCCCAAAGGTCCGATCGTGCGCGGCATGCCGGCCGCCTCTCGGTACGTTCCCGACATGCTCAGGAGCCGCCCATCTTCCATCCCGTAGGCATAGTTTCCGGCAAAGCTCGCAAGCGTGTTCAGGTTTCCGGTCGCCGGAGTTGCAACCTCGCCCCGCTGCCATGTCGCCAGCAGAACTTCTGCGGCGGGTGGCTCGTTCTTTCTGGTCCGCGGTTTTCTATAAAGCCGTGCCTCGATCACCTGGGCAGCGATTTCCGCAACCGGACCCGAGGAACTCACGCGTTCGACATCCTGTGGCAGCAGGACCCGCGGATCGGAAAGCGAAAGCGTGACCTTCAGATATTGGTCATCGGCCGGAAAAAACTCGAGGCCTGGCCGCCCGGTCGGGTCAAGCGGCGCGTCCAGCGCGCGGATTTCTGGGGGCAGGGGCAGGGGCAGCGGCGCGCTTTCCCGCATGAGCACCCTGCCCATCGCGGGCCCGAGGTCGAGTTGAAGCGTTCGCAAGGCGGCCGGAACCGACTCCTGCAGATCCTGGTTCACAAGCAGTTTGCCGTAGCCGCCCAGTCGCAGACGACCCGCCGCACCCGGTTCGGGGCTGAACAGACGGGCCGACACGAGCAGGGTAATGCGATCGGGGACCGTTTCGGAGGCCGCCCGAGCCGCGACGCTTTCGAGATGCTCGATCCGGCTGCGTCGCAAAAGATCACCGAATTCGTAGGTCTGCTGCAAGGTGGCGCGGTCCGGACGGGCCGGTTGTTCATAGGCGGGATAATCCGGGGGAAGTTCGAATGGCAGTTTGAAGCTTGACGTGCGCACCAGCGAGGGGCGTTGGCCGAGAAGCCAGAGTGCCAGTTGACGACGAATCTCTTCCTCTCCCTCAAGACCGCGCTCGACCGGCTCGTTCCCTGCTGCCGCGCTGCCGCCGGCTGGTTCGGCAGAAGTCGGGGGGGTGGACGGTGGCTCGGCTGCGTCTGCAAGGGCCGCGCTGAGCGCCGCGCTTGGAGGCGTGTCGAGGGGCGTCGCGCAGAATTCTGACAGAAGGGCAAGCGCGGCAGAGCTGCCGGAAAGCCCGGCCTCGACAAGCAACACCCCGCCATGCGACAGGCTCAACCGGTTGCCGGCCTCGAGCGACTGCACAAGGCGCGATGACGCGGGCACCGCGCCTTCCAGCGGCCCGCGAGATAGGGTCATCGAAAGCCTGCCCTGCGCAATTCCGTCAATGGCAGCCATCAGTTGCACCGTCTCCTGGCCGATCTGCGCAATACCCGGCGCGGTCAGCGTCAGTCTGAACTGGCCAGAAGGGTGCGCGCCGCTGGCCGGGCGGCGGCAGGACAGCATCAGTCTTGCATCCACACCCGCGACAAGAGCCATGGCGGTGTCCTCTCGCGCGGCGCGACGGAAGACCCAGTTCCCGTCGATGCGCGCCGCTGCGCGATTGCCCTCCGCAGTGCCCGCGGGCGCAGCAGGCCCTGCGCTGACCCGCAGGGAAGTGGGCCGACCGCCCTGACCCAGGATCTCGACCGTGACGACCCCGCCGCGCGTGATGACGGATCGGGCGGCTGCTTCGATCTGCCCCCGCGCCAGAAGCCCCGGCAGCGCCGCGCGCATGTCTTGCTGGTCGAAATAGGCATCGCTTTCGTCGCCCTGCTGGCGGATGCCGAAGCGGTGGAAATTGGCCCTTTCCTGCGCCAGGATCTGGCCCGGCTGCGTGAGAGGTGCACCCTTCGAGTTGCGCCGGTCCTCGGCGCCGATCATCGCCGAGTAGCGGCCCAGCACTTCCTGCGCGTGCCCGGCCGTGCCAAGCGTCAGAGCCATGATCAGTCCAAGGGCGATGCGCTTGCGAAGGGAATAGGCCATTGGGTCACCTCATGCGTGCGGAAATTCGGGAATGCAGGATGAGTTCGGGACGGTATTCGAAATGCATTCCGTCGAAATGATGCCACTTGCCGCCCCAGATGAAGCCATAGGTTTCGAAGGCATCTATCACCTCGGGCGGGATGCGGTTGTCATAGTCGCCCACCCGACCTTCGACCGCCCAGGACCAGCGCCAATAGCCTCCAAGTTCTGGATCGAGGTCGATGGCAATGCCGTAACTATGCGCGCTCAGCCGATCGGTCCCGCTTATCCGGCGCCAGTTGAACCCGCCCCCAGGTGCGCTGAACACGGCCCGTACGTTTTCAGAGGCCCCCTGCAATCCGGCGATGACGGCACGGAGCTGGCAATCGACGCCGCGATGACTGGTGACCGTGACGGTTGCACCCGACAGGCCGGTGAAGGGCACCCCTACCAGGCTTGCACGGGCCTCGGCTTCCGATGAAAACCAGAGCATCTCGAAAAGCTTCGCATTCCGAAACCTGCCGGGATCGAAATACGGTGTGCGGCGCTCGGCCAGTGAGGCGGGGGACGTGCCAAGCGGATAGGCTTGCAGGAACTGATCGAGTGGCGCCGCGTCGACCAAAGCCTGTTTCGCCGTGATCTCGCGGTCTTCTCCCAGTGGCAGCCAGTCCTTGCCATCGCGGGAGACAGCATTTCCGTCCTGGGACAGGATCAGGTCGGGATAGGTCGCCAGCAGTGCCTGGACCTCTGGTCGGTGGTCGCTTTGTGGCAGCGGCATCGCAGCAAAATCAACGGCCGCGCAGGCCGCTGCGGCGGACGCGGCAACAAGCCAGGAACAGCCAGCGATCCAGAGGGCCAGCAAGAGATGATACATGGACCGGCCCACCACCAACTAACCAAGCACAAGAGGCAAGAACGACAAGGCGCCACATTCAATTGCCGGGAATTCTAGCGCAATTTGACCGATCCGAGAAGTTTGGACTGTCCGCGCGAAAGCGCCGGGCGATCAAGTCGCCTTTAGAGTACCTGCTCCGAAAACCTGTCACGTCCCGCAGCACCCTGTTGCAAGGGATGGAAAATCCCCGATTTCTCAAGCCGATAGGGCAGTCTTTCCATGCGGCGGGACCTGACAACGCCAGATTGTGCTTGTGCCCCCCCGGCTTTGGCCAAGCGGGGAGGCGCCACCCCAGGGCGATCGCTGATCGGCCCGAGGTTTGGTCGTGGCGGCGCAAGCAAGCTCGCCCCGTCCTGCAGCATGAGGCTTCGCCAAAGCGAATGACAAACTCCATCCGGCCCGTTTGCGGCTATGAGCCACGGCCCTCGCCGTCAGGACCCCAGGCTTGGGCGGATCGGTGCAGGAAAGCCAATTCGTGATCCCATGCCGGGAGGAAATGGTGTCGGCATGGCCCCGATCTCACCGCAAGCATTAGCTCGGTGAAACCGGCTCAGCCATGTGCGTGACCACGCCTTTCAGCAGGGCTGAGGAAAGTTACACCTCGTTAATATTTTCCTTGCGAAAATATTAACGAGGTGTAACTGTTTCGTGAGAGCACCGCATCAGATGTGCGACGGACAACCGGGAGAACATGAATGTCATTGAATCGTCGTCAAATACTTCAGGGCACGGCCGCAGTGCTGGCTACGCCGTTCATCGCCAGGCCCGCATTCGCCGGTTCATCTATCCAAGTCGCCTCGATCTTCGATCTGTCCGGTGGCCTCGAGATCTATGGCCAGCCCATCGATTCCTGCCTTGATCTTGCCATTGACGAGATCAACCAGTCGGGCGGGCTGCTGGGCCAGCAAATCGAGGTCGCGAAATACGACCCGCAATCGAGCATTCAACTGTACACCCAGTACAGCACCGAAGCGGCGACCGCGAAAAAGGCCAGCGTCGTCTTCGGCGGCATCACCTCGGCCTCGCGCGAGGCGATCCGCCCGCTGCTGTCGCGCTATCGGACGCTTTACTTCTATCCCCCGCTCTACGAGGGCGGTGTCTGCGACCGCAATACCTTCTGCACCGGCTCGACGCCTGCCCAGACCATCGGCGTGCTGCTGCCCTATGCCGTGCAGAACATGGGGAAGAAAGTCTATGTGCTGGCGGCGGATTACAATTATGGCACGATTTCGGCGAAATGGGTGCGGGAATATGCCGGGAAAGCCGGTGGCGAGGTGATCGCCGAGGAATATTTCCCGCTCGACGTCACCGATTTCTCGGCCACCATCCAGAAGATCCAGGCAGCCAAGCCGGACGTGATCTACACGCTTCTGGTGGGCGGCAACCACATGTCCTTCTTCCGCCAATGGGCGGCCGCGGGTATGGCGGGGCAGATCCCGATCATCTCGACCTCGTTCGGCGGTGGCAACGAACATATCGTTCTGAGCCCGGCGGAGGCCGATGGCGTGCACGCTGCCTTTGGCTATTTCCAGGAAGTTGACAGCCCGATCAACAAGGCCTTCCTCGATCGCTATCACGGCAAGTTCGGCCCTGATGCGCCATATGTGACCGAGCATGCGTCGGCGACCTATAATGCGGTTCATCACTGGGCCAGCGCGGTACGCAAGGCGGGCTCGACGGATCGACTGGCCGTCATCGAGGCACTTGAGACAGGGATTCCCTTCGATGGTCCGGGCGGTCAATCGGTTATCGACCCGTCCACGCATCATTGCGCGACCGACGTGCATATCGGCCGCGTCAAGAACCACAGCTTCGAGATCATCGAGACCTTCGCCAAGCAGCAGCCCAGCGATACCGCGGCTGTCTGCGACCTGATCAAGAACCCCGACGAGACCCGTCAGTTCGAGATCTAATCTCGTCGCGCGACCAACCCGCCTGAGCGGGCCACGAGCAAGGAAAATCCGCGCGGTTCGCCGCGCGGAGAGGACCCTGCTGTGCCGCGCGTTCCGTCAGAGGACCTATCATGGACTACCTTCTGGTCACATTGCTTCAATTGCTGACGACGATCGGCAACCTGGCGCTGATCAGCCTCGGCCTGGCCGTCATCTTCGGCATGATGCGGGTGATCAATCTCGCGCATGGGGAATTCATCATGCTCGGCGGATTTGCCGCCGTGTTCGCCACGCAGGCCGGCGTCAACATCTGGATCGCCATGCTGGTGGTCGCGCCGCTTGCCGTTGGGCTTCTGGGCTTCATCATTGAACGACTGGTGATCCGCCATCTCTACGGGCGGATGATCGATACGATGTTGGCGACCTGGGGCCTGTCTCTGCTGCTCATCGGTTGCGCCACGACCTTCTTCGGCAATCGTGTCGTAGGCATCGCCGCGCCGACCGGCGGACTGCGCATCGGAGATTACTCCATCGGCAGCTACGACATCGTGCTTCTGGGCATAGCTATCGCGCTTTACGCCGGCTGCGCCTTCCTGCTCATGCGCACGCGTGCCGGATTGCGGGCGCGTGCGACCATGCAGAACCGAGAGATGGCGGCAAGCCTGGGCATCGATCCCTCGCGCGTCTATGCCGTGACATTCTCGCTTGGGGCGGCTCTCAGCGGTTTGGCCGGCGGCTTGTTGGCGCCGGTCTCGGGAGTGGTGCCGACCATGGGGGTGGCCTATGTCGCCAAGGCCTTCATTACCGTGATCACCGGTGGTGCCAGCCCCATCCTCGGATCGGCTATGTCGTCGGGCCTGTTGGGCATCATCAACTCCACCATGAACATCCTGGTCTCGCCGGTCATGGGGGATATCGCGCTGCTTCTGGCGGCCACAATCTTCCTGCGCCTGATGCCCACGGGGATCACCGGACGCTTTTTCAAGGGCAAGGCATAATGCACCGACAGGGAAAGATTTCAACACCGGCTCAGGTTGCCATCACCGGGCTGGCAGGGCTGGGAGCGCTTGTTCTTATTGCCCAGTTGGCCGCCTTTCATACCATGCTGAACATGACCACCTGGATGGTCATGGCGATCTTCACGCTGAGCCTGTGTCTCACCTGGGGCATCGGTGGCATCCTCTGCTTTGGGCAGGGCGCCTTCCTGGGCCTCGGGGCCTATGCCTATGCGATTGCGGCGATCAATTTCGGCGATACGGGGTTTGCCGTCCTGATCGGCTTGGCGGTACCCACGCTGTTTGCCGCGGCTCTCGGCTATTTCCTGTTCTACGGGCGGCTCAGCGACGTCTATCTGGGCGTCATCACCCTGACCGTGACCCTGATCCTGTTCAAGTTCATCAACGCGACAGGGGGCGACGCCTGGAAGGTCGGCACTGCGCGGCTTGGTGGCTTCAACGGAATTCCCGCGACACCCTTCCTTGAAAACCCGTTGACCGGCGCACCCTTCGCGCCCGAGGCAATGTATTGGATTGTGGGTATCTCCCTGATCGCGACTTATGGATTGGTGCGTTTCTTCGCCATCTCGCGTCTTGGCCGGGCCGTTATCGCCGTGCGCGAAAACGAGATGCGTGCCGAACTGCTCGGCTACAACGCGCGGCGGCTCAAGCTCGTCGTCTGGACGACCGGGGCGGCCCTGGCTGGGCTCGCAGGTGTTTTCTTTGCAAATGTCGTCTTCGTCAGCCCCACGCTCTTTTCCTTGGCCACGTCGGCCCAGGTCCTGATTTGGGTCGTGGTCGGCGGTGTCGGTTATTTCATCGGCCCGGTCATCGCCTGCATCGCCTTGCAGATGCTGACGGCATGGCTGGGCAAGACCGGCGCGGTGGATCCCAATATCGCCCTCGGCGCACTCTTGATTGTCATGGTCCTGGTTCTTCCCAATGGGCTGCAACCGATTGCCTCGCGCCTGGTGACTTGCAGGAAACGCGCGCTGCGCGAAGCGGAGGCCGCGTGATGGACGACATGCTTCTTCAGGCCCGCGACGTGGCCATGCATTTCGGTGGCGTCAAAGCATTGGACGGCGTTGATTTTAATCTGCGACGGGGTGAACTGCGCTGCCTGATCGGACCGAATGGTGCCGGAAAGACAACCTTCTTCCGCTGTCTGACCGGGACATACCAGCCCACGCGGGGCTCGATCCTGCTGGCCAATCAGTCGATCCCCGGCCGTGAGAGGCACGAGATTGCGCGACTGGGGATCGGCATCAAGACGCAGATCCCCAGCCTGTTCGACGGGTTGTCGGTGCATGAAAACCTGTGGCTTTCACTCAGAACCATGCGCGACGGCGTCCTGCGCGAGCGCCGGATCGCCGAAGTCCTCGAACGCGTCGAGATCGCGCATCTACACGACAAGATCCTCGGGCATCTCGCACATGGCCAGAGACAATTGGTCGAATTGGCGATGATCGTGGCCTCGGATCCCTGTCTGGTCCTGCTCGATGAGCCTGCGGCCGGGATGAACAAGACTGAAGTAAATCGTCTCGCTGAGATCATCCGCGAGATCAATACCACCCATACCGTGGTCGTGGTCGAGCATGACATGACCTTCATCCGCAAGATTGCCAGCACCGTTACCGTCTTCAATCGCGGCCTGATACTTACCGAAGGTCCGGTCGAGACGGTTCTGAGCGATGCCATCGTTCGCGATGTCTATCTGGGAAAAAGCAATGGCTGAGACGCTTCTTCAGATTTCGGGCCTCCGCTCGGGATATGGTCGCATTCCGATCCTGCATGGCATCGACCTTGAACTGCGGCAGGGCGAATGCCTTGGTATCCTGGGCCATAACGGCATGGGGAAATCGACCCTGCTTCGCACCATTGCAGGCCATATCCCTGCCACCGGCGGAACGATCCTGCTGGGAGGAAAGGACGTCACCAAGGCCTCGCCGGCCTTTCGTGCACGCGCGGGCCTCGGACTCATACCGCAAGGCAGGCAAATCTTTGCGCAGCTCACAGTGCGCGAGAATCTCGCCGTGGGTGCGCATCAGGCATCTCCTGGGGAAGCGATCCGGATCATCGACGAGGTTGTAGAAGATCTGCCGCGGCTGAAGCCGATCCTGACCCGCGAAGGTGGCGTGCTTTCAGGGGGTGAGCAGCAGATCCTGGCATTGGGGCGCTGCCTTTGTGCCCGACCCAAGCTGATCCTGATGGACGAGCCGACCGAAGGGATACAGCCCTCGATCATCGAAGAGATCCGCGACACGCTGCGCCGTCTCGCCCGTGCCCGCAACCTCTCGGTGCTGCTGGTCGAACAGAACCTGGAATTCATGCTGGGACTGACCGATCGCATGCAGATCATCCAGCGCGGCGAACTGTCCCATGCCGTGCCAACCAACGCCTTCCGCGACAGCGGGCTGGCACAGGAGTTCGATCTGCAGGCCACAGGCTACTGACCAGATATTCAAAGGAGATCCATCATGTATACCATTTCCGCCGTCATCCGCGTCCGTTCCGGCTACGAGGACACACTGAGCCATGCCCTTGCCGAAGTTGCGCGCCATGTTGCCGCCAACGAGCCTGATACGCTGGGCTTCTTCATCAGCCGTGACGTGAGCGATCCTTGTGTCATGACCACCTATGAACGTTTCCGCGACAAGGATGCGATGGACCGGCACAACAATTCGGACGCCTGCGCCCGCTTCTTTGAGGTGGTGAAGCCGATCCTCGATGGCGACGTCGTGCTGGTGACTGCCAATGAAATTTCGGCAAAGCTCTGAGGTATTTGATGTCCGTGAATGACACTCTGGCGCTCCTGGGCGCCGACGCGACGGCCTTCCTCGCGCGGGCCGGGAAGCTCTATATCAACGGTGCGTGGGTCGAGGCAGCTTCGGGGCGCCACTTCGAAGTCATCGACCCGGCATCGGGCGAGGTCTTCGCCCATGTCGCCGAGGGGGGAACTGCCGACATTGACCTGGCTGTAGAGGCCGCGCGCGCGGCCTTCGACCACGGGCCATGGTCGAGCTTGTCGCCGATGGAGCGCTCCAAGCTGGTCTGGCGGCTGGGAGATCTGATCGAGAAACATGCCGATGAAATTGCCCAGCTCGAGGCGCTCGACAATGGCAAGCCGGTCAGCGACGCTCGCGCCGGGGACGTGACATTTTCCTACGAGCTGTTCCGCTACATGGCCGGTTGGGCGACCAAGATCACCGGCGAAACCATTCCGCTGAGTTCCGGCGCGCCGGTCCACGCCTATACCCTGCGCGAACCTGTCGGTGTCTGCGGCCAGATTGTTCCCTGGAACTTCTCGTTCATGATGACCTGCTGGAAGGTTGCGCCTGCCTTGGCGGCTGGCTGCACCATCGTGCTGAAACCCGCCGAGCAGACGCCGCTGACCGCGCTGCGTCTGGCCGAGCTGGTCGAGGAGGCCGGCTTCCCCAAGGGCGTCTTCAACGTCGTGAACGGTCCCGGGGAAACCGCCGGTGCGGCGCTTGCCGCCCATCCCAAGGTGGACAAGATTGCGTTTACCGGCTCGACCGAAGTGGGCAAGCTTATCCTGGATGCAGCCAAAGGAAACCTCAAGAAGGTCTCACTTGAGCTGGGTGGAAAATCCCCGATGATCGTCTTCGAAGATGCCGATCTCGAGGCGGCCATTCCGGCACTGGCCTATGGTTGCTTCTATAACATGGGCCAGACCTGCACCGCTGGCACGCGCCTCTATGTTCACGAGCGGATCGCCGATCGCGTTCTCAAGGGTGTGGCAGAATTTGCCTCGGGCATGAAGATCGGCGCTGGGCTCGATCCGGCGACCCAGATCGGGCCGCTGGTCTCGGCCGAGCAGTTCGAGCGCGTCGCGGCCTATGTCGCAGAAGGCCAGCGCGAGGGCGCGACGCTTTACTGCGGTGGAAATCGCGTCGGCGACAAAGGCTATTTCCTGGAACCCACGATCCTGAGCGACACGACCGCCGAGATGCGTGTCGTGCGCGAAGAGATCTTCGGCCCGGTCCTCGTCGCCCGGAGCTTCGGCGATGACGAACTCGACAGCATCGTTGACGAGGCCAATGCCTCGATCTACGGGCTGGCAGCCTCGGTCTTTACCCGGGACGTCTCGCGCGCTCACAAGGTCGCCAAGCGCCTGAAGGCCGGGACCATCGGCGTCAATACGCATCACGTCATCGACCCGGCCTTGCCCTTTGGCGGCTTCCGCCAATCCGGCTGGGGCCGCGAGCAGGGCTATGAGGCCATCCTGCTTTATACCGAGGTCAAATCCGTGGGGATCCAGCTTTGATCACGCCAAGGATCGACGGCGCGGCATTGCTCGCCGATCTGCATAGGACGGCGCAGATCGGAGCGACGGCAGAAGGCGGCATCTGCCGCCTGACGCTGAGCCCCGAGGACGCCGAGGTCCGGGCCTGGCTTGCCCGTCAGGTCAAGGACCTGGGAGGCGACCTGCATCTGGATCGCATCGGCAACATGTTTGCGCATTTTCCCGGCACCGATGTCGACCTTGCGCCGCTGGGGTTCGGATCGCATCTGGACACTCAGCCGACCGGCGGGCGCTATGACGGAATTCTCGGCGTGCTGGCCGGTCTTGCCGCCGTTCGTGCGCTGCAGGCTGCTGGCCGTTCGACGCGGCATCCGCTTTGCCTCGTGAACTGGACAAACGAGGAAGGAGCCCGCTTCGCCCCGACCATGTTGGGTTCGGGCGTGCATTCCGGCACTTACGCACTTGAGGATATGCGCGCGGCGACGGACCGGTCAGGGACTTTCTTGGGAGATGCGCTCGACGCCTTGCAACTGGCCGGCGCAACCGAACCGGGGGAGACTGTGCTGGCGGCATGGCTCGAGTTGCATATCGAACAGGGGCCAGTTCTTGAACGCACGGGGCGGCGGGCCGCCGCAGTCACCGGCGTGCAAGGGCTGCGCTGGTATGAGCTGACCCTGTCAGGTTGCTCGGCCCATGCTGGCACCACGCCGCGTGAAGACCGGCGCGACGCCTTCCTCGAAGCCGCGCGGCTGGCCTTGGCCGTCGATAAGATCGCCGCCGAGGAAGGTGGGCTGGCCACATTTGGCGAAATCGCCATTCCCAATGCCTCGCGGAATGTCGTCCCGGGACGAGTGGCGTTGAGCATCGATCTACGTCATGTCGAGACGGCAGGGTTGGACCAAATGGAGGCACGGCTGCGCGATCTTGTTGACGCGGTTCGACCTGGGATCAAGGCGCGGCTGACACCGGTCTTCGGAAACAGACCGACCAAATTCGCGCCTGAGGTCATCGCTGCGGTCGAAGGCGCGATGTCAGATGAGGGTCTGCCGGCTTTCTCCATGGTTTCAGGGGCCGGGCACGACGCGGTCAATCTTGCCACGATCACGCCGACGGCGATGATCTTCGTACCCTCACGGGGTGGGCTCAGCCACAATCCGGCGGAATTTACCGCGGACGAAGATTGCGTGCTGGGGGCACAGCTTCTTCTGAACGCGGTGTTGCGACTCGATCGTGGCGGAGCGCTGCCTCAGGGGGCGAAACGCTTGACAATGTCGAATCCTGCCTCGCCTGCCTTGGCAAGATAGGTCGGCGAGACGGAGGTGCCGTTCACCAAATGGACGGCACCTTTGGCGGCCTCGAATACGAGACCGCGGTGGAAAGCTTCTCCAAGGCGCGACAGCGAGATGCTGCCTGCCCCCTCGGCCAATGCGGCAAAGAAATTCATCCCGTCGTAGCAAGAGATGCTGAGAGCACTTTGCACCGGTGCGGTCTTGCCGAAGACGGCATAATATCTTTCGAGGAAGTCGCGATTGCTGCGACAATCGAGCGACGCGAAATAGCTGGAGACGCAATAGAGATTGCGCCGCGCTTCCGGTTCCAGCGCCATGAGCGTATTTTCCTCGAGCGCGCCACTCAGGCGCAGGACATGGCGATCAAGGCCGCGCCGCGCAAAGGCCCGGTTGAATTCCAGACATGCCGACCCGACCAGTGACTGCATGACCACGGAGGGGCGAGCCCTTTCGATCCGGTCGAGCGCGGCCTCGAAATTGTCCTCGTTCAGGTCATGGTATTCCTCGCCGCTGACCTCGCAGCCCGAGGCGCGCAGGTGGCGCGACAACCAATCATGTGTCTTGCGCGGCCAGACATAGTCATGGCCCATAAGGAACCAACTCCTTGCGCCCAGGTCGGAAGTGAAATGATCGACCGCGCCCGCGAGCTGGTTTGCGGGTGTTTCTCCGATCGCGAAAGTACCGTCCTCAGTCGCGCCGCCCTCGTAGAGCGGAGTAAAGATATAGGGAATAAGATTGCCGAACGCGCGAGAAAGACGTTCGCGCACGGATGACAGATGAACCCCGATCAAGACATCCGCGCCATCTGTCGCCAAAAGCTTCCTGACCCTGTCTTCGACCAGTTCTGGATCGCCACCGGCATCGGCTGCCGAAAGCTGCACCGGCCGTCCAAGGATGCCGCCCTTCTGGTTAAGTTCTGCCGCTGCAAGGACACCGCTATATTGGCAGGACGGTCCCCAGATCGCATCCGCTCCCCGAAATGGAACGAGAAGTCCGATCCTTATCGGCCTCCGAGAAGCCCGATCCTCACCTTCGAGTACGCTCGGCTTTCGTGTCGCAACGCGCGAGATGAAGTTGCCGCCAGCCTGGAACAGGCTGAGCTGTGGGCTTTCCAACATGGCACCATATGAAAACACGCCGGCCCTCCCCGCTCTCGGCAGTTTCGATTTGATACCTGCGAGAATGCCATTATTATGTTTCCATCCGCAATAATTCGACGTGAGAAATGTCTACGCAAGCTCGGGATGACAGCCTGGTCCACGTGCTCATGGAGCTCAACCGCCAATTAGTTAGGCAGTTGTCGGGTGACGGGCTTCCCGTCGAGCAATGGCGGGTTCTTTCGCTTCTGCACGCGAATCCGGACGGAATGACCATGAGGGCTCTTGGCGAGGGACTGTCGATCGCCGCGCCCAGCATGACAAAGCTCATCGACCGGATGGTGAATGAGGCGCTGGTCTATCGTGTTCCAAATCCGAGTGATCGACGCAATGTCGTGATCCTCGCCTCGGACAAGGGCAAGGCCTTGCGCGATGAGGCCGATGGCCGGATGGGCAAGTATGAAGAACGCCTTAGCTCGGAGTTCCAACCGGACGACATAGCCAAGCTGCAGGCAATGTTGGGACGCTTGTTGGTGAAACCCTGACATGAAGCAAGGATAATGACCTTGAAGGTAGGGGGTAATTCCCGAGGCTGTTGGTCAGTTTCGTCTGGGCGAAAATCGGCTATCTCTCTACCTTATTTGCGGAGCAAGCCTTACCGCACGCGCGGCAGGGTGCTTTGCCTCAACAAGGTGGTCCGGTTTCAATCCTGGTGCATGACGCCGCTTCTGCATCGCCGCATGACCGTTTGCCCTTGAATGGCCGCGCGTTTGCTTCGGACGCATTCGGCCGGTGGCAGCCCAAACGCATCCCTCGCCACAAATGCCCGCCCCGGATACGCGGTCCAGCACGCTTGAAACAGGAGCGGACCGGCGTGCGGACGGTCAGGACTTTCGCTCTGGACGCTCGATTTGCCCCGCGCTTGCGGAGGGATTCGCAACGACGCGGGCAACCTGTCCTGAGCTGAGCCCGGCATGTGGCCGACACATCGGCGAGGCTTTGTGCGAAGCCTCGGGCAAAACTCTTGCCACAGCCCTGAATTGCGAAATTTATCGCAATGTAGCCAGATTGTTATGAGATTTTGGCTCCGGCGGTAGGGATCGAACCTACGACCAATTGATTAACAGTCAACTGCTCTACCGCTGAGCTACGCCGGAACGGGTGCCATCAAGATGGCTGCGGTCTGGTTGGCTCCGGCGGTAGGGATCGAACCTACGACCAATTGATTAACAGTCAACTGCTCTACCGCTGAGCTACGCCGGAACACGAGGCGGTGTATAGCGATGCGGTTCGGGGGCGTCCAGAGGGTCCCGCGACTTTTTTCAAAAACTTTGCAATTTTATGAAATGAAACGATAAATCGTTCAGGCGAGGCGAAATTTCGCCCGGGATTCAAGTGGTTCGCCCGTCGACACCGCACCGATTTCGGCAAGTGCGATCAGATGGGCAAGCACATTGCGCGTCGCGGCAGGCAGAAGATGCGCTGGCACGTCGTAGATCCGGGCGGCGATTTCCGCAGCGCTTCCCGGTTCCGCGCGCAACGCCGCGAGGATCTGCGCGGTCCGGCTGCGGCGATGCGTTGCCAGATCTGCGATCCGCGCGGCCGGATCTTCGATGGCCTCGCCATGGGCGGGCAGCAGGCGGCGGGGGGCAAGCGCCCCAAGCCGCGCCAGCGTGCGGAAATAGTCCGCCAGATCTCCATCCGGGGGCGAGATCAGCGTCGAAGACCAGCCCATGACGACATCGCCGCAAAAGATCTGCTCACCGGACTGGAAACTCAGGTGACCCGCGAAATGACCCGGTGTGTGGATCGCCCTGAGCGACCATTCGTCAGTTTCGACCAGTTCCCCGTCGCGCAGCGCATGATCCGGCACAAAGTCGCGGTCGAGCCCTTCGCCGCCCGAAAGATCTCCCTCGCGAGAAAGGCGCTGCATCAGATCTGACCGCCCCGCCGTTGCGGGCCCGAAGCCATAGACCGGCGCGCCGGTTTCCTGCGCCAGCGCCCTGGCGCCGCCCGAATGGTCAAGGTGGGCGTGTGTCACGAAAATATGCGTGATCCTGCCGCTGCCCGCAGCCGCGACCAACGCCGCGCGATGCTCTGGCAGGTCGGGGCCGGGATCGATGACGGCAATGCCGTCCCGGCCAAGCAGAAAGCTGTTCGTTCCGGGCCCGGTCAGGGGCGAAGGGTTTGGTGCGGTTATGACCCGCAGGGCTTCCGGCATGTGCAACATGGCGCTAGCCTAGCTTGCAGTCGGGCGTCCGGGAAGGCCCGCATATGAGGCGGCAGAATGAATTTCGAATGGCTGAAACGGTTGATGCCACGCGGGCTTTACGGAAGGGCGGCGCTGATCCTGTTCCTGCCCGTCGTCGTGGTGACCATCGTCGTGACCATCATGTTCCTTCAGCGCCATTTCGAAGACGTGACGCGGCAGATGACCTCGGGCATGACGCGCGAGATCGCGCTTGTCGCGATGCGCATCGACGCTGCCCCTGATATCGAAACGGCCCGGGTGGATGCCGAGCTTGTCGCGGCACCGCTGGAATTGCAACTCATCCTGCCGGCACCGGATTCGGGCAGGGACTATCACGATTTCTTCGACCTGTCCGGTCGCGTGGTGATCGAGGAACTGCACGAACGAGTGGACCAGGTGAGCGCGGTCGATCTAAGCCAGCGGCGCGAAGTCCGTGTTACTCTTGACGGTAAGTTCGGGCCATACCAACTTGTTTTCGCACGAATCCGGGTCAGTGCGTCAAATCCTCACCAATTGCTTGTCCTGATGATCGGCACGTCGCTTCTGATGACGGCGATTGCGACCGTCTTCCTGCGTAACCAGCTTCGGCCGATCAAGCGGCTGGCCCGGGCGGCCGAGGAATATGGCAAGGGCCGCATCATCCCCTATCGTCCTGGCGGCGCGAGCGAAATCCGCAGCGCAGGCACCGCCTTTCTTGAGATGCGAAGCCGGATCGAACGCCAGAACGAACAACGCAAGCTGATGCTTTCGGGCGTGAGCCACGATCTGCGGACGCCGCTTACCCGGTTGAAGCTGGGATTGTCGATGCTGTCCCAGGACCTGCCGCCCGAGCCTGAAGAGATCGCCGCGCTGGAAAGCGACGTGACCGCGCTGAGCATCATGGCGGATGCGTTTCTGGAACATGCACGGGATTCAGCCCAGGACGCTCCGCCTGCCAGGATCCCGGCGCTGGATTTCGTCAGGGGGATCGTCGCCGACGCGCGTCGGGGCGGGCAGGCCGTCAAGCTGGGGCCTTTGCAGGGCGACGACGAAGGGGTCGCGACTTTCCGGCGCGACAGCCTGCGCCGCGCCGTCGAGAACCTGATCGGCAACGCGGTGCGCTATGGCGAACATGCCGAGGTCGACGCAGCGCTGGGGCCGGGCTGGTTCCGTATCTCGGTCGAGGATGACGGCCCCGGCATCTCGCCCGACCGTCGCGATGAGGCGCTGAAGCCCTTTACCCGGCTGGACCCTGCCCGCAACCAGAACAAGGGACAGGGGGTCGGGCTTGGCCTGTCGATCGCAGCCGATATCGCACGGGCTCATGGCGGACAATTGCGGCTGGTCGACGGCGAGAGGTTGGGGGGACTGCGCGCCGAAATCGTCATTCCCCGCTGAATTCCCGTGGAGTTGCCGCCGAGCCCGTCAAGGGATAAGGCTGTGGCAACGAAATAAGCAGAAGGACTGCAGGATGCGGGCATTCGTATTTCCCGGCCAGGGCGCCCAGGTGGTGGGCATGGGGCGCGAGCTGGCCGAGGCCTATCCAGCCGCGCGCGAGGTCTTCGCCGAGGTCGATGAGGCTCTGGGCGAGAAACTGTCTGACCTGATCTGGGAAGGCGATATCGAGACGCTGACGCTGACGCAGAACGCGCAGCCCGCGCTGATGGCAACCTCGATCGCGGCATTCCGTGCGCTTGAAGCGGAAGGCTTCGGCATCAAGGACGCGGCCTTCGTCGCGGGGCATTCGCTGGGCGAATATTCGGCACTTTGCGCGGCGGGCGCACTCAGCCTTGCCGATACGGCCCGCCTGCTTCGTCTGCGGGGAAAGGCCATGCAGGATGCCGTGCCGGTCGGGCAAGGCGCGATGGCGGCCGTTCTCGGACTGGACTTCGCGGCGGTCGCCGAGCTGGCCCGCGACGCCGCCCAGGGCGAAGTCTGCCAGGCTGCCAATGACAACGATCCGGCTCAGGTCGTGATCTCGGGGAACAAGGCGGCGGTCGAACGCGCCGCCTCGATGGCGAAGGAGCGTGGCGCGAAGCGCGCACTGATGCTGCCGGTTTCGGCCCCCTTTCACTCGGCCCTGATGGAGCCTGCAGCCACGGTCATGGCCGAGGCCCTGGCCAGCATCGAGATTGCCGCGCCTGCCGTGCCGCTTGTGGCCAATGTGCGCGCTGAGGCTGTCGCCGACCCTGACATGATCCGCCAGCTTCTCGTCGAGCAGGTGACGGGCTCGGTCCGCTGGCGCGAGTCGGTCGAGTTTCTGGCCGCCGCGGGCGTCACCGAATTCTGGGAAGTCGGAGCTGGCAAGGCGCTGTCGGGCATGATCAAGCGCATCTCGAAAGAGGCGGTTACACGTGCCATCGGCACGCCTGCCGACATCGCGGCGCTGAAGGGCTGATGGCAGGGTCGGGGCCATGCTCCGGCGCTTCCGAATGGATTTGGATATCAAGGAAACGAGGCTGGGATGTTTGATCTGACGGGCAAGAATGCGCTGGTAACCGGCGCCTCCGGTGGGATCGGGGGCGCGGTGGCCGAGGCGCTGCATCAGGCGGGCGCGACCGTCGCGCTGCATGGGACCCGCGAAGCGCCGCTGAGGGAACTCGCCGAGAAGTTGGGCGAGCGGGCGCATGTCGTGACCGCCAACCTGGGCGACGCCACGGCGGTCGAAGCCCTGCCGAAGGCAGCGGCCGAGGCGATGGGCAGCATCGACATCCTGGTGAACAATGCCGGGATCACGCGTGACAATCTGTTCATGCGCATGTCGGACGAGGAATGGCAGCAGGTGCTCGACGTCAATCTGACCTCCAGCTTCCGGCTGTGCCGGGGCGTCCTGCGCGGCATGATGAAGGCCCGCTGGGGCCGCATCGTCAACATTACCTCGGTGGTGGGTGCGACCGGAAATCCGGGGCAGGGCAACTATGCCGCCGCCAAGGCGGGCCTCGTCGGCATGTCGAAAAGCCTGGCCTATGAGGTCGCGTCCCGTGGCATCACCGTCAACTGCGTCGCCCCCGGTTTCATCGAAACCGCGATGACCGACAAGTTGAACGACGACCAGAAATCCCGCATCCTGACGCAGATCCCTGCAGGGCGGATGGGGAATGCTCAGGAAATCGCCGCAGCGGTGCTCTATCTGAGCAGCGCCGAGGCGGGATATGTCACAGGCGCCACTTTGCATGTGAATGGCGGGATGGCGATGCTGTGATCTTCGGTTTAACCGGTTGCAAGATCACGTTCCCGTGCTATATCCCGCGAACAAGGCTGCAGGGAAACCGCCCTGGGCTCTCGTCAGCGTGAGCTGTCAACATTTTGGGCGGATGCCCGCGAAAATGAGGAAGAGACATGAGCGATATTGCTGATCGCGTGAAGAAAATTGTCGTCGAGCATCTGGGCGTTGACGAGGACAAGGTGACCGAAAGCGCCTCCTTCATCGACGATCTGGGCGCCGATTCTCTGGATACGGTCGAACTGGTCATGGCGTTCGAGGAAGAGTTCGGGATCGAGATCCCGGATGACGCTGCCGAAACCATCCAGACCTTCGGCGACGCGGTCAAATTCATCCAGGGCGCGGTCTGATAGGACCCTTGCCTTTGGCGATACGGGCGGTGCTTTCCCTGGCGGAAGCACCGCCTTTTTCATGGCAGGTATGACGAAGGGTCGGGAACCTCGTTCCGCTCCTGCTCGTTCGTAGGGTGAAATCCAACGAAGGAGACCGGAATGCCAGTCAATGTTCAGGGTCTTGCCGACAATGCGCGCAAGACCGCGATCGCCGAACTGAACGCCCGCCTTGCTGATGCCGTGGCCCTGTCGGCCGCGATCAAGCAGGCGCACTGGAACGTCAAGGGCCGCAACTTCATCGCTGTCCACGAACTGTTCGACACAGTTTTCGTGAATTTGCAGACCCATGTCGACGAGATGGCCGAACGCGTGCAGATCCTGGACGGGGTCGCAATCGGAACCGTCGAGAAGGTCGCCAAGTCGAGCACGCTCAAGGAATACCCGACCAACCTGACCAAGGCCGAGGATCATATCAAGGCGATTTGCGAGCGGATGCGCGACTATGGCGCCAAGGTTCGCGAAGCGATCGATACGACTGACGAAGCTGGCGATGCGGATACCGCCGACCTGTTCACGGCGGCATCCCGGACGGCCGACAAGGACCTGTGGTTCCTGGAAAGCCATCTGGAGTGATCAGGGGCCGATGAGATGAGAAAACCGGGGCAAGGCCCCGGTTTCCTTTTGTGCGGAACCGCCTGATTATTGCGGCATCGGGGCGGTGATGCCCTCGACATAGAAATTCAGACCGGAAAGTTCTTCGTCGGTCGCGGTTTGCCCATCGGCCAGCCAGTCGCTGCCATCCTGTTTCTTCAGCGGGCCGGTGAAGGGGTGGTATTCGCCCGAGGCGATCTTGGCCTTGAGTTCCTCTGCCTCTGCCTTGACATCGGCGGGCACGGCTTCGGTGATCTCTCCGATCACCACCTCGCCGTCGCCGATCCCTGCCCAGGTGGCTTCCGATTTCCAGCTGCCGTCCAGAACCTGGCCGACCCGCTTGATGTAATAAGGTGCCCAGTTGTCGACGATCGAGGCGATGCGCGGGGTCAGCGCGAAGCTCGCCATATCGGAAGCCTGGCCAAAGGCCAGCGCACCGGCTTCCTGGGCCTTCGCGAGCGGTGCGGTGGAATCGGTGTGCTGCATGAATACGTCGACACCCTCGGCCAGCAGGGCGGCGGCCGCATCGGCCTCTTTCGCCGGATCGAACCAGCTATAGACCCAGACCACCTTCATTTCGACTTCCGGGTTCACCTTGCGGGCGTGGATGAAGGCCGAGTTGATGCCCTGGATGACTTCGGGGATCGGGAACGAGCCGATATAGCCGATCTTGTTCGACTTGGTCATGCGCCCCGCGATGGTGCCGATGACGGCGCGTCCCTCGTAGAAGCGGGCATCGTAGGTCGCGACGTTGTCGGCCCGCTTGTAGCCGGTGGCATGTTCGAACTTGATGTCAGGAAACTTCGAGGCGACGTTGATCGTCGCGTCCATGAAGCCGAAGCTGGTCGCGAAGATCAGCTTGTTGCCTGCCAGGGCAAGCTGGGTCAGGGCGCGCTCGGCATCCGCACCTTCCGGGACGCTTTCGATGAAGGTCGTCTCGATCTTGTCGCCATACTCCTTCTCGATCGCCTGGCGCGCCAGATCGTGCTGATAGGTCCAGCCACCATCGCCGACCGGGCCGACATAGATGAAGCCGACCTTGAGCTTGTCATCCTGGGCCATCGCGGGGATTGCCGAAACGGCCATGAGCGCCGCCGCGCTGCCAAGAAGGGTTCTGCGTTTCATATAGGGACTCCTGTTGGGTGGGGTGCTGCTTAGCGCAGCGCGTGGAAAGGCTTGCCGAGCGAGGCGGGGGCAGCGCCCCCCGACCGGTGGCCGAATTTCTGGCGGGCCGAGATGAGCACAAGGACGATGATCGTCGCAAGATAGGGTGCCATGCTGAGCAGTTGGACCGGCACGGCGACGCCCGCGGCCTGCAATCGCAACTGCAGCACCGTCACGCCGCCAAAAAGCCATGCCCCGGCCAGCGCGCCCCATGGGTTCCATTGCGCGAAGACGACGATCGCCAGTGCGATCCAGCCTGCGCCGGCCGTCATGCCCTCGGTCCATTGCAGAACCGTGGCAATCGAGATGTAGGCCCCGCCCATTCCGGCCATCGCCCCGCCAAAGGCCAGCGCCGCCAACCTGACCTTGCGCACCGGGTAGCCCAGCCCATGGGCCGCGTCATGGTTTTCCCCCACGGCGCGCAGGATCAACCCGGCGCGCGTGCGCATCAGGACCCACCATGTCACGGGCACCATTGTCAGGCCCAGCCAGATCATCAGGTTCAGCCCCAGCGGACCTGCCATCATGGCGGGTGCCTTGACGCCTTCATAGGGCTTGCCGAACATCGCGGTAAGGCCAAGCCCGAACAGTGTCAGGGCAAGGCCACTCGCGACCTGGTTAGACAGCAGGAACTGCGTAAGCAGGGCAAATACCATCGCAAGCGCGGTGCCCGCGACGGCCGCTCCGACGAAGCCCAGTGCCGGGCTTCCGGTGGCATGGGCCACGGCAAATCCCGCAAGCGCGCCTCCGATCATCATGCCTTCGACACCAAGGTTCAGCACGCCCGCCCGCTCGACCACGAGCTCGCCGAGCGCTGCAAACAAAATGGGGGTGGCTGCACCAAGCAGCAGCATGAAAACGGCGATCGGATCGATCATCACGCGCGCCTCCGGATGCGGTATCGGGTCAGCAGGTCAAAGCCCAGGAGGAAGAACAGAAGCATCCCTTGAAAGACCTGGACGGATGCGGCGGGCAGTTGCAGCATCATCTGCGCAAGCTCGCCGCCGATATAGGTCAGCGCCAGCAGCAGGCCGGCCAGCAGGATGCCCAGGGGATGCAGGCGGCCAAGGAACGCCACGATGATGGCGGTGAAGCCGTAGCCCGAGCCGAAGCTTTCGGTGATCTGACCGGCAGGACCGGCGACCTCGAACAACCCCGCCAGACCCGCCAGCGCGCCCGAGGCGCCCAGGCAAAGCGCTACCAGGCGATCGGGGCGGACGCCCGCAAACCTTGCCGCGCGCGGGGCGGCGCCGGCAGTGCGGATGTGGAAGCCCAGAACATGGCGCGACATCACGAACCAGACCACCAGCAGAGCGATACCGGCAGCGATGACACCCCAATGAAGCCCGGTATTGGGAATGAGTTCGGGGTTCGAGGCGGAAGGATATTGCTGCAGATTGCGCGAGCCGGGGAAGTTGAATCCCTCGGGGTTCTTCATCGGGCCGAAGGCCATCCAGGCCGCGATCTTCTGCGCGACATAGACGAGCATCAGCGACACGAGGATCTCGGACGCGCCGAACCAGTTGCGCAGCATTGCGGGAACCATGCCCCAGGCCCAGCCGCCCAGGGCACCGGCAAGGATCATCGCGGGAAAGATCCAGAAGGCCTGCAGCGGATAGGCGGCAAGCGCCACGGCCGCACCGCAGATCCCGCCGATGATGTATTGCCCCTCGGCGCCGATATTCCAGATTCCGGCGCGAAAGCCCAAGGCCAGTCCCGAAGCGATCAGGATCAGCGGCCCCGCCTTGACCAGAAGCTGCGGACGCGAATATCCCGAGGCGGGGCCGAAAAGCGGGTCCCAGAAAATCGTGCGAATGGCCGCGACGGGATCGAAGCCCAGCGCCCAGAACAGCAGCCCGCCGACGATCACGGTCGCGACCACGGCCATGATCGGGGTGGCGATCTGCCATCCCAGCGACGCGCTGGCGCGCGGCTCAAGCCGGAACATGGCCGACCTCCATTCCATGTGCGCCGCCAAGCATCAGCCCGATCTCGTCGATGGTCAGACCTTCGGTCGGGCGAGGGGCGGAAAGGCGGCCCTCGTTCAGGGCGCAGAACCTGTCGGAGAGTTCAAGAAGCTCGTCGAGATCCTGACTGATGACAATCACCCCGGCGCCCTGGGCAGCCAGATCAAGAAGCGCCTGGCGGATCGCGGCGGCGGCACCTGCATCGACGCCCCATGTCGGCTGGTTCACCACCAGGACCTCGGGGCGGCCCAGCACCTCGCGGCCGATGACGAATTTTTGCAGGTTGCCGCCCGAAAGCGCGCCGGCCGCCGTGCCGGGGCCGGGGGTGCGCACGTCGAATTTCGCGATGATCTCTTCGGCGAAGCGACGCGCCGCGCCGTTGTCGATCAGGCCCCGCTTGACGATCCCTTGCCTTGCCCCGGCCGTCAGCAGCGTGTTCTCGGTCAGGCTGAATTCGGGAACGGCGGCATGGCCAAGCCGGTCTTCGGGGGCGGCAAGAAGCCCGGCCCGTCGCCGCGTTTCGGGACCGGCCTCGGAAAGATCGGCTTGCCCGAGGAGGACGGTTCCCCGCGGCGAGCCGATTTCACCCGACAAGGCTGCCAGCAGCTCTTCCTGGCCATTGCCGGCGACGCCGCCAATACCAAGGATTTCACCTTTATGCAGTCTCAGGCCGATCTGCTTGAGCGACACACCCTCGGCCGTGGAGCCTGTCGAAAGTGCCTTGACCTCAAGGACCTTGTCACCGGGCCGCCGCCCCGAACGATCGACGATGCGCATCTCTGCGCCCACCATCATCGCGGCCAGTTCCCGCGCGCTATGGGCGCGGGGGGCAACCGTGCGGACGACCTTGCCATGGCGCAGGATGGTGGCCTGATCGCAATGGCTGCGGATTTCTTCCAGCTTGTGGCTGATATAGAGAACGGCCGTTCCGGCCCCGGCCAGTTGTCGCAAGGTCGCGAAAAGGATCTCGGCCTCTTGCGGGGTCAGCACGCTCGTCGGCTCATCCATGATGAGAAGACGCGGGTTCTGCAGCAGACAGCGCAGGATCTCCACGCGTTGCCGCTCACCGGCGGAGAGGGTTGCGACCCGACGCGTGGGATTCAGCGGCAGCCCGTAGCTTTGCGACAGTTCCGAAATGCGGCGGGACAATTCGGCCCGCGCGGGCGGGTTCTCCATGCCAAGTGCGATGTTCTCGGCGACGGTCAGCGCGTCGAACAACGAGAAATGCTGAAACACCATCGCGACACCCGCTGCGCGGGCCCCGCGCGGATCCGATGGCGCGTGCGGCGCGCCCAGCAGCGACATTCGGCCGTCATCCGGGCGGACAAGGCCATAGATCATCTTGACCAGCGTCGATTTGCCAGCCCCGTTTTCCCCGAGCAATGCATGGATTTCGCCAGCGCCGACCGCGAAGCTGATATCGTCATTCGCACGGACGCCCGGATATGTCTTGCCCAGACCCTCGGCCCGGAAAACCTCTGTCACTGTCCAGTGCCTCTTTGCCCTATATTTCGATCACCTTTAGCGGTTTTCCGCCGAGGAGCAATTGCACAGTTGGACAGGTCGAGCCTAGATTGGCGGCATGCCCGAAATCTCGCCCCGATTCATCCATCTGCGCACGCATTCCGAACATTCGTTGCTGGAAGGAGCCGTGCCCGTCAAGAAACTTGCTGATCTTGCAGCACAAAACGGCATGCCGGCAGTCGCGCTGACGGATTCCAACGCGTTGTTCGCCGCGCTGGAATTTTCGGTCAAGGCGCAGGATGCCGGGGTTCAGCCCATCATCGGCTGCCAGGTGACCCTGGAAGCGGCAGCCACTGGTGCAGTCGTTCTTCTGGCCCAGAACGAGGTCGGCTGGCTTAACCTGATGGAGCTTTCGAGCTGTCTCTATCTGCGCGACGGCAATGCGCTGCCGCATGTGACGCTGGAAGAGCTTGGCGCGCGCTCGGAAGGTCTGATCTGTCTCGCCGGCGGGGCGCTGGGGCCGCTGGGACAGCTTGTGGGGCAGGGACGGATGCCCGAGGCGAAGGCGTTGCTCGAGCAACTCGCATCGGCTTTTCCCAACCGGCTTTATGTCGAGCTGCAGCGCCACAAGGATGGAGGAGGTACGCCTGTCGCCGAGGAAGTGGCATCCGAAGGCGGCATGATCGACCTTGCCTATGAGCTGGATCTGCCGCTGGTTGCGACGAATGATGTCTATTTCCCCAAGTCCGATCTTTACGACGCCCATGACGCGCTGATCTGCATTTCCGAGCGCAGTTATGTCGACCAGACCGCGCCGCGGCGGCGCCTGACGCCCGACCATTACTTCAAGTCTCCGGCCGAGATGGTGGCCTTGTTCGCCGATCTCCCCGAGGCCATCGAGAATACCGTCGAGATTGCCAAGCGCTGCGCCTTCGCCGTCAAGAAGCACAAGCCGATCCTGCCGCGCTTTGCCGATGACGAGGTCGAGGCACTTCGGCGTCAGGCCTGGGACGGCCTGCGCTCGCGCCTGTCGGTCATCCCTCATGCCGTCACGGTCGAGGAATACGAAGAACGCCTGCGGTTCGAGCTTGGCATCATCGAGCAGATGGGCTTCCCGGGGTATTTCCTTATCGTTGCCGACTTCATCAAATGGGCCAAGGATCAGGGCATCCCGGTCGGGCCGGGCCGGGGGTCGGGTGCAGGTTCGCTGGTGGCTTATGCCCTGACGATCACCGATCTTGATCCGCTGCGCTATTCGCTGCTTTTCGAACGCTTCCTGAACCCGGAGCGGGTCTCGATGCCCGACTTCGATATCGATTTCTGCATGGATCGCCGCGAAGAGGTGATCCAGTATGTGCAAGAGAAATATGGCCGCGACAAGGTCGGCCAGATCATCACCTTCGGCGCGCTTCTGTCCAAGGCGGCGGTGCGCGACGTGGGGCGCGTGCTGCAACTGCCCTTCGGTCAGGTCGACCGCCTTTCCAAGATGATTCCGGTCGAGGGCGTGAAGCCAGTAAGCGTGACCAAGGCTCTGGCCGATGAACCGCGCCTGCGCGAAGCCGCCAAGGAAGAGGTGGTGGGCCGCCTCCTGGATTATGCGGCGAAGCTGGAAGGCTTGCTTCGGAACGCGTCGACCCATGCCGCGGGCGTGGTGATCGGGGATCGCCCGCTTGACAAGCTGGTGCCGCTATACCGCGATCCGGCCTCGGAAATGCCCGCGACCCAGTTCAACATGAAGTGGGTCGAGCAGGCCGGGCTGGTCAAGTTCGACTTTCTTGGCCTGAAAACCCTGACGGTCATCCAGAACGCCGTCGACCTGATCAATGGGGGCGGGCGGCCCTTGCATGTCGCGGCGGACGGGCGGGAATTGTACCAGCCTGCAGAGGGGGCAGAGAACCAGATCAACGCCATCCCGCTGGACGACAAGCCAAGCTACGATCTGTTCGCGAGCGCCCGCACGGTCGCCGTCTTCCAGGTCGAAAGCTCGGGGATGATGGATGCGCTGCGGCGCATGAAGCCGACGTGCATCGAGGATATCGTGGCGCTGGTGGCGCTTTACCGCCCCGGCCCGATGGAGAACATCCCGACCTATTGTGAGGTCAAGAACGGCCTGCGAGAACTCGAATCGCTGCATCCCAGCATCGACCCGATTCTGGCCGAGACGCAGGGCATCATCGTCTACCAGGAACAGGTGATGCAGATTGCGCAGGTCATGGCGGGCTACAGCCTGGGCGGGGCCGACCTTCTGCGCCGCGCCATGGGCAAGAAGATCGCCGAGGAAATGGCCAAGGAACGGCCCAAATTCGTCAACGGCGCGGTCGCAAATGGCGTGGATTCGAAAAAGGCCGGAGAGGTCTTTGACCTTCTCGAGAAATTTGCGAATTACGGCTTCAACAAGTCACACGCTGCCGCCTATGCCGTTGTCAGCTACCAGACCGCATGGCTGAAGGCGAACCACCCTGTCGAATTCATGGCCGCGGTGATGAACTGCGATATCCACCTGACCGACAAGCTGGCCGTCTACAAGCGCGAAGCCGATCGGATGGGAATCGAGACGGTGCCGCCCTGCGTGAACCGGTCGGATGCGACCTTCACGGTCAAGGACGGCAAGATCGTCTATGCGCTGGGCGCACTGAAGGGCGTGGGCATCGAGGCGATGCGGATGATCGTCGAGGCGCGTGGCGACAAGCCTTTCCGCGACCTGCACGATTTCGCGCGCCGCGTGGACATGCGCCGGGTGGGAAAACGCCCGCTGGAAATGCTCGCACGGGCGGGCGCCTTCGACATTCTCGAGGAAAGCAGGTCCAAAGTCCTGAAATCCCTGGATGGGCTTGTCGCATGGTCCACTGCTGTACAGACGGCCGCTGCCTCGTCGCAAAGCTCACTGTTCGGCGGGGGCGAGGATCTTCCCCCGCCGCGGCCGGTGGTCGCGCCGATCTGGATGCCGGCCGAGAAGCTGGGCGAGGAACATGCCGCGGTGGGGTTCTACCTTTCGGGCCATCCGCTTGATGACTACCTGCCCGCGCTAAGACGCAAGAACGTGCAGACGCTGGCCGAGGTGACACAGGCCGCGGCCGATGGGGCGCTGGTCGCGCAGCTTGCCGGGACCGTGGCCTTTCGGCAGGAAAAGAAATCCGCTCGCGGGACGCGTTTTGCCTTCGTAGGCCTGTCCGATCCGACAGGTCTTTACGAGGTGACGGTGTTTTCGGACACGCTGGACGCACATCGCCAGCATCTCGAGCCGGGCGAGAACGTCGTCTTGCAGGTTCAGGTCGAACCTTCCGGGGATCAGGTGAAGCTGCTTGCGCGCAGCGTGATGCCATTGGATCAAGCTGTCGCAGATGCCGGTGCAAACCGGCTGGCGGTCGAGATCGCGGGGCTCGACGCCGTTCCCGGCATTGCCGAGGCTCTGGCCCGGATTCAGGCCGAAGTCGCGGCGCCCTCGCGTGCCCGTGGGCCGATCACTTTGCGGCTGAAGGATGGCGAGGATCTGGTCGATATCGAGATCACCGAAGACGCCCCCCTGACGACGCCCGCGCGGCAGGCATTGCGCATCATTCCCGGCGTGCTGGAAGTGCTCGAAGAATAGGTTCTGCCAATGCTGTGGCGCGCCGCCGCTCAGAACCTCAATCCGAACTCGAACCGCGCTCCGTCCGATCCGATGCCGAAGCTTGCCGCGCCGAAGGTGAGGCCGATCAACGCGCCTGACCAGACCTGTTCGGGCGTGTGCGCACCGGCATGCACGCGGCTCCAGCCGGTCAGACCGGCTGCGCCATAGGCCAGCGCGCCTGCCTCTGGCTTGTCGTCAAAGCATTTCCCTGCCAGGTCGGATGCGCCGAAGAGGGCTGCTGCCGTGTGGCCCGAGGGGAAGCCCTTGCCCTCGCCCGAGGGTCGGCGCGAGATCGGCTCACCGTCGAAATATTCCTTGAGACCCCAGACCAGGGCGGTTTGCAGAATACCCCGAACGGCGAAATCCTCGAGCCGATCCTGATCCGCCGCGCAGATTGCCGCCGTCAGGGGAAGTCCGTATTTCATTGCCGTGCCGAATTCCTCGAAAGGATCAGCAGCCACCGGCTGGGTCAGCGCAAATCCGCACATCAGCGCCGAAATGCGGGATATCTGGCCTATTCCTGCATTCCTTCGACATATTCGATGAGGGCGACCAGCCGCTCGGACGTGGGCACCGCCCTGCCGTCACCCGTGTCATAGGGCACCGTCGGGCCGGCCAGCACATCGCCGAATGAGGGCATGGGGCTTTCGCTCCGGCCCATGGTGAAGCCTTCGATATGTCCCATCACGCGTGCTTTCGGGAAGACCCCGCCATTTTTGGCGGCGACCTGCGTCACGTCGATCGGTCGGGGCGTCAGGCTTTCCGCCAGCGGGCCATCGCCCTTGCCTTCGTCGCCGTGACAATCGGCGCAAAGGGTGACGAAATCCATCCGCCCGGTCGTCTGTTTCTTCGGCTCGGGGGCGCAGGCGGCCACAAGCCCCGCCATACCCAGCCCGCAAAGCCCTGCCCAGATTGCTGCCCGCATTGCTGCCTCGTTTGGTTGCGTTTTGCCGGACTGTGCCCCACTCGGGCGGGTTCAGGCAACCTCGTTCAGGCGGATCACCCTGTCCATTCGGCCCGCAAGCTCCATGTTATGCGTGGCGATCAGCGCCGAAAGCCCGGTTTCGCGCACAAGGGTCATCAACATGTCGAAAACGGTGTCCGAGGTCGCCGGGTCAAGGTTCCCGGTCGGCTCGTCCGCGAGCAGAAGCGAAGGCTGGTTCGCCAGCGCCCGGCAGAAGGCCACGCGCTGCTGTTCACCACCCGACATTTGTGCGGGACGATGTTCCGATCGGTGGGCCAGCCCGACACGTCCAAGCAGATCCGCCGCGCGTGCCCGCGCCGCGGTGTCGGAAACCCCGTTCGCCAATTGGGGCAGGACAATGTTTTCGGCTGCGGTGAACTCGGGCAGCAGGTGGTGGAACTGGTAGACAAAGCCCAGTTGCCGGCGGCGCGCTTCGGTGCGGGCGCGATCCCGCTGGCCTGACATGTCTCGCTCATTGATGACCACGCGTCCCGTATCCGGCGTGTCCAGCAATCCGGCAATATGCAGAAGCGTGGACTTGCCTGCGCCGGAAGGCGCGACAAGTGCCACGACCTCGCCTCGGCCCACTGAAAGGGAAAGGTCCTGAAGCACCCGGACGGGGGCCGGGCCGTCCTTGCCATAGGTCTTGGAAATGCCGTCCAGCAGCAGGACATCATTCATAGCGCAGGGCCTCCACGGGGTTCATGCGGGCCGCGCGGCGCGCCGGGAAGATGGTGACGACGAAGGACAGCGTCAGCGACAGGATGACCGCCTTGGCAATGTCTGCCCCGCGCAGCTTCGCGGGCAGTTCATAGATGCCGCGCACCGCCGGATCCCACGCCCCACCGCCCGAGAACCAGTTCACGAAGCTCATGATGTGATCCACGTTGAGCGCGAAGATCACCCCCAGCACGACACCGGCGATCGTCCCGATCACTCCGGTGAAGGCGCCGCAGAGAAAGAACACCCGCAGCACTGCGCCTTCGGTCAGACCCATGGTGCGCAGGATGCCAATGTCGCGGCCCTTGTTCTTGACCAGCATGATGAGCCCCGAAGTGATGTTCATCGAGGCGATGAGCACGAGGATCGACAGGATGATGAACATCACATCGTCCTCGATATCGAGTGCCCGAAGGAAGCTGCCCGAGGCATCGCGCCAGGTCCAGATCTGCGCCCGCTCGCCCGCGGCCTGCAACAGGGGCATGGTCCAGTCGTCGACCTTTTCCGGGTCGTCGACGAAGACTTCGATTTCATCCGCGACGTTCTCGCGATTGAAATAGCTCTGCGCCTCGGCCATCGGCATGTAGATGCGCGTACGATCGATGTCATAGCGGCCTGCGGTGAAGACATAGGTCACATCGTAGCTTTCGACCCGCGGAGTGGTGCCGAACGCGGTCTGGGCCCCCTCGGGCGAAATGAGCCTGACGCGATCACCGATGCTGACGCCCAGTTCGCGCGCAAGGCCCGAGCCGATCGCGATGCCCTTGTCGAAGTCCTCGATATTGCCGAAGCCGGTTTCCGGGTCTGCGATGCGGGGGATGGCCTTCAGGGCATCAAGCGAAAGCCCATAGACCTCGGCCACGTTGTTTGCATCGTTCTGGCTGGCCATCACCTGACCACGCACGACAGGGGTGGCGCGGGTCACTCCGGGGATTTGTGCGATCTTCGTGGCCAGCGCGTCATAATCCTCGACCCGGCCGGGGGTGACATAGGTTTCCTCGGTCAACTCGTTATAGATCGAGCTGGGCGCGTAATAGACCGTGCTGTGGGCATTCGCGCCCAGGATCGTGTCGACGAATTCGGCCCTGAACCCCGCGCGCACGGCCAAGGTGGCAATCAGCGCCATGACGCCCAGCGTGATCCCGATCAGGCTGATCCAGGTCATCACGCTGACCCCGCCCTCGGCCCGCCTTGCGCGCAGGTAACGCCAGGCGATCATGAATTCGTAACGCGAGAACGGAGCGGGACTTGCCATCATTTACCTGCCAATAGGGTCGAGCCTGATTGGCGTGTCACGGGCAATTATGCAAGCCAACAAGGGTGTGACCTAAATTGGACCGGGGCGCCGCTCTTCCGAGAGCATGACGTTTGCCTCGACCTGGCCGACGCCGGGCAGGGTCATGATACGACGGCGCAGGATTCTTTCGAAATCCGCGATGTCGCGCGCCCGCACGCGCAGACGATAGTCGAACTGGCCCAGAACGTGCTGGACTGTCTGAACCTCTGGGATGGCCGTCACGGCGCGCTCGAAATCCTCCAGGCTGACGCGGCCTTTTGCCGCCAGTCGAATGCCCAGGAAAACCGTGACGCCAAAGCCAAGCGCCGCTTCGTCGATCACGATCCGCCGCCCTGCGATCACCCCGGCATCGGTCAGCCGCTTGATGCGTCTCCAGGTTGCGGGCTGGGCCATCCCGAGCGCCCGCCCGACCTCGGCCGCGCTGCGCGTCGCATCTTCGGCGAGCAGCCGCAAGATCGCGAGATCCGTCGCATCAGGCACGAAGCCCGCCGCGCTCATAGCGGAAGCTCCTGCACGTCCTTGATGGTGGAAACCAGCATCAAGGCATCCGAATCCGCGACATGGGGCAGGGTGAGGATGCTTTCGCGATAGACCTGCTGCCAATGCGCCATGTCCCGCGCGATGACCGAGAGGCGGAAATCTACCGAACCCAGGAATGACTGGATTTCTGTTACTTCGGGCACCTTGCGCGCGGCCGCCATGAAGTCGTCGAAGGCGCGGGGCTCGGCCTTGTCCAGAGTGAAGCGGAGGCTCACCTGCACCTCGTAACCAAGCTTGCGCCAGTCGATGCGGGATTCGACGGCGCGAATGACGCCAGTTTCGCGCAACCGCTCAAGGCGGCGCCACAGGCTGGCCGATGTCACGCCAGCGCGTTCCGCCAGTTCGGAATTCGCGATCTGCGGATCTGCCAAAAGCTGGCGAAGTATGCGTCGATCGGTTGCGTCAGGCATGATTTTCTCACCAATTGACCAACAATGGCATGATTATCGTGAAAAACAAAGAAATTTCGCGAAGAATGCACTGAACTGTCCGTGCGCGGATGCTAGAAACCCTGCATCGGAATGAGGAGAGACGCTGATGCGCGTTTATTACGATCGCGATTGCGATGTGAACCTGATCAAGGACAAGAAGGTCGCCATGCTGGGCTATGGCTCGCAAGGCCATGCCCATGCGCTGAACCTGCGCGATTCGGGTGCGAAGAATGTCGTCGTCGCCCTGCGCGAAGGCTCGGCTTCCGCCGCGAAGGCCGAAGCGGAAGGCCTGAAGGTGATGGGCATCGCCGAGGCAGCCGCCTGGGCCGACCTGATCATGTTCACCATGCCCGACGAGCTTCAGGCGGAAACCTACAAGAAATACGTCCATGACAACATTCGCGAAGGTGCGGCAATTGCCTTCGCCCATGGTCTGAACGTGCATTTCGGCCTGATCGAGCCGAAGCCCGGCGTCGATGTCATCATGATGGCCCCGAAAGGTCCGGGGCACACGGTGCGCGGCGAATACACCAAGGGCGGCGGCGTGCCCTGCCTGTTCGCGGTTCACCATGACGCGACCGGCAAGGCGCAGGATATCGCGCTGTCCTATTGCTCGGCGATCGGCGGCGGCCGCTCGGGCATCATCGAGACCAACTTCCGCCAGGAATGCGAAACCGACCTGTTCGGCGAGCAAGCGGTTCTGTGCGGTGGCCTGGTCGAACTGATCCGCATGGGCTTCGAGACGCTGGTCGAGGCCGGCTACGAGCCGGAAATGGCCTATTTCGAGTGCCTGCACGAAGTGAAGCTGATCGTGGACCTGATCTACGAAGGCGGCATCGCGAACATGAACTACTCGATCTCGAACACTGCCGAATACGGCGAATATGTCTCGGGTCCGCGCATCCTGCCCTACGAGGAAACCAAGGCCCGCATGAAGGCCGTGCTGACCGACATCCAGACCGGCAAGTTCGTGCGCGACTTCATGCAGGAAAACGCCGTCGGCCAGCCCTTCTTCAAGGCGACCCGTCGCATCAATGACGAGCACGAGATCGAGAAGGTCGGCGAGAAGCTGCGCGCCATGATGCCCTGGATCTCGAAAGGCAAGATGGTCGACAAGGCCCGCAACTGATCCCTTTGCTCCGGAAAGCCCCGCCCATCGCGGGGCTTTCTTCTTTGTCCCGGAACGTCGCCTAGAACGGGCTCAGCGCGTCGGGCCAGCGTCTTGGATGTTCGGTCACGATCAGCAGCACATCCGCCCCGCCCATCGACTTGCGGGCATCGACGATCATGCGCAGGTTCAGATCGTCGATTTCTGCCGCCGTCACCGGCCTGCCAGGATCGTAATAGACTGTCACCAGGAAGCTGCGGCCCAGCTTGGTGACCGACATGTCCTGAAGCGTCCCGCCATCCTCGGCGATTGCCGTCCTCAGGCTCCGCCGCGCCAGGGCAAGATGGCGCGGGCTTGCACTGGCCCCGGCCAATTCGCCCAGCCCGCCACGGAATTCGCGCAGATATGAGCCGATCGCAAGCAGGCACAACATCAGGACGATCACCGAATCCCCGACCGGCGCGACCGGCGCCAGCGGGCCTTCCCGCAGCAGATATATGGCGCCCAGGCCCAGACCGGCGGCGGCGGTGATCAGGCCGTCGAACAGCGCGGCCTTTGCTTCGAGCCGCAGGATCGCGCTGTTCTTGCCCGTTCGGCGCCAGGTGACATGGTGAAATGCCCAAAGGGTGATGCAGGTCAGGCCGATCACGGCGAAATACACGAACATGGGCGCGAAATTCAGCGGCTCGGGCATCATGCCGCCGAGATAGTTGTAGATATTCTTGATCGCATTGGTGATGGCGAAAAGGACGAGGCCAAGAAGCGAAAGCGCGCGGAAGGTCGAAAAGATCGCCTCATCCGCGGCATAGCCAAAGGGGCGCAGCTTGTCCGGGCCAGCCTCGACACGGGGGCTGATGTGACGCCCGAGCAGGGCCGAGCCGAAGCCGATCAGCGAAAACAGCCCGTCCATCATGATGGCGTTGGAATTCGACATGATCCCCGCAACCAATCCCGCCGCAGCCATGAAGAGGTTCCCCCAGATCGCAACCCCGAGAGAGCGGCTTTCAAGGCGCTTCCTGCTGTCGGCGTCCGGCTTTGTCATCTGGCGCATTCCCGAGGTGATGGGCGTGAAACTGTCGACACAGCAAAGCAGCGGCAGTACCGCAGGGCAAGGCGGCGCCGGTCTGGGGGATCAAGGAATATTTCGCATCCGATCTCCGACCACTCCTCAGGCAAGGGCCTTCCCGGGGGCGATAGGGCGGCGGCGTCCTTCGTGCCTCGGATCTGGCCGGGAAAGGCTTCGAGCACGACCCTTGGCCCGGTGCCGCCGCCATGGTGCGGCGGCCCTGACGGGCTGGAGCCGCGTCCATGCCGGAGAGGATACGCCCAAAGAGGTCTGGACGGGCCGCTGATTGGTTTCACCTTTGGGGCCGCGAGTTTTGGGATCGGGTTCGAAGGTGCGCGGTTTGAGGTGGGGATGCGGTTTTGACAGTTTTCCCGCCGTTGGGCCATAGTCTAGTCTTTTACTGCGCGCCAAGGTGGCCGACATAGGCTTGGCCTATATCCGGTCGTCTCATAAAGACCTGCAAGGCGTTCTTGGTATCAATGTTTATGAAATGGTGGGCGAGAAGGGCGGATATTTTGTTGTGGTGCTCAGTTAAGGCATGCGGGCTACCCCCGCGCCCCCACCAAAACCACCGCCGCGCCCAGCACGCATAACCCTCCGCCCAGCAGATCCCAGCGGGTCGGGACTTGGCCCTCGGTTAGCCAGAGCCAGACGAGCGAGGCCAGGACATAGATGCCGCCATAGGCCGCATAAGCGCGGCCAGCGAAATCGGTGTCGATGCGGGTGAGGAGCCAGGCGAAAAGCGCCAATGACAGCATTCCGGGCAGCAGCCACAGGGGCGAGCGGTCCAGCCGCAGCCACGCCCAGAAGGCGAAGCAGCCGGCGATTTCGGCAAGCGCCGCCAGCACATAGATGGCGAGCGGCGCGAGCAGGGTCATCTCAGACGTCGAGGTTTTCGGTATCGGCGAATTGCGCGTTTTCCTGGATGAACTGGAAGCGCAGCTCGGGCTTCTTGCCCATCAGTCGCTCGACAAGATCGCCGGTCTCGCCGCCCTCGTCCTCGTCGATCGAAACCCGGATCAGCTTGCGCGTCTTCGGGTTCATCGTCGTGTCTTTCAGGTCCTTGGCGTCCATCTCGCCCAGGCCCTTGAAGCGCTGCACGTCGATCTTGCCCTTGCCGCCAAGGCCCTTGGCCAGCATCGCCTCTTTCTCGGCATCATCGGCGACATAGACGCGATGCGCGCCTTGGGTCAGGCGGTAGAGGGGCGGGCAGGCGAGATAAAGGTGCCCCTTGTCGATCATCGGGCGCATCTGGGTGAAGAAGAAGGTCATCAGAAGCGAGGCGATGTGGGCTCCGTCCACGTCGGCATCGGTCATGATGATGACCTTGTCGTAGCGCAGGTCCTCGACATTGAACTTCGAGCCCATACTGACGCCGAGGGCTTGGCACAGGTCGCTGATTTCCTGGTTGGACCCCAGCTTTGAAGACGCCGCGCCCAGCACGTTCAGGATCTTGCCGCGCAGGGGCAGCAGGGCTTGGGTCTGGCGTTCGCGGGCCATTTTCGCGCTGCCGCCTGCCGAGTCGCCCTCGACGATGAACAGCTCGGTCCCCTCGCGGTTGGTGGCCGAGCAATCGACCAGCTTGCCGGGCAGGCGCAGCTTTTTCGTGGCGGTCTTGCGGGCGGTTTCCTTTTCCTGCTTGCGGCGCAGGCGTTCCTCGGCGCGCAGGATCAGGAAATCGAGGATCGCGCCCGCCGATTTCGTATCCGCCGCCAGCCAGTTGTCGAAATGGTCGCGCACCGCGCCCTCGACGAGGCGGGTCGCCTCGGTCGTGGCAAGGCGGTCTTTGGTCTGGCCGACGAATTCCGGCTCGCGAATGAAACACGAGACCAGCGCGCAGCCGCCGGTCAGCAGGTCCTCGCGGGTGATGTTGGCGGCCTTCTTGTTGTTGATCAGCTCGCCATAGCCGCGGATGCCCTTGAGAATCGCGGACCAGAAACCGGCCTCATGCGTGCCGCCCTCGGGGGTGGGGACGGTGTTACAGTAAGACTGGATGAAGCCGTCGCGGGCCGGGGTCCAGTTGATCGCCCAATCGACCTTGCCGGGGACGTTGAACTTTTCCTTGAAATCGACGCTGCCTGCAAAGGGGCGGTCGGCATAGGTCGAGGACTTGCCCAAGGTCTCGGTCAGGTAATCGGCAAGGCCGCCAGGGAAGTGGAAGGTGGCCTCAACGGGCGTCTCGCCGTCATCGATCTCGGATTTCCAGCGGATCTCGACGCCCGAGAAGAGATAGGCCTTGGACTTCACCATCTTCAGAAGCCGCGCGGGCTTGAAGCGGTGATGGCCGAAGATCTGCTCGTCGGCATGGAAGGTCACGGTGGTGCCGCGGCGGTTCGGGGCGGCGCCGACCTTTTCGACCGGGCCCTGCGGGATTCCGCGCGAGAAGCTTTGCTGGAACAGTTCCTTGTTGCGCGCAACTTGCACGACCATGCTGTCGGAAAGCGCGTTCACCACCGAGGCGCCGACGCCGTGCAGGCCGCCCGAGGTCTGGTAGGCGTCGCCCGAGAACTTGCCGCCCGCGTGAAGGGTGCAAAGGATGACCTCGAGGGCGGACTTGCCGGGGAATTTCGGATGCGGGTCGATCGGGATGCCACGGCCATTGTCGCGGACGATGACCGAATAATCAGCGCAAAGCTCGACCTCGATCCGCGAGGCGTGGCCGGCCACGGCCTCGTCCATCGAGTTGTCGAGGATCTCGGCGACGAGATGGTGCAGCGCGCGCTCATCGGTCCCGCCGATATACATGCCGGGGCGCTTGCGGACGGGCTCGAGCCCTTCGAGCACTTCGATGGAGGCAGCCGAATAGCTCTCGGTTGCCTTGTCCGAGACCGGAAAGAGATCGTCTGCCATCGCACCTGCTCGTCTTGTTCTTCTGAAGCGGGTTTATCTCACGCCCCGGGGTTGCGGGGCAAGGGGAAGCGTCAGCTGAAATCGTGACCGCAAGCGATGGTATGCCCTAGACTTCATCAGATCCGCATATGCAGACAATTCATGCAAATATTGACATGCGTCAAACCGGCCCGACCCCTGTTGCGGCAAGCTGATCCGGTGATGAGTTTGCGGCAATTACCGCGTTCATGAGTGGATCGTGACGGGCTGGTTGCGCCTGTCCGTCACGATTTTCAGTCATTCCGGCTCGGCCAGACGCTCCCGCCACATCTGCATGAACGCGGGACGGCTCTGGCAGTCCTTTAGCCAGGCCGTGACCGCCGGAAAGCGATCCAGAAGCTCGTGGTGGCTTTGCGCGTAGCGCAGGATTTCGGCCACATTGATGTCGGCGACTGTGAAACGGCCGGCGACCAGATATCCGTTCCGGGAAAGGTGATCCTCGAGAACCGCAAGCGGTCGGATCAGCCTTTCGGCGGCATTTGCGACCGAGGCCTGATCGGCGCCCGATTGTGCCTGACCCGGCCGGTGCAGGAAGAGAATGGTCAGCGCATCCTGTTCGACCGAAGCCGCGGCGTAGAAGCTCCATTGCAGCATCAGCGCATCTTCGGTTTCGTTGGCGGGGCCGAAGGGCTGGCCGTGTTTTCTCGCCAGATGAAGGGTGCAGGCCAGCGATTCCGAAAGCACCAGATCGCCGTCGCGGATCACGGGGATCGCTCCTGCGGGCGAGAGTTTCAGGAAGCTCTCGGATCGCGTGTTCTGTGGTGCATCCGCCGCGTCCGGATCGGAAAGGCGATAGGCCTGGATCACGGGAACCTGGCGGAAGGGCAAACCTAGCTCATGGCAAAGCCAGATGATGCGCGAGGCGCGGGATCGGGTTACCCCGTAGATGGTCAGCATGCGGTTCTCCGGTTTTGCGCGAGAATGATGCGGCTAGAGGTTCTCGGCAAGATAGCGCATCATGTTGCCGCCCATCACCTTCGCGATCTGCCCGTCAGACAACCCGGCATCCATGAGCGCCTGCGTCAGCACGGAAAGATGGGCCGCATCGAACGGCGCGTTCACCGAGCCGTCATAATCCGAGCCAAGCGAAACCTGATCGTCTCCGACCAGGGCCATGGCGGCCTTGATCGCCTTGGCAATGTCGGCGGGGCTATCGCCGCAAACGACATCCGACCAATAGCCGATCCCGATCAACCCGCCCTTGGCGGCGATCGCCCTGACCAGATCATCGGAGATGTTGCGCGGGCTGGGGCATTGGCCGTGGATGCCGGTATGCGAAATGATCGGCCGGGTTCCGGGTATGGCCAGCACGTCCCGAACCATCTGCGGGCTTGCATGGGCAAGGTCGATGATCATGTCGCGGTCCAGCATTTCGCGGACCACCTCGCGACCGAATTCGCTCAGGCCGGAACCTTCGCCGCCCTCGCCGTGCAGGCTTCCGCCAAGTTCGTTGTCGAAGAAATGGGTAAGCCCGATCAGCCGGAAGCCCGCGCCGTATAGAACCCGCAGATTGTCAAGACGACCTTCGAGGGGGTGCGCGCCTTCCGAGCCAAGGATGATGCCAACCGTCTTTGCCCCGTTGCGCCGCGCTTCAAGCAGGGTCTGAAGATCCTGGGCCGAGCGGATGATCAACAAGCTTTCCGGCTCTTCTTCGGCTGCGCGGTTCAGGGCAGCAGCCTGGGCAAGAGCGCGTTCCTTCAGGCTGAACCAGCTCGGGATAGGGCGCAACTGGCCGATGAAGAGCGGCGTGATATTGTCGGGAGCCTCGGCCGAGTTCTGAGCGTAATTCTGTCCGCGCGGGCTTTTTGTGACCGTGGTGAACACCTGGACGGCGACATTGCCCTCTGCGAGGCGGGGAATGTCGGTGTGACCGCGATCGACGCGACCAAGGATATTACGATCCCATAGCAGCGTATCGGCATGCCAATCACCGATGACAAGGCTGTCGTGAAGTGCCTGCGCCTGGGGGGAAACCGGCCAGCCCTGCGCGGGGCCGGTGACCGGGTTCAGGCTGCGCTCGACATAGGCGGGACCCCAGATGGCAATTGCCGCAACCGCCAGGATCACAAGACCCAGCAGGCCCAAAAAAATGCGCCTGACCATGGCGTTCCTCCTTTGCCGTCCGGGCGCAAGCATAGGCGAAGGGCTCGGCCTAGGCGACAGCCGTTTTAGATAGGTTCATCCGCAAGATGTGCTGCGGACCGATGCGGCCGCCGTGGAAAAGCCCGCCCTCATCCTGGAAACCGCCCGAAAGATAGACGGACCGGGCGGCAAGGTTGATGATGTTGACCGTCAGCACGCAATTCGAGGCATCGGGATAGAGACGCTGCAGATAGGGGCGCAAGGCAAGGATAGCGGCCTTGCCGGTGCCCTGGCCTTGTTCGTTCCTGTCGATCATCATCCCGCGAAGCCCGATTTCATGGGATAGCGCAAAGTCGAAGCGTGTCGCGAACTCGCGGTCGATCTTGAAGAAACCGACCGCATGGCCGTCCCGGATCACGACGTGAAAGTCGCAACCCGGTTCGTCCATCTCGAAATGGCCGGGTACAGTGCCGCAGAATGGCTGCTGTTCCGGCGTGACCTCGATGTGTGCCACCCGGTCGAATTCATGCCGACCGAGCGGCTCGAGCGCGATCATTCCTCCATCGCCTCCAGTTCGTCGATGAGGCCTTCGATCATCGACAGGCCCTTGTCCCAGAAGGCCGGGTCGGAAGCGTCAAGCCCGAAGGGCGCAAGCAGTTCCTTGTGGTGCTGCGACCCCCCCGCCGAAAGCATGGCGAAGTATTTTTCCTGGAAGTCGGGCAGGCCCTCTTCGTAGGCCGCATAAAGCGCGTTCACGAGCCCGTCGCCGAATGCATAGGCATAGACATAGAAGGGCGAGTGGACGAAATGCGGCACATAGGTCCAGAACGTCTCATATCCCGGCATGAACTCGAAGGCGTCGCCAAGGCTTTCGCCCTGCACTGACATCCAGAGCGCGTTGATGTCCTCGGGCGTCAGTTCGCCCTGGGCACGCGCGGCATGCAGCTTGCATTCGAAGTCATAGAACGCGATCTGGCGGACGACCGTGTTGATCATGTCCTCGACCTTGCCCGCCAGCAACGCCTTGCGCTGGGCCGGTTCGGTCGTCTTGGCGAGCAGCGCGCGGAAAGTCAGCATCTCGCCAAAGACCGAAGCCGTCTCGGCCAGCGTCAGAGGCGTCGAGGCCAGCAATTCGCCCTGACCAGCGGCAAGGCGCTGGTGGACGCCGTGGCCAAGTTCATGGGCAAGCGTCATCACGTCGCGCGGCTTGCCGAGATAGTTCAGCAGCACATAGGGGTGCACGGTCGTCACGGTCGGATGCGCGAAGGCGCCCGGCGCCTTGCCCGGCTTCACGCCTGCATCGATCCAGCCCTTGTCGAAGAAGGGCTCGGCCAGTTCGGCGAGCTTCGGCGAAAAGCCGGCATAGGCGTCGATCACGGTCGCGCGCGCTTCGGGCCAGTCGATCAGGCGCGGGCTTTCGGTCGGCAGGGGCGCGTTCCGATCCCAGACCTGCAGCTTGTCGAGACCCAGCCATTTCGCCTTCAGCCGGTAGTAGCGATGCGAGAGACGTGGATAGGCAGCGGTCACGGCATTGCGCAGCGCCTCGACCACCTCGGGTTCGACATGGTTCGAAAGGTGCCGCGCGGTCTGCGGCGTCGGCATCTTGCGCCACTTGTCCTCGATCGCCTTTTCCTTGGCGAGTGTGTTGTGGATGCGAGCGAACAGCTTGATGTTCTTTCCAAAGACCTCGGCCAGCGCCATTGCGCCGGCCTCGCGCCTGGCGCGGTCATGGTCGGTCAGAAGGTTCAGGGTGGCTTCGATGCCCAGTTCCTCGCCGTCGACGTTGAAGGTCAGGCCGGCAGTGGTTTCGTCGAAGAGGCGGTTCCAGGCCGCGGCGCCGACGACCGAATTGTCGTGCAGGAACCGTTCGAGCTCGTCCGAAAGCTGATAGGGGCGCATCGCGCGCATCCGGTCGAAGACCGGCTTGTAGCGCGCGGGGCCACCATCCTCGGCGAAGACCTCTTCGTAGCGGGCGTCGGGGATGCGGTTGAATTCGAGGCTGAAAAAGACGAGCTTCGTCGTATGCTCGGTGATCTGGTCCTGCAGATCGCCCATCTGCTTGGCGCGTACGCCATCCATCGTGTTCTGATAGTAGCGGAGACCCGCATAGGACATGATCCGCCCGGCGAGAATGTCGATATTCTGGTAGCGTTCGATGCATTCGAGCATCTTCGCTCCGTCGAGTGAGGCCAGGCGCCCTTCATAGTCCCGCGAGAACTGGCAGCATTCCTTGCGCAGCGTGGCGATGTCGTCGGTCAACTCGGCCGATTCGGGCGCCGGGTAGAGATCGGTCAGGTCCCATTCCGGAAGCGCGCCCAGATCTGCGGTCTCTGCCGCGACGGGAAGGGCGTTTTCATCCCGGGGAACAATGCGACCCGCAAGAGGGGAGGGGAAGCGAATCGTGGCAAGCTTCGTCATGGTCTGTCCTTTCGATTGCCCCAAGATTTGGCTGTTCGGGGCGCGGGCTGCAACCCTGCCAAGCGACTTGGCGGCATGTGAAAGGACAGGAGTACGGGCTCAGACGGCTTCCCGTGGCGCCAGGAAATGGGCGATGACTGCTTCAACCAGCGGCTCGCGGATGCTTTCACGCTCCATCAGCGGCTCGTGGCGCGCGCCGGGCAGGAGCATGAGCTTTGCCTGTGGCCAGCTATCGAGCCGCGAGCGGATCGCATCCGGTGACACGATCCGCTCTTCGCTGCCAAGCGCGACCAGCGTCGGCTGCGCAGGTGCGGAAAGCGCGCCAAGCCTACGGCATTCGGCCAGGGCTTCCCGCAGCCAGTGGTTGCTAACGCCGCCGATCCCGATTTCCGGCCAGCTTGCAAGCTCGGCGATCAATCGTCCCCAGCGCGCCCCATCCGTGGTTAGAAGGTTCCCGCGGAAAGGTTGGTTCAGGACAAAGGGCTCATAGCCGCCAGACCCCCATGCGGGATAATGGCCCAGTCCGAGCCGCTCGGCCGCCCCCGTGATCAGGTGGGCGAGAAGTCGAACCGGACGCGAAAGATCGAGCCCCCACATCGGAGCCGAAAAGACGGCGCTCTGGACAGGAAGACCGGCATCAAGCGCGGCAAGGCCGATTGCGCCCCCCATCGAATGGGCCAGAAGATGCCACGGACGAGGCAGATCAAGCTCATCCGCCGTCACGACAAGTTCCACGACATCACGCCGGTAATCTGCAAATCCGGCGACATGACCCGGCCGGGGATCGGACAGCAGACGATCGGAAAGTCCCTGACCGCGCCAGTCGAGCGATAGGACATCAAGCCCGGCGGCGTTCAGATCAAGGGCGAGAGAGTTGTATTTTTCGAGATATTCAGTGCGGCCGGGAAACAGCAGGACGGTGCCTGTTGACCGGTCCCCGGCCCAATGTGCCGCCCGCAACCTTACCCCGTCCTCGGCCCGCATCCAGAAGGCATCTGCCTTGGGTGGGGGATCTTGCAAGAGGGTATTGAATGGTGCGGGCGTCATTTTCATCGCCCTTGGATCAACCCAGAAGGGCGCCCAGTTTCATGGCGGTGCCCATAGAGCCGTCAACCTTCAGCTTGCCGGTCATGAATGCGGTGGTGGGGTTCACCTCTCCGTTCATCATGCCTTCGAAGGTCTCGCGGCTGGCGGTCAGGGTCACATCGGCCTCGTCATCGGCAGCGCGGGCGCCTTCGGCATCGATATAGACCGAGCCTTCGCCTTCGATCACGAACTTGGCCGTGCCGTCAAAGCCCTTGGCTTTGGGGTCCAGGGCGGCAACGGCTGCCTCGACCACTTTGCTCATTTCGTATTCTCCCCTGACTGTGTCTGGAAATGGGTAGGGCGGAAAGTTACATAGAGCTTATGCGTTGGCTAGGGCCCCTTTGCTATATTGCCGTTGCGGCAGGGATGATCCTGACGCCCGTCATGGTGAGTCCTGCGCTTGCGCAAGCGGAATTGCCCTTCACGGCCCCGGATCAGGGCGAGGTGCCCCCACCGGGAGGCGAGCTGCCCGAAAGTGATTCGCCTCACTCGCAGGACGAACCGGAACTCGAACCGGCCGAGCCCTCGGTGCCCAGTGCGGATGCCTTGCGTCGCGAACGTGAAGATCTGGACATGCTCTTTGCCGAACTCGCCCAACCGGACGGTCAGACTTGGGAACGCGCCGAAAGCGATATCCTCAGGATCTGGTCGCGTTCGGGATCTGCGAGCATGGACCTGCTTTACAAAAGGGGCGAAGCTGCGCTCGACGCGGGAGAGATCGACACCGCGATCGGCCACCTGACCGCCCTTACCGATCACGCGCCCGATTTCGCCGCCGGATGGCATCTGCGTGCAGTGTCCTTCTATCTCGCCGGGAAATTCGGACCGGCCATCGACGATCTTGCACATGTTCTGGCCGTCGAGCCTCGTCATTTCGCCGCGCTGACCCAATTGGGCCTGATGTTCGAGGAATTGGGGGATGACGAGCGCGCTCTGGCAGCGTATCGGGCAAGCCTCAAGATCCATCCGCACCAACAAGATGCTGCCGACGCGGTGGAGCGTCTCGAAGACAAGACAAAGGGCACGGACGCCTGACATGCACGACAGATCACGCGTTACGGCCGTTCTCGGCCCGACCAATACTGGCAAGACACATTACGCGATCGAGCGGATGCTGGCACATCGCACCGGGGTCATCGGGCTGCCGTTGCGATTGCTCGCGCGCGAGGTCTATGACCGCATCGTGAAGGCGCGCGGCCCCTCGGTCGTCGCTCTTGTCACGGGGGAAGAGAGGATCGTCCCCGATCGCGTCCAGTACTGGGTCGCCACGACCGAGGCCATGCCTGAGGTCGGTGCCGATTTCGTCGCCCTGGACGAGATCCAGCTCTGTGCCGATCCCGAACGCGGGCATGTCTTCACCGACAGGCTGATGAACATGCGCGGGTTGCATGAAACCCTGCTGTTGGGCAGCGACACGATGCGTCCGGCGATTGCCGCGCTGGTGCCCGGGGTGCAGTTCATGCGACGTGAGCGGTTTTCGGCGTTGAGCTGGGCGGGATCGAAGAAGATCAGCCGAATGCCGGCGCGTTCCGCCATCGTTTGCTTTTCTGTCGATGAGGTTTATGCCACGGCCGAGCTTATACGGCGACAGAAGGGCGGATGTGCCGTTGTCATGGGGGCGCTTTCGCCCCGGACGCGGAATGCCCAGGTCGCCATGTACCAGCAGGGCGAGGTGGATTACCTCGTCGCCACCGACGCCATCGGAATGGGGCTGAACCTCGACATCCGCCATGTCGCCTTCTCGGCAACCGAGAAATTCGATGGCCGCCGCTATCGCCACCTCTTCCCGCATGAACTGGGGCAGATCGCCGGGCGCGCTGGGCGGCATACCGAGCCGGGCACCTTTGGGATCACCGGAGATGCGGGCCATCTTGACGAGGGATTGATCGACGCGATCGAGAACCACCGGTTCCAGCCGATCCAGCGCCTGATGTGGCGCAACCCCGTGCTGGAATACGGCACGATCGACAGGCTGATCCAGAGCCTCGAGACAGCACCGCAATCCGAATGGCTTGTCAGGGGACGCGAAGCAGACGACCTGCGCGCGCTGAAAGCCCTGAGTTCGATGCCCGAGATTCGCGATCGCCTGTCCCATCCCAAGGACGTGCGGATGCTATGGGATGTTTGCCGAATTCCCGACTTCCGTGGGATATCTCCGGCCGAGCATTCGACCTTGCTCGCTCGGATCTTCGGGTTCCTCCAGGCGGGAAGCGTGCCCAGCGACTGGCTGGAAGGCCAGATCAAGCGGATCGACAAGGTGCAAGGTGACATCGATACCCTGTCGAAACGCTTGGCATTCATCCGCACCTGGACCTATGTCGCGCAGCGTAGTGGCTGGGTTTCGGACGAAAGCCATTGGCGCGCCGAGACGCGCGCTGTAGAAGATCGCTTGTCGGATGCGCTGCATGCCGCACTGACTCAAAGATTCGTGGACCGGCGCACGTCCGTACTATTGCGCCGGCTCAAGCAGAAGGAGAGCCTTTTGGCCGAGGTGAACGATAAGGGCGAAGTGACGGTAGAAGGCGAATTCGCCGGCCGTCTTGAAGGATTCCGCTTCCGCGCCGATCCCAACGCAACCGGGGACGAGGCGCGCATGCTGTCGCGTGCTGCCTATGAGGCACTGCGCCCCGAATTCCATCTTCGGGCCGACAGGTTCTACAACGCTCCGGATACCGAGCTGGACTTTACCGAACAGGGCGGCCTCATGTGGGGCAACTCCGCCGTCGGGAAGCTGGTCAAGGGCTCGGAGTCGTTGAAGCCTGCCGTCGAAGCGTTCGTCGACGAGGAAGCTGGTCCCGAGATTGCTGAGAAGGTCAAGCGCCGGCTGCAGCATTTCATTGATCGCAAGGTCGCGACCGCGTTCGAGCCGCTGATTGCGCTGAAGAACGATGAGACACTGACGGGCCTTGCCCGCGGCTTCGCCTTCCGCCTGGTCGAGGCGCTGGGCGTCGTGCCGCGCGATGGCGTGGCGACCGAGGTCAAGGAACTCGACCAGGATTCGCGGGGCCTGCTGCGCAAGCATGGCGTGCGCTTCGGGCAGTACACGATCTTCCAGCCCGCGCTGTTGAAACCCGCACCGACGCGCCTGCGCCTGGTGCTCTGGGGCCTGGAACAGGGCATGGGTGAATTCCCCGAAAGCCCGCCACCAGGACTGGTGACGATCCCGAACCTCCCGGATGTTCCCAAGGGTTATTACACCCTCTCGGGCTATCATCCGGCGGGCGATCGCGCGATCCGCATCGACATGCTCGAGAGATTGGCCGATATGCTTCGCAGCCAGGACAGCCGGGCAGGCTTTGAAGCAAATGCCGACATGCTTTCGATCACCGGCATGACGCTTGAGCAGTTTTCGGGCCTGATGCAGGGTCTTGGCTATCACGCCGAGAAGGGGGAGCGCGCAAAGGCCCGGGCCGAAGCGGCCCCGGTCGTTGCCGAACCTGCCCCGGAAGCCGTCGATCACGAGCGTCCGCTGACCGAAGAGGAAAGCGTTCTGGCCGCCGAGACCCGCGCCAAGTGGGAAGCCGAGCAGGCCGCCCGCAAGGCCGCGGATGTCGAGGCCGGAGAAGCCACTGCCGAGGAAGGCGCTGACGCCGCCGCCGAGATGGAAGTCTTCTACACCTTCACCTGGGCACCGCGTCCGCGGGGCAACCGTCGTCCCGACCGTGGTGGAGAACGCCAGGGCCGTCCGCAGGGTGAACGGGGACAGCGCCGTGAGCGCGATGCCTCGGGCGATGCCGGTGCCGGCCAGGGCAAGCCGCGTTTCGACGGCAAGGGCCGTGGCGATCGCCAGGAACGCGGCCCCAAGGGCAAGCCGCGTCACGATGGCAAGGGCAAGTCTCGCCATGATGGGCCCAAGAGCTTCGAAGCGCGCCCGCCAAAGGCCGAGAAGAAGATCGATCCCGACAGCCCCTTCGCGATCCTTGCGGCGCTCAAGAACAAGTCGTGAGTGAACTCAAGGATGCAGCCACCCTTCGCCTTGATCGGTGGCTGCATCACGCCCGTCTGTTCAAGACCCGGACGCTGGCCGCCGAGGCGGTCGGCAGAGGCGGGGTGCGTCTGAATGGGAAACCCTGCTCGAAACCCGCCCAGATCGTCCGTCACGGTGATACCATCACCGTTGCGGCCCATGGCCGGGTGCGGAGCCTCAAGGTGCTGATGCTGGGCGAACGCCGTGGCCCCGCCAGCGAGGCGGCAACGCTATACGAGGAAATCGAGTAGCGATCGTCGAGCGTACCGGGATCGTTTCCCGTGGTTGGGCATGATCCCTGAACCAATGTTCCGTTCTGTGACGGCTCGGGAAGATGCACGTCTTTTCGGCTCTCCCGGCCTTGAATGATCTCGTCTTCGGGCGTAACTAGCCGCCAAGAAACAGGATAGCTTGCCGCCATGACCTACGTCGTCACCGATAACTGCATCATGTGCAAATACACCGACTGCGTTGAGGTGTGCCCCGTGGACTGTTTCTACGAGGGTGAGAATACGCTTGTCATTCATCCCGACGAATGCATCGATTGCGGCGTCTGCGAACCCGAATGCCCTGCAGACGCGATCCGGCCCGACACCGAGCCGGACATGGAGAAATGGGTCGAGTTCAACCGGAAATATTCCGAGCTCTGGCCCGTGATCACCCGCAAGAAAGATCCGATGCCCGGTTATGCCGAGATGGACGGCCAATCGGGCAAGCTTGACAAGTACTTCTCGGAAGCGCCGGGCGAGGGCGATTGATTTCGGCCTGCGAGCAGGCTGCCACGCCGAGGCGAAATCAAACCGACCGTGCGTCACGACGCCCATGATTCGGGCATCGCAATTTGATGCGCCGCATAAGGTCATTCGGATAAAGCTTTGTGGGATAAGGGAAACCCTTACCTCCATCATTGTGAACACAGTGCCTCAGCCGTGCTTTGATCTGAGGCGATTTTTGTGATATAAACCTGACATAAATCGCCGTTTGGGCTTCGTTAGGGGCCTGAACGGCGATGCTGCCTTGCCCAGACCGACTGCCCGGTCCGGTATGCACAAACATTAATGGTGGCCCAAAGGCCGGGGCTTTTTGCCTGGCCTGTGGGTCTTTTGCGCCAAAGACTGGCGCTGCTGTGAAGGAAGCTCAATGTCGAAAGCCAAGAAGACCGAATTCCGCCCCGATGATTTCGTGGTGTATCCGACCCATGGCGTGGGTCGTATCGTTTCGATCGAAGAGCAAGAGGTCGCGGGCCTGCGCCTCGAGATGTTCGTCATTTCGTTCGACAAGGACAAGATGACCCTGCGTGTCCCGACGGCGCGCGCCTCCGAAATCGGCATGCGTGGACTGTCGAGCCCCGACCTGGTCGAGCGGGCTCTGGACACGCTGAAGGGCAAGGCTCGCGTCAAGCGCACCATGTGGTCGCGCCGCGCCCAGGAATACGAACAGAAGATCAATTCGGGAGATCTGATGTCGATTGCCGAGGTGGTCCGCGATCTGCACCGTCAGGACGATCAGCGCGAGCAATCCTATTCCGAGCGTCAGCTTTATGAGGCTGCCCTTGACCGTCTGACCCGCGAAGTCGCCGCCGTCGGCGGCATGGACGAGGCGGGCGCGCAGAAGAAGGTCGATGCCGTCTTGCTGACCCGCGCGGCCTGAGCCACCGAGCCGATCCGATTGAGATGGGGCGTCCTGCGGGGCGCCCTTTTTCTTTGCGCGGAGGACGAGAAAAAGCCCCGGCTGGAAGACTCCAACCGGGGCAATTCATTCGCCGATCAACGGAAGAAATTACTCTTCGTCGTTGTCCGCCACGTCGGCGATGTCGTCCAGCGAAACATCACCGTCATCGTCGTCATCGTCCAGCAGATCGTCGTCGAGATCGCCGGTATCGGCGTCGTCATCGAGATCCTCGTCATCCACCAGGTCATTCTGGTTGCTGCGTTGGGCGGCGCTCTTTTCCGAGATCAGCGAACGCGAGCGACCATTGGTCAGGCTTTCCAGAGTGATGACATTGCCGCAGGCCGGGCAGGTCATCGGGTCGTTGTTCAGATCGTAAAAGCGGGTCGCACAGTGGGGGCACAGGCGCTTCGTGCCCCATTCCTCTTTGGGCATGGTATTCTCTTTCCGCCGCAGTTAGATAAATCCGCTGTCCCCTGCCACAGGTGGCGCAGGCTGTCAAAGCCTTTTCCCTTGCGCGCAGGCATCGGTCTAGGCGCTATAGGTAACGAAGCGCAGCTGCGGGTTCAAGTGCATGCCGTCGGGTGATGAACAGATCTTGGTCGGGGGAGACATCCCCGTTGTGTTGCGCCGATCGGCGCGCGCAAGGCGGATGACCCTTCGCGTGACCCGGGCCGAGGGGCAGGTCGTTCTCACGCTGCCGATGCTTGCGAGCCTGACCGAAGGTCGGGCCTTTGCCGAGTCGCGCGCCGAGTGGTTGCGCCGTGTCCGCGCCGGGATGCCCCCTGCGGCGATCGTTGCAGCGGGGGCCCGAATTCCCATCGAAGGAGAATTGTTCGAGATCGAGCCCGCCTCGACCAGGACAGTCCGGATCGAGGGTGACAGGCTGCTGGTTCCGAGGGGCCGGCCGGTGGGCACTGTCGTGGCTAGCTTTCTGAAGCATCTGGCCCATGGCCGGCTGATCGCGTCATGTGATCGCCATGCCGAAGGGCTGGGAAGGAAGTTTCGCGCGATCAGTCTCAGGGATACCCGCTCTCGCTGGGGAAGCTGCACGGCGGATGGCAGGCTGATGTTTTCCTGGCGACTGGCAATGGCCCCACATGAGGTGCTTGACTATGTCGCCGCGCACGAGATCGCGCATCTGGCCTATATGGACCATTCCGCCGCCTTCTGGGCGACGACCGAACGGCTTTACCCCGGCTATCGCGAGCAGCGGAACTGGTTGAAACAGAATGGCCATGAATTGCTTGCATGGCGTTTCACGGAATGACGGATTGACGTTCCCCGTGTTTGTGATCACAGATGTGGCATGAGTATCTCGCCCTCCAGAACCTCCGAAACTTCCGCCCATGAACGGCTTTACCGCAGCCTCCGTGGCAGGATCATGCTGGGGGAATTGCCGCCGGGACTGCCGCTGACCCTGCGCGGCATCGCGGCCGAGCATCGCGTGTCGATCACCCCGGCGCGAGAGGCCGTCCGGCGGCTTGTGGCGGAGGGTGCGCTGACCCTGTCGTCATCGGGGCGCATCACCACGCCCGAGCTATCGGTTGATCGTATCGAGGAACTCGCCGCCCTGCGTGCCCTGATCGAGCCGGAACTGGCGACGCGTGCCTTGCCGCGCGCGCATCAGGCGCTGATCGATCGTCTTGCGCTCATCAATTCGGCGATCGGCGAGGCGGCCGAGGCGCATGATGCGGTGGGCTATATCCGCACCAACCTGGAATTTCATCGCACGCTCTACCTGCGTGCCCAGGCGCCAGCGATGCTGGCGATCCTGGAAACCGTCTGGCTGCAATTGGGGCCGACGATGCGCGCGCTTTATGGCCGCGTAAAGCGGCAGGAGCCGCCGCGCCACCACCGCATGATCCTGGCCTCGCTCAGGGCGGGGGATGAGCCTGGCTTGCGTCTCGCGGTAAGGGCGGACGTCACTCATGGCCTGCGGCATCTGTCCCAAGGCTGAAATCGCCCGCCGGTGGGGCGGGCGTTTCAATTGGCTCAGACTTCCTCGATGCGAAGCTCGACCGGCTCACCGTCGACGACGCCAGTGCGGGGCAGGGCCTCGATCGCAAGGTCGATCGCCTCGGGCGTGGTCTTGTGGGTCACGATCAGCACCGGGGCAATGCCTTCGAGGTCATGCTTGCCATATTGGCGCATCCGGTCGATCGAGATCCCGACATCCCCAAGCACGGTCGCAATCTTGGCCAGCGCGCCCGGCTTGTCTGCCAATTGCAGGCGGATGTAATAGGCGGCCGGAACCGCGGTGCGCGCGGGGATCGGCTTGGTCAGGGTCGCCGCGGGCTGGGCGAATGCCGGCATCCTGACGCCCCGGGCAATTTCGACGATATCGGACATGACGGCGCTGGCGGTCGGGCCCTCTCCGGCACCAGCACCGCGAAGAACGATCTGGCCGACCGAGTCGCCTTCGATCACGACCATGTTCGTTCCGCCCTGGAGTTGCCCCAGCGGGCTTTCGGCGGGCACGAGGCACGGCGACATGCGCTGTTCCAGACCGCGACCGGTCATCTGGGCCACCCCCAGCAGCTTGATGCGATAACCCATGTCGGCCGCGCGCCGGATGTCATCGATGCTCACGCGCTCGATGCCCTCGATCTCGACGGCATCGAAGGCCGGTCGGGTACCGAAGGCAATCGAGGAGAGAATGGCAAGCTTGTGGCTCGCATCGATCCCGCCCACATCCAGCGTCGGGTCGGCTTCCAGATAGCCAAGCTGCCTTGCTTCCTCGAACACCGTCTCATAGGGCAGACCCGCATTCTCCATCCGGGTCAGGATGTAGTTGCAGGTGCCGTTCATCACGCCCATGACGCGGCGGATCTCGTTCCCGGCAAGCGATTCCGTCATCGACTTGATGACGGGGATGCCCCCGGCAACGGCTGCCTCGAAGCGCAGAACACAGCCGTTTTCCTCGGCCAGTTCGGCCAGCTCCTGACCGTGGATCGCCAAAAGCGCCTTGTTTGCGGTGACGACATCCTTGCCGGCTTTCAGCGCGGCGGTAACGGCTTCGCGCGCAACGCCCTCATCGCCGCCGATCAATTCGACAAAGACGTCGATGTCGTCGCGGACAGCAAGGGCGCGGGCGTCGGTTTCCCACGCATAGCCCGAAATGTCGATATCGCGGTTGCGCTTCGGATCGCGGGCGCTGACGGCGGTGATGGCAACGGGGCGTCCGGCGCGGACGGCGAGCATTTCGGCGTGCTTCTGGATGATCTTGACGGTGCCGGTGCCGACCGTCCCCAGACCTGCGATGCCGAGACGAAGCGGAGAGGCATTTTGCCCCGATTTCTGGGCGGACATGTGAAGCTCTTATCTATGGGTGAGGCGGTGTTAGCGGATGGCGCGCAGGGTTGCAACGCGGGGCTTATGTCTCGTCGTCGCCTGCCCAGTAACCTTGCTCTCCGGTTGCCCGCATCACACGCATGACCAAAGCGCCGATCTTGACCGTCTTGTCGCGGATCTGGTCCAGATCTCCGATCGCCATGTCCTTGTCGAAGATTTCGCCCTTGTTGCTGACGAATGCGGGGTGCCAGCGATCAGGATCGGCAGTCGGTCGCCACGAGGCATGACAGAGCAAATTCCGGTATTGTCGGATCTCGTTCAGAAGATCCGTGATCCGGTCTCGATCTCGAAGGCCGGGATGGCGGCGCATGGCGGCATCCAGCTGTTCGATCAGCGTACCCATCGAATCGTCGGCCAGATTGCCCATCCGAGACAGCCAGCCGTGCAGTTCGCGCTGGGTGAGGTCATCGGCCAGCCGGGCCTTGTCCAGCGCATAGATCGTGCGCTTGATGATCTCTTCGAGCCAGCCGAAGTTCGCGACGCATTGGCCGAGCACGCCGGCAAAATCCGCAGGCAGCGTGTAATGCGTTTCAGGCGCGGCGCCTATTCGCGCCATAGCTCACCGACCCAACCCACCGGACGGAGATAGTGACGAAGGTGCTTCGAAAAACCTTCGCGCCGCCTGCCGTCAAAGGCCGCCCGCAGATGATCCAGGGGTTCGCGATGGGTGTCCTTGTGATCCCAGCGGCCCTCGATCGCATCCGGGGGATTGAGATTGCCTGGAAAGATGACGATCCGGGAATCTTTTGGGATTCTGGCCTCGCGGAAATAATTCAACGGGAAATTCGGCACGCAATGCATGCGGAAATGCGCGAGCCACCTCTTGGGCCAGAACTTGACGCCTCCCGGCGCATTGCGGGTGACGAAGCGCTGTTCGTATTTGTACTTGTCGGCCGCTGCCTGAGGATCCGCGCGGAAAATATCCTGCAGCGGCTTCAGCTTGCCGACCCGCATCCGGTAGACCGAGGTCTGACCGAGCTTTTCCAGGGGCGTATTGGGATTTAGACCCAGCACCGTGTCATCGGGGTCGCCGAAGCTGAAGAAATCGTCGAGGCTGCCGGTGATGATCACGTCGAGATCCAGAAACAGCACCACTCCGGTCACGTCGCCCAGATCGCCCCAGAGCCTCGATTTCGGCCATTTGCCGCGGGTATTCACCGGCGCCTGATAGTCGAATTCGGGCAGGGGACGTATGGCGATGTCGGGGTGCAGGCCGGTGCCGTCATCGGTGAAACAGAACAGCCGAAATGGCGGCGTGATGTTGCGCGCGATCATGCCGTGCAGGCGGTTCACATATTCGGGGCCGAATTTCGCGCCCCATTTGATGCAGATGATCTGCTTGACCGTGCCGTTGCGACCGTCGTTCATGCCGTCCTCGTCTTTTCGGGCGACTCTTTCACAGCGCCCGAAATGTGGCAAGGCAGGGTCACAGGATCTTCTGCAACAAGACAAGATCGAGCCAGCGCCCGAACTTGCGACCGGATTGGGGCAATCTGCCGACCGGTTCATAGCCAAGCGCCAGGTGGAAGGCGATGCCGGCGTCATTCTCGCCCGATACGCCGGCAACCATCGTATGGCCTCCGCCTGCGCGTGCGTGATCTTCGATCGCCGCCATCAATGCCCGTCCCAGCCCCTTGCCGCGTGCGCCGGTCGCAAGGATGATCGTGTGCTCCATGGCATGCACATACCCATTTCCGCCGCGGAACTGGTCATAGGTCGCAAGCCCCAGGATTTCGTCTTCGAGTTCTGCCACGAAGAACTCCCGCCCTGCGGCCCGGCGCGTGGCGATCATCTGGCCTAGCCCTTCCAGCGTCTTTTCCTCGGAGGAAAACGTGATCGTCGTGTCGCGGATCAACGGATTCCAGAATGCGAGGATCTTGGGCAGATCCTCGGGTGTCGCGGGTCTTATCGTCATGGCTGCCTCAGGGTGGGTCCGGCACCCCTATCGGGCGACGGCCGCAGCAAACAGTCAATTGCGCGCCGGGACAAGGTCCGTCGCGCAGATGGTCAGGCCGCGCGCGAGGCGCGGATCAGATCAAGGATATCGCGTGCGGCCGACGGGATATTCGTGCCCGGCCCGAAGATCGCCTTGACCCCCGCCTTCTTCAGGAATTCGTAATCCTGCTGCGGGATCACGCCGCCGCAGATCACGATGATCTCCTCGGCGCCCTGATCCTTCAACGCCGCGATCAGCTTTGGGGCGAGCGTCTTGTGACCGGCTGCCTGGGACGAGATCCCGACGACATGCACGTCATTGTCGACGGCGTCCTGCGCGGCCTCTTCCGGGGTCTGGAACAACGGTCCTACATCGACGTCGAAGCCGATATCGGCAAAGGCCGTGGCGATCACCTTGGCGCCTCGATCATGGCCGTCCTGGCCCATCTTGACGACCAACATGCGCGGTCGGCGGCCTTCGTCCTCGGCGAATTTCTCGACGTCGCGCTGGATCTGCGCGAAGTCATCATCGCCTTCATAGGCCGCGCCATAGACCCCGGCCAGAGTCTTCACCTCGGCCCGATGGCGGCCGAATTCCTTCTCCATCGCCATGCTGATCTCTCCGACAGAGGCCCGGGCGCGAGCGGCCTCGACCGCCGCCTCGAGCAGGTTTCCACCTTCCTGTGCCCGACGCGAAAGCTCGGCCAGCGCCGCCTTGCACTTGTCTTCGTCGCGGGTGGCTCGGATGCTGTTCAGACGGCTGATCTGTGCCTCGCGCACCTTGACGTTATCGATGTCGAGAATGTCGATCGGCGCTTCCTGCGACAGCCGGTACTTGTTCACGCCGACGATCACGTCTTCGCCCCGGTCGATCAGAGCCTGACGTCGAGCCGCGGTTTCCTCGATCCGTAGCTTGGGCATACCTGATGCGACGGCCTTCGTCATGCCGCCCATCTCCTCGACCTCTTCGATCAGCGCCCAGGCCTTTTCCGCCAGCTCGGCGGTCAGGCTTTCGACGTAATAGCTGCCCGCGAGCGGGTCGACGACATGGGTGATGCCGGTTTCCTCTTGCAGGATCAGCTGGGTATTGCGCGCAATGCGGGCGCTGAACTCGGTCGGCAGGGCAATCGCCTCGTCCAAGGCGTTGGTATGCAACGATTGCGTGCCGCCAAGCGCTGCGGCCATGGCTTCATAGGCGGTGCGGATGACGTTGTTGTATGGGTCCTGTTCCTGCAAGGAGACGCCCGAGGTCTGGCAATGCGTGCGCAGCATCAGGCTGCCCGGCTTCTTGGGGGCGAATTCCTTCATGATCCGCGTCCAGAGCAGGCGCGCAGCGCGCAGCTTCGCCGCCTCCATGAAGAAGTTCATGCCGATGGCGAAGAAGAACGAAAGCCGCCCGGCGAATTGGTCCACATCCATCCCGGCCCTGAGCGCGGCGCGGACGTATTCGCGCCCGTCAGCCAGGGTATAGGCCAGCTCCTGCACGAGGTTCGCCCCGGCCTCCTGCATGTGATAGCCCGAGATCGAGATCGAGTTGAACTTGGGCATCTCGTTCGAGGTGTATTCGATGATGTCGGCGATGATCCGCATCGAGGGTTCGGGCGGATAGATATAGGTGTTCCGGACCATGAATTCTTTCAGGATGTCGTTCTGGATCGTGCCGGACAGCACGGCGCGGGAATGGCCCTGTTCCTCGCCGGTGACGATGAAATTCGCAAGGATCGGGATCACCGCCCCGTTCATGGTCATCGACACTGATATCTTGTCCAGCGGGATGCCATCGAACAAGATCTTCATGTCCTCGACTGAATCGATGGCAACGCCGGCCTTGCCCACGTCGCCTTCGACGCGGGGATGGTCGCTGTCATAGCCGCGATGGGTCGCAAGATCGAAGGCGACCGAGACGCCCTGCTGCCCGGCAGCCAGCGCCTTGCGATAGAAGGCGTTCGATTCCTCGGCCGTGGAAAAGCCCGCATATTGGCGAATCGTCCATGGTCTGCCGGCATACATCGTCGCACGGGGGCCTCGCGTGAAGGGCTCGATTCCTGGCAGGCTGCCCAGATGCGGCAGGTTCTGGACGTCCTGCTGGGTATAAAGCGGCTTAACCTCGATTCCCTCCAGCGTATGCCAGTTCAGGCTGTCTGGTTCGGCGCCTTTGAGCTCCTTTGAGGCGAGTTTTCTCCAGTCATCGAGGCCGGGCTTGACGGTTTCACTCATCTTGCATCCTTTCGCATGGCCCTGCGGCTCTTATATGTTGAAAGAGGCGAGGGGGCGATGAAACTGAAACGGTTGATTTTTCTTGCGATGGTGCCGCTGGTGGCGGCGATGGGCGAGCGGCCCGATCCCGAAGCGGACGGCCACCAGCCATATGTGCGCGGTGAAGTTCCTGCCGCGCGAGAAAGCGCGGCGGAGCGAAGCCGCCGCGCTTCGGACGAGTTGCGCATCCTTGAGGCGACGGAAGTCGACCCCGAGGAATTCATGTGGCAGGCCCGGCCTGTCGTCATCTTTGCCGATACGGCTGCCGATCCGTCATTCGTCGAGCAGGTCGCGGCCCTGCAACGCGATTCCGTGCCGATGAATGCGCGCGATGTCGTGGTCATCACGGATACCGATCCCGCGGCGGGAAGCGTCTGGCGGCGACGTCTGCGGCCCGAAGGGTTTTCGCTGGTCCTGATGGACAAGGACGGGCAGGTGAAGCAGCGCAAGCCAGTGCCCTGGTCGGTGCGAGAGATTTCGCGCGCGATCGACAAGTTTCCCCTGCGTCTGCAGGAAACCGGCCGCACCGGTGTTGGCCGGTAGCGGGCATGCAGGCTTCTCTTGCGTGAATGGGCCGCGATCACTACCTTTGAGGCAAGGGCGTGACCACGCCCGCATGGAAAGGAGCCTGCGATGGCCAACACGAATTCGCTGCGCAAGATCGACCGGAAGCATCCGGTTTCATCGCCATCGAAGCCCGTGCGCGCCGATGCGATCGGCGAGACTCTGGTCGAGCGGCTTGCCCGCTCGCGCACGGCGAACGAAATTACCAGCGTGATCGGCCTCAAACCCATCAGAGGCCGCTCCGGTCCGAAGATCGCCTATTGAGGCGGTCGCGCATTTCCCCAAGTTCCTGAGACAGGTTCTGCCTGATCTGTTGCACCGCAGCTTCCTGCTGGCTTTCCAACATCGCCTGAACCTGGGCATCGCCCCCCTTCAGGCTGGCTGTGAGAATCTCCAGAACATCCAACCCGGCTTCACGGGTTTCTTCGCTCAGCAGAATGTAATCCAACATCATCTCTCCGGCGCGATCGGCGCTGGCGCGTGCCGTCCTCCGGATTGAATCTGCCATTGCGTCCATGACCGCGATCAGCCGGTAATAGATCACCACCGGGTCGATCACCGAACCGGGCAGAAGATGGATTTCAGGCAGAACCGCCTTGAAGATCCGGTCGTTTCCGCCGTGCTGCATGATCAGCGCCGTGTCGCCTTGGGCGATACGATCCAGAAGCGCTTCGTAATTCCCCTCGCGCATCTGGCGCTCGAGGCTGACGACATGGGCGCGGACCTCGGCAAGCAGGGCGCGCTGCATGTCATCCACCCGATCGACGCGAAGCTTGGCATCGCGCCGGCGGTTCTGCAGGGCGACCACCCACCAGCCCGCAGACAGGAACAGCCCGGCGATGACCGCCTGTTGCGCCTGAGGGCTGAGATAATCGTCAAGAAGGGGCATCGGCGCTTTCCGCGATCACTCGAATTCCATGATCACGTCATCGACCTTCAGGCTTTCACCCGGCGCGGCGCTGACGGATTTCACGACGGACTTCCTTTCGGCGCGCAAGATGTTTTCCATCTTCATTGCCTCGACAGTGGCGAGCGCCTGGCCTTCCTGCACCTCATCGCCTGCCGTGACATTGACCTTCACCACCAGACCGGGCATCGGGCAAAGCAGGAATTTCGAAGTGTCGGGCGGAAGCTTCTCGGGCATGAGCCGGGCGAGTTCCGCCGCGCGCGGTCGCCGCACATGGGTCTTGAGATCCGCACCGCGCACCCGAAGGCGGAAACCCGAGGGGATGCGATCCACCTTCATCACCAGGGGTTCGCCGTCGACCGACAGCCGGGCAAGTGACTGCCCGGGCAGCCAATCGCTTTCGACACGCAGCCTGCGGTCGAGCAGTTCGACATTCGAGCCTTGCCGGTCGGCGGTGATGCGGACCGGGATCTCCTGACCGGCAAGCGTCACGACCCAGTGCTCTCCGACATGGCGCTCGTGATTGTCGAGCCGCCCCGAAATGCGGGTGCGACGGATCTCGGCCACGCGATGCATCGCCGCAGCAGATGCCGCAATGCGGGCGATCTCGACGTCCGGCAGAGAGGCCCCCGTGAAGCCCTCGGGATATTCCTGCGCGATGAACGCGGTCGAGATGTCACCTGACACGAATTTCGGGTGATCCATCACCGCCGAAAGGAAGGGCAGGTTGTGTCCGATGCCTTCGACCTCGAATTCATCAAGGGCAAGGCGCATCTGTTCGATCGCCCCGAGCCGTGTCGGCGCCCAGGTGCAGAGCTTGGCGATCATCGGATCGTAATACATGCTGATCTCGCCGCCTTCGAAGACGCCGGTATCGTTGCGCACGACATGGCTCTGGTCGGCGATCTCGGCTGGCGGTCTATAGCGGGTCAGCCGACCGATGGAGGGCAGGAAGTTGCGATAGGGGTCTTCGGCATAAAGGCGGCTTTCGATTGCCCAGCCGTTGATCCTGAGATCCTGCTGCGCAAAGGACAGGGGCTCACCCCCGGCCACGCGGATCATCTGCTCGACGAGGTCGACGCCGGTGATGAGTTCGGTCACCGGATGTTCGACCTGCAGGCGGGTGTTCATCTCGAGGAAATAGAAATTCTTTTCTGCATCGACGATGAATTCGACCGTTCCGGCGCTGGTATATCCAACCGCTCGGGCCAGGGCACAGGCCTGCTCGCCCATGGCCTGGCGGGTCGCCTCATCCAGGAAAGGCGAAGGGGCCTCTTCGATGACTTTCTGGTTGCGGCGCTGGATCGAACATTCGCGCTCGTGCAGGTAGACGCAATTGCCATGCTGGTCGGCCAGGACCTGGATCTCGATATGGCGCGGCTGGGTGACGAATTTTTCGATGAAGATGCGGTCGTCGCCAAAGCTGTTTGCGGCCTCGTTCTTCGAGGATTCGAAACCCTCGCGCGCTTCCTGTTCGTTCCAGGCGATGCGCATGCCCTTGCCGCCGCCGCCCGCGCTGGCCTTGATCATCACCGGAAAACCGATCTGCTTCGAGATCGTGACGGCCTCGTCTGCATCGGCGATGAGGCCCATATATCCGGGAACTGTCGAGACGCCCGCGTCCTGCGCGATCTTCTTCGAGGTGATCTTGTCCCCCATAGCCTCGATCGCGGGCGAAGGCGGGCCGACAAAGGCCACGCCTTCGTCTTCGAGGGCTTTGGCGAACTTCATGTTCTCGGAAAGGAATCCGTATCCCGGATGAACGGCCTGAGCGCCGGTCTGGCGGATCGCGTCCATGATCTTGTCGATGACGATATAGGACTGGTTCGCCGGGGACGGGCCGATATGGACAGCCTCGTCTGCCATCTTCACATGCAGCGCATTCCGGTCGGCATCGGAATAGACCGCGACGGTCTTGATCCCCATCTTGCGGGCGGTCTTGATGACCCGGCAGGCGATTTCGCCCCGGTTCGCGATCAGGATTTTCTCAAACATCTTGGCTTCCCCCCGCCGCAGATTTCAGACGTGAAAAAGCCGCCCCGGACAGTATCCGGGACGGCTCGAAAAGTTACGCGCGGCCAGGATTTGCAGGCCGTTCGCTTTCAGATGGCGCTTATTGGCAGAGCTTGACGTCGTTGCACAGCGCGCCGGCCGCCGCGCCGGCAGCGGCGCCGCCGAGGACGCTTTCACCCGCGAGGTCGGCAATGACGGCACCCGCCCCTGCGCCAATGAGAGCGCGGTCGGTGTCGGTCGGGTTGATGCCTTGCGTGCATCCCGCGAGGCCCATGAGACCCAGCCCGAGAACGAGGATGATTTTCTTCGACATGTGTTCTTCTCCGCAAATCGGGCCGCAGTCGGAAACATCCCGCCGCGGCATTCCGAAAGACCTGTATCAGTAGCGACGCTGGCAAACGCCTGCGTCATCGCAAAGAGCGCCGCCCGCAGCGCCGATGAGCGCGCCGGTTGCGACGTTCTCATCAAGGATCTTGGCAACGGCTGCGCCGGCCAGAGCCCCGCCTGCCGCACGCTGGGCGTCCGGCGACATGGTCGAGCCGCCATAGGGGCTGGTTTCACATGCCGCGAGGCCAGCGACCAGCAGGGCTGCGCCCGAAAGACGAAGGATGACGGATTTTTGCATAGCTCTTTGCCTGTATTATTGGTCCGATTCCGGACCTTTTGGGAATAAGGTGCCGGCAATATTGCACGCTGGTTTGCCCTGCGAAACTGACAAGCACGTGAATCTGGAAAGCTACGCGGCAATCCGCTCATCAATCTTCGTCCTCGTCCCAGTCCTCGTCATCCCAGTCGATGTCGTCCCAATTGAACTGGGCCGGCTCCTCGGCGAAGAGCGCAGGGAAGCTCGCTTCGGCCTTCTTCATGTCGATGCGAAGGGGCTGGTCGTAGTCGGTGGGATCGAACTTGCCAACGGCGACGACCTCGCGGCCGATCAGCCAGGAAAGCCGCCCGGCGTCGAGGTTGCCGCGGACGAAAGTCTCATCGCCGAAACACTGGATCAGCGCGGCCATGAAGCCTTCATCGGCCTTGCGATCCGGCGCCCTGCGGTCGCGAAAGCGCTCGCGCCGCACAATCGGCGTCGCGCCCTTCTTGTTGGCACGGCGGATGGTGAACTGGAAATCTGTTCCGGGAAGACGGCCCGGAAAGCCGCGATGCTTCAGCATGGCATGCCCCGTTCTTGAATCGTGGGTTCAAGCGGACGCCGGGGCGGGCGCGAAAAACGCGGGCCGCCAAGCGGCCCGCGCTCGGCTGGACGCTCAGTTGGCGCCGTACTTGCCTTGGTAGACCGGCTCGGTCGTGACCGGAGCGGGGGTGATGACTTCGGGTTCTTTCTTGGCGCAGGCGGCGGCAAGGCCGACGAGGACCAGGGCCAGTGCAAGCTTTTTCGACATTTTGTCGTGCTCCTGTTGAGCGGGATTTTTTTATCCCGACTGCTCGGTTGAGATTCGGTCGCGATGAGCGGCCGCGCGCGGAGATTATCCGCTGCGCAAGGCACGGCACAGGATGCCCGACGCGGCGCGCGCCCTGCAAGCCTAGCATGTGGCAGGCTTGCATCAGGGGTTGGGCCCGACATCACCACGGCTCCCATTCGCATTGATCGCGATCGGCTGGCAAACGAAAGGCTTCGAAAAGTTGAAGGACATCAGGATCATATGATCCGAACGGAATGTCCTTGTCGGCGATGCTGATAATGATCTGCCGTGGCCGCGGGGCGGGGCTTGCGATCCGGGGCAGGACCCAGTTTTCGCACAACCACACGACATCGTCATGAACCGGGTCCTGCATCAGCACGTCGGGCGCCGCTGGCAGTGCGGGCTCCTCGATCATTTCATCCGCAGCCTCTTCCGCGGCATCGGTCGTATCCTCGGTCGCCGCCTCAAGGTGTTCGATATCGATCGCGGCCTCGTCGATATATTCGCCGTCATAGGATGGCTCCATGCCCTCGACCTCGGAGGTTTCCGTATCGATTTCGATGGGGCCGCGATCTTGCTCGACATCGGGTTCCGTTGCCGATCCCGTGGTCGAGGGAACGCGGCTCGCCAGGTCGGGCATGAGGAAGCGGAACCGGTATGTCAGGCCGAGTCCGCCCGAACTGTCATGCAGCGTCTCGAGCCAGCGCACCTCGGCACCCGAGGGCAGGGTGATGAGATTTTCCCGCGCGTCACTGGCTTCGACCCCGGCCGGAAGGGCAAGGGCGGCAAGCGTTGCACAGATGCTTGTGGTGCGGGACATTGCGGCTCCGGTTCGCAGGGACGGCTTACAACGGGATGTTGTCGTGTTTCTTCCACGGATTGGTCAGCTTCTTGCCGCGCAGGCTGGCAAAGGCGCGGGCCACCCGACGGCGGGTCGAGCGTGGCTGGATAACCTCGTCGATGAAACCCTTTTCGGCGGCCACGAAAGGGTTCGCGAAGCGGTCTTCGTAATCCTTGGTGCGGGCGGCGATCTTTTCGGCGTCGCGCAATTCGCTGCGATAGAGAATCTCGACCGCGCCTTTTGCCCCCATGACCGCGATCTCGGCGGTGGGCCAGGCATAGTTGAAATCGCCGCGCAGGTGTTTCGAGGCCATGACGTCATAGGCGCCACCATAGGCCTTGCGCGTGATGACGGTGACCTTCGGCACCGTCGCCTCGCCATAGGCAAAGAGCAGCTTCGCGCCGTGCTTGATGACACCGCCATATTCCTGGCCGGTCCCGGGCAGGAAGCCTGGAACGTCAACGAATGTCAGGATCGGAATTTCGAACGCATCGCAAAACCGCACGAAGCGTGCCGCCTTGCGCGAGCTGTCGATATCAAGGCAACCGGCCAGGACCATGGGCTGATTGGCCACGACGCCCACCGTCTGCCCTTCCAGGCGGATGAAGCCGGTGATGATATTCGCGGCGAAGTCCTTCTGGATCTCGTAGAAATCGCCTTCATCCGCGATCTTCAGGATCAGTTCCTTCATGTCGTAGGGCTGGTTCGGGTTGTCGGGAACCAGCGTATCCAGGCTGGATTCGACCCGCGACGGCTCATCGAAGAACGGGCGGGTCGGGGCCTTTTCACGATTGTTCAGCGGAAGGAAATCCACCAGACGGCGGATCTCGCTCATGGCTTCGACATCATTTTCGAATGCGCCATCGGCGACCGAACTTTTTTTCGTATGGGTCGAGGCGCCGCCAAGCTGCTCGGCGGTCACGACCTCATTCGTCACGGTTTTGACGACGTCGGGGCCGGTCACGAACATGTAGCTCGTATCCTTCACCATGAAGATGAAATCGGTCATAGCGGGTGAATAGACCGCGCCGCCCGCACAGGGGCCCATGATGACGGAAATCTGCGGCACCACGCCCGAGGCCAGAACATTGCGCTGGAAGACATCGGCATAACCCGCGAGCGAGGCGACCCCTTCCTGGATGCGCGCGCCGCCCGAATCGTTCAGCCCGATTACCGGCGCGCCGTTCTGCATCGCCATATCCATGATCTTGCAGATCTTCTGCGCGTGGGTTTCAGACAGGGAGCCGCCGAAAACGGTGAAGTCCTGCGAGAAGACATAGACCATCCGGCCATTGATCGTGCCCCAGCCGGTCACCACCCCGTCGCCATAGGGACGGTCGTTCTCCATGCCGAAATCGGTCGAGCGGTGGCGGACGAACATGTCGAACTCCTCGAAGGAGCCCTCATCCAGCAGCAGTTCTAGCCTTTCGCGCGCGGTGAGCTTGCCGCGGGCATGCTGCGCGTCGATCCGTCGTTGTCCGCCGCCAAGCCGGGCATCGCGCCGCCGAGCTTCCAGTTCGTCGAGAATATCCTTCATGACCGGCCTCCGTCCCTTTTGCGGCAAGGTTAGAGCCTGACCGGCACCGCGAAAAGAACAATTGCGAAAATTTGCAAACCATGGATGGATTTCGAGCTGCAAATAGAAAAACTGCAAAACCCTTGACGAATGTCGGGGCAGGGGCCATGCCGCAGGACATGGGACTCATCATCGATATTCCGGCCATTCAGGCCAATTGGAAAGCCCTTGCAGATCGTGCCCCCGAGGCGCGAGCGGGGGCGGTCGTCAAGGCCGACGCATATGGCCTTGGGGCCGAGCGGGTCGCGCCCGCGCTTTATGCGGCGGGGGCGCGCGATTTCTTCGTGGCACTGGCCTCGGAGGGGCGTGTGATCCGCCCCCATCTGCCCGAAGACGCGCAGATTTTCGTTCTTTCCGGGCACATGGACGGCGAGGATCTGACTGGTCTGATCCCGCTTCTGAATAGCCCCGAGCAGTTCTTTCGTGACCGCGCCCTTCGGCCCCGTGGCCCCTTCGGACTACAACTCGACAGTGGCATGAACCGGCTCGGGCTTGAGCCGGGGGAGTGGGCTGCCATCCGAAGCGAGGCGCTTGCCGGCGGGCCCAGGCTCGTCATGTCCCATCTTGCCTGCGCGGATGAGCCGGAGCACGAGGCAAATGGCAGCCAGCTTGCCGCTTTCCGCGCGATGACCGAAGGTGTTGACGCGCCGCGCTCGCTTGCGGCGACCGGGGGTATCCTGCTGGGACCGGATTTCCATTTCGATCTGGTGCGCCCAGGCGTCGGGCTTTATGGCGGCCTGCCATTCGCCGATGCGCGTCCCGTCGTCACCTTGTCCCTGCCGATCATCCAGACCCGCGACGTGAAGCCCGGTGAGTCGGTCGGCTACGGTTATAGCTGGACCGCGCAGCGCCCGTCGCGCGTCGCGACGGTTGCCGCAGGATATGCCGACGGTCTTGCCCGCGCCCTTGCACGCCAGGGCGAGCTGAAGCTTTGGTCCGGCGATCGCGCCTGCCCGGTGATCGGGCGGATCTCGATGGATCTGATAACGGTCGATGTCACCGACCTGCCGGACGTTCCTGCAGAGCTTGCAATCCTGAACGCACATCAGGGTGTGGATGCCGTCGCCGATCTTTCGGGAACCATCGGATACGAGATCCTGACCTCTCTGGGACGGCGCTACAAGCGGACCTATCTGTGAACCCATTTCGACTGACCGGAAGGGCGGCGATCGCGTTGACCCGGATCACTGGCCGGGTGGCGATCTTCGCGGGGCGGGGGCTGGGGCGCGTTGCGGCGCATCCGACCGAGCTGGCCCGGCAGATGCTGCATATCGGCTGGCTGTCTTTGCCGGTCGTCGGGCTGACGGCGCTTTTCACCGGGGCAGCGCTGGCGCTTCAGATCCATTCCGGGGGCGCGCGCTTTCAAGCTTCGGACGTGGTGCCGGCGATTGTTGCCATCGGCATGGCCCGCGAATTGGGCCCCGTATTGGGGGGCTTGATGGTTGCCGCCCGAGTGGCCAGCGCCATTGCAGCCGAACTTGGCACGATGCGGGTGACGGAACAGATCGATGCGCTGGTCACCTTGTCGACCGACCCGATCGGTTGGCTTGTCTCGCCCCGTCTCTGGGCCGCGATCCTGTGCCTGCCGGTGCTGGTCGGGGTCGGGGATGTGATCGGCATCATGGGGGGCTGGCTCATCGGTGTGAATGCGCTTGGCTTCAACTCGGCGACCTATATTTCGAACAGCTGGGCCTATCTGGAAAGCTGGGACGTGGTGTCGGGCCTTCTCAAGGGGGTGTTCTTCGGATTTGTCGTCGCGCTTTCGGGTTGCTGGTTCGGCATGACGGCAGGGAATGGGGCGGCCGGCGTCGGACGGGCTACCACCAATGCGGTTGTGGCCGCTTCGGTCGGTATCCTCGCGGTGAACTTCGTCCTGACGGGGCTGTTTTTCCGATGATCGAAGTGCGCGGCCTGACCAAGAGCTTTGGTGGAAAGCGGGTGCTGGACGGGGTCGACCTGGATCTTACCGAAGGCGAAAGCCTTGTCGTGATCGGGGGATCGGGCACGGGCAAGTCGGTGCTGCTGCGCTGCATCCTTGGATTGGAGACGCCCGATGCAGGTCGGATTCTTTGGCGAGGCAAGCCGCTTTCGAGTCAGCGAGCCGAATTTCTCGATGGGTTCGGCATGCTTTTCCAGAATGCCGCGCTGTTCGACAGCCTTCCGATCTGGCGAAACGTGGCGTTCCGGCTTCTGCCGAGGCTGGGTAGGAAAAGGGCACGCGCCCTTGCGATCGAAAAGCTTGCCCGCGTGGGCTTGGCTGCGGAAGTAGCCGACTTGTTCCCGGCGGAGCTATCTGGAGGCATGCGCAAGCGTGCGGGTCTTGCCCGCGCCATCGCCGCCGATCCGAAGGTGATTTTCTTCGACGAGCCGACGACAGGACTTGATCCGATCCGCGCGGCGGCGATCAACGCGTTGATCCGTGACATCGTCGATGAAACCGGAGCCAGTGCGATCACGATCACCCATGACATGACATCGGTGCGCAGCATCGGCGACCGTGTGGCGCTTCTGGACCGGGGCCAGGTCCGGTGGCAGGGCGACGTGTCGCAGATGGAACACGCGCAAGACGATTATCTTCAGGATTTCATTTCGGGCCGAGCGCGGCCCATGGGGTCGCAGCCGCAAGGGTGAATGCATATATATGCGACAGAGCCTGCGCAATTGCGCGTCAGATACGCTGCAGGTCTTGTGCGAATCCCGCGCAGTTGCGACCATGAACCTGTACTTCTTGACCTGACCGGAGACGAATTTGGGTCTTTCCCCGACTGCCCCCGCGAACACCTCCGCTGGCGAAACCCTGCTGGAATTCCACGACAACAGGCTGCTGATCGATCTTTGCGGCCCCCATGATCGCCATCTGGCGCGAATCGAGGAGGCGCTCAAGGTCCATATCCTGCGACGCGGCAACCTTCTTTCGGTTGTCGGCCCTGCCGATGCTCAGGCCGAGGCGGCGCAGGTGCTGCGCGGGCTTTATGCCAGGCTCGAGCAAGGACGTCATGTCGAACTCCCTGAGGTCGAGGCTGCCTTGCGGATGGGCGTCGAACAGACGCAAGAACCCCTGAGCCCCGCCGAGCAGCTCGAGATGTTTCAGACCGGCCATGTCGAATTGCGCACGCGCAAGAAGACGGTCGAACCCAGGACGGAAGCGCAGAAGGAATACGTGCGCAGCCTTTTCGCGAATGAACTCGCCTTCGGGATCGGTCCGGCGGGGACGGGCAAGACCTATCTGGCCGTGGCGGTTGGCGTCACCATGCTGATTGGCGGCCATGTCGATCGCATCATCCTGTCGCGGCCCGCCGTCGAGGCGGGCGAACGTCTGGGATTTCTGCCCGGCGACATGAAGGAGAAGGTCGATCCCTACATGCAGCCGCTTTATGATGCGCTGAACGACTTCCTGCCGTCGAAGCAGATGCAGAAGCTGATGGAGGAAAAGCGCATCGAGATCGCCCCGCTGGCCTTCATGCGCGGCCGGACGCTCTCGAACAGCTTCGTGGTTCTCGACGAGGCGCAGAACGCCACGACGATGCAGATGAAGATGTTCCTGACGCGTCTGGGCGAAGGATCGCGCATGGTCATCACCGGTGACCGGACCCAGATCGACCTTCCGCGCGGCGTTCATTCCGGCCTGGTCGAGGCGGAAAAGATCCTGAAGGACGTGAAGGGCATCAGCTTCAGCTATTTCACCGCCAAGGATGTCGTGCGCCATCCGCTGGTCGCGAGGATCATCGAGGCCTATGATACCGATGCCGAGGCGGCGCTGGCCCGTGGCGAACGCGTGGACGAGCGCGGGCAGCGCATTCCTCGCCGTGAGCCGCGCTACGTCGCCACTGCCGGAGAACAGAGCGATGCATGAGGATTTCGGACTGGGCGATGACTCGCCTGGTATCGTCGACCTGGTGATCGAAGATGAGCGCTGGGATGATGTCGATCTGCTGGGAATGGCCGAGCGGGCGGCGCTGGCCGTCGGCGAATGGTTGGGACTGGAGCATTTTCAGGTCGTCGTCATGGGATGCGATGACGATCGCATTGCCGGGCTCAATGCCGAGTTCCGCGACAAGCCACGCCCGACAAACGTGCTGAGCTGGCCTGCGATTGAATTCGACGAAAGGGCACCGGGAATGGTGCCCAATCTGCCAGAAATCGATGAACTTGGCGACATCGCGATATCCTTCGATACGTGCTGGCGCGAGGCGGCCGCTCAGGGCAAGCCATTTGCCGATCACGCGACACATCTGCTAGTTCATGCCATGCTGCATCTTGCGGGCTACGATCATATCGACGATCAGGATGCGGAAACCATGGAAGATGCCGAACGCTCCATTCTTGGCAGGCTGGGCATCCCCGACCCCTATCTGGAAATGGAAACATGACGAACGACCGAAGTCCCGACACCCCCGTTACCGCCGACCCGGCCTCATGGGCGGATGGCGTCGGTGGGGACGGGCGGGATCTTCCACAATCACGCGGCTTTCTCGGGCGGATCCTCGGGGCCTTCGGCGGCGGTGAGGCCGAGGCCGACGTGGTCCATGAAAACGATGCCGGCGTGAACCAGCCCAGCAAGTCTTCCCTTGGAATGGTCAACCTGCGGCGGATGCGCGTCGACGATGTGGCCATCCCAAAAGCCGAGATCGTGGCAGTGCCGGTCAACTCGACCTTGCCCGAACTGGTCGAGATGTTTCGCGAACACGGCTTTTCGCGGATTCCCGTCTTCAAGGGCACGCTCGACAGCCCCTTGGGTCTGATCCACCTGAAAGATCTTGCACTGAAATACGGTTTTGGCGCGGTGACGCCCACCCGTTTTGCGCTGCGTCCGCTGCTGCGCCCGTTGCTCTACGTTCCCCCTTCGATGTCGATTGGGGTGCTTTTGCAGCAGATGCAGCAAAAGCGCATCCATATGGCGCTGGTGATCGACGAATATGGGGGCGTGGACGGGCTCGTGACCATCGAAGACTTGATCGAACAGGTCATCGGCGAGATCGAGGACGAACACGACGAGATCGAGGGGGGGCTTCTGGTTCTGGAAAAGCCGGGACAATGGCTGGTTCAGGCCCGTGTCCCGCTGGAAGATGTTGAGGCCGAGACGGGGTTGCACCTCGCGCTGGAGGATGAGGAAATCGATACTCTGGGCGGGTTGATCTTCATGCTGACCGGGCGGGTCCCGGTGAGGGGCGAGGTCATTCCGCATGACAGCGGGGTCGAGTTCGAGATTGTCGATGCCGACCCGCGCCGCGTGAAGCGGGTTCGGCTGCGCCAGGCCAAGGTCCAGCCTGCGACAGGAAAAAGCGTGGCTTCGGCGACGGATTAAAGCTCCGAGAACGCCCTTGCATGGATGATGGTGCTGCCCGTTGGCAGCGCCGGTCCCAACGCCATGAGATGTGAACCGGCATAGGGCGAGGCAAGGTCCACCGGCTTGAACCCGAACCGAGCGTAATAGGCCGGATCGCCCAGCACGATGATGGCATGGCCTTCGACGCCCGCCAGAACGGCGCGCATGAGCGCCTGGCCTATGCCGCGTTTCTGAAGCGCGGGATGCACGGCAAGGGGCGCCAGCGCGAAGGCGGGAAGATCCGCCTTCAGCGGGGACAAGGCAACATGCCCGACGATCGTTCCTCCGACGTCGGCCACGAAGGAGTAAGGCAGGTCGTCCTGAGCGCGCAGGTTTTCGACCAGTCTCGCTTCATCGTCCCCGCCGAACGCCTCGCGTAGGAGTGCCGAGATAGACGCATGTTCCTGCGCACGTTCGGGCCGGATACGAGGCATGACCTCCGCGCGGATGAAATCACGGCCGAGATCTTGGCTCCGCTTGCCCCATTCGCTTTGCGCGGTGCGGGATTGATGGGCCGCGAATGCTTCGACATCCGAGAAAAGTTCGTCGAGACGCCAGACAAGCGGGTCTTCGGTCTGCGACAGATCGAAACGCAGGTTTCCGGGTTCGGCGCGGCTTGATGCGACATGGTCAGGCAAGAGATCCAGTGCCAGCAGCATCTGGGTCATGTCCTGACAGGTCAGGTGGCCCGAAAGCGCGACCAGCGGCTTGGCGAGCGGGACCTCGACACCGCCGGAAACGGGCGCGTGGTCGTGGTGGTGATGGTGATGTCCGCAGGCGCAGCCGCTCATGTCAGGTCGTCCTTTCATTTGCGGGCAAACTAGCAGGGTCGCGAAGGCAAGGCCATTGCGACCAAAAGATCAACCGGGCCTTTCGGCCCGGCCGTCTTGGGGTCAGGCGATCTCGAGGTTCAGCTTGTCCATGAACGCGCCGCGATAAAGCGCCGACAGTTCCGAGAGCGCTGCTGCATCGCCGCCCAGGCTTACGGTGTCGCCGCCAAAGCTGCCTATCGTCGCCAGGGGAACGCCGGCCGTAGCGGCAGCGTCGCCAAGCAGTTTTGCATTCTCGGCCGAGCAGGCGACGAGATAGCGCGCCTGGTCCTCACCAAAGAGTTGCGCGATATCACCTGCCTCGACGGTGACGCCCAGCCCGGCTGCCTCGGCCATCTCGAAGGCGGCAAGGGCAAGACCACCGTCCGACAGATCGCTGGCGGCCGAGAGCAGCTTGCCGTTGGCGCGCAAGAACTCTCCGTGCTTGCGCTCGGCGGCCAGATCCACATGCGGCGCGTCTCCAGCCTCGATGCCGAAGGCTTCGGCGGCGAGCGCCGACTGGCCGAGATGGCCCTTGGTCTCGCCGATGACGATCGCGATATCGCCGGCGGCGGGCAGGCCCGCGATCAGGTCGTCGAGGTTCGCGATCAGGCCGACGCCGCCGATCGTGGGCGTGGGCAGGATGCCCTTGCCGTCGGTCTCGTTGTAAAGCGAGACATTGCCCGAGACGATCGGGAAGTCGAGCGCCGCGCAGGCCTCGCCGATGCCTTTGATCGCGCCGACGAGTTGGCCCATGATCTCGGGCTTTTCGGGATTGCCGAAGTTCAGGTTGTCGGTCGTCGCCAGCGGCAGCGCGCCACAGGCGCTGAGGTTGCGATAAGCCTCGGCCACGGCCTGCTTGCCGCCTTCATAGGGGTTGGCCTTGACGTAGCGCGGGGTTACGTCGCTCGTGAAGGCAAGCGCCTTTCCCGTGCCGTGAACCCGGACGACGCCAGCGCCCAGACCCGGACGGCGAACGGTATCGGCCCCGACCTGGGTGTCATATTGTTCCCAGACCCATGCCTTGTGCGCATAGCTCGGCGCGCCGATCAGCGACTTCAGTGCGGCAATCGGGGTGATCGCGGGCAGAGCTGGCAGTTCCGCGGCCGCCGGGGTCTCGATCCACGGACGGTCATATTCCGGCGCGCTGGACGACAGCTTCGACAGCGGCAGGTCGGCCTTTACCTCGTTGTGATGCAGGATCAGGAAACGGTCTTCGGCAATCGTCTCACCGACGATGGCGAAGTCGAGATCCCATTTCTCGAAGATGGCGCGGGCCTCGGCCTCTTTCTCGGGCTTCAGGACCATGAGCATGCGTTCCTGGCTTTCCGAGAGCATCATTTCGTAAGCGGTCATATGCGCTTCGCGCTGCGGCACGTTTTCAAGGTTCAGCTTGATGCCGAGGCCGCCCTTGTCGCCCATTTCCACGGCCGAGCAGGTCAGGCCCGCAGCGCCCATGTCCTGGATCGAGATCACGCTGTCGGTCTGCATCAGTTCGAGGCAGGCTTCCAGCAGGCATTTTTCGGTGAAGGGATCGCCGACCTGGACGGTCGGGCGCTTTTCCTCGATCGTGTCGTCGAATTCGGCCGAGGCCATCGTCGCGCCGCCGACGCCGTCGCGGCCGGTCTTGGCACCCAGATAGACGACCGGCATGCCGACGCCCGAGGCGGCCGAGTAGAAGATCTTGTCGGCATCCGCGAGGCCCGCCGCAAAGGCGTTCACGAGGCAGTTGCCGTCATAGGATGGATGGAAGCGAACTTCGCCGCCGACATTCGGCACGCCAAAGGCATTGCCGTATGCGCCAATGCCCTCGACCACGCCCTTGACGAGATGCGCGGTCTTGGGGTGGTCGGGGCGGCCAAAGGACAGGGCATCCATCGCGGCGATCGGGCGGGCACCCATCGTGAAGACGTCGCGCAGGATGCCGCCGACGCCAGTCGCCGCGCCCTGATGGGGCTCGATATAGCTCGGGTGGTTGTGGCTCTCCATCTTGAAGACCACGGCCTGGCCGTCGCCGATATCGACGACGCCCGCGTTCTCGCCGGGGCCGCAGATGACCTGCGGTCCGGTCGTCGGCAGTGTGCGCAGCCATTTCTTCGAGGATTTGTACGAGCAATGCTCGTTCCACATCGCCGAAAAGATGCCGAGTTCGGTGAAGCTGGGCTCGCGGCCGATGATCTCGAGGATGCGCTGATATTCGTCAGGCTTCAGACCGTGCGCGGCAATCAGGTCTTCGGTGATCTGCGGTTCATCCATGTTCGAGCCCTTTCCCCGGATTTCGGGGCCTTTTAAGCGGCGGCGGGGCATTAGGAAAGGGGCCGCGCGCAGCATTGCGGCAGAGCTGTGATGAAGGGTCGCTTGAACCGGCCTTTCCACGATGGACGACCAGATCCGGAAGGCAAAAAAAAGCCGGGCATAAAGCCCGGCCTAAGTCCAACAGGGAGGTTGAAGTTGATGAGAGTTTCCTCAAATCATCCCCTTCGACGCCTCAGATATGTGCAGTTTGCGAACCGTTCAAGGATGAAAGCGGATTTCGAGCACATGCCGGATATGCGCGTGGCGAATGGCTTCTGTGATCGCTACCTTTTTCGGCACGAAATGCTGCAGAGGCCATAGCTAGCCATCGGTGCCACTTTGCAGTTTCCGGATCGACTGGATTTCCTCCAGAACGAAATCGCGGAAGGCGCTGACGCGGCGCGAGGTCCGCAATTCTTCGGGGAAGGCCAGAAAAACGGGCACTTCTCCGGATTCGATATCCGGAAGAACGCGCGTCAGGTTGGGGAAATCCGCCGTCAGGTAGTCTGGAAGCACCCCGATGCCCACGTGGTTGAGAACGCCCTGCAGCACACCGAAATAATTGTTCACCAGCAGCATCGAAGTCATGTTGCGGGTCAGCAGTTGCTGGACCAGCACTGCGCCCGAACTGACCTGAGGCGTTTGCGGGTTCTGGCAGATCAACCTATGTGGCCGCAGATCCTCGAGCGATTGGGGGGTTCCCATGCGTTCGAGATATTCCGGTGTCGCGTAAAGCCGCATGCGGATATTCAGCAATCGCCGCCGGATCAGATCCTGCTGAGCAGGTTCCTTCATTCGTATGGCGACGTCAGCCTCGCGCATCGGCAGATCAAGCACACGCTCCTCCAGCATGAGGTCGATCTTCAGGTCGGGATAGCGTTCGTAAAGCTTGGCCAGGCGTGGCACCAACCACATCGTGCCAAAGCCGGTCGTGGTCGTCACCTTCAGCTCGCCGAAGACTTCCTCTTCGCTGTCCCTGATTCGCGCGGCGGTTGTGTCGAGCTTGCGCACCATCGAGGATGTCGCCTCGAACAGAAGCTCCCCCTGCTCGGTCAGGATGAGCCCGCGCGCGTGACGATGAAACAGCGTCGTTCCCAGCGAATCCTCAAGCGCCCGGATCTGCCGGCTTACCGCGGATTGAGACAGGTGAAGAACGTCGCCGGCATGGGTCAGCGACCCCGCATCAGCCACGGCGTGAAAAATTCTTAGCTTGTCCCAATCCATGATACTGCTTTCGTGTGGCATCAGCCATGCAATTTTCGCAACGCTTACCACATAGGTGCAATGGAACAATATACGACCCCATGAAGAAAAATTCTTTATCGGTCAGTTTTACTGACCTATAATGCCTCCATACCAGTCATCAAGCTTGGGAGGGCCAGATGAGCGTGCAGGATTTTTCTCTGTCTGATAGGTATGATCTGAACAAGCGTCATGTCCTGTTGAACGGGACGCAGGCACTTGTCCGGCTGATGCTGATGCAATCTGCCCGCGACCGGGCGGCGGGGTTGGATACGGCAGGGTTGGTGACAGGATACCGCGGGTCGCCCCTGGGCGGCGTCGACCTGCAGATGATGAAATCCAGAAAAGAACTCACCGCGGCGCAAGTCCTGTTTCAGCCGGGGCTGAACGAGGACCTGGCCGCGACGGCGATCTGGGGCAGTCAGCAGGCAGAACTGCGCGGAGAGGGCAGGCATGACGGTGTCTTTGCGCTTTGGTACGGCAAGGGGCCGGGGGTCGATCGCACGGGCGACGTGATGCGCCACGCCAATATGGCGGGGTCGTCGCGGCATGGTGGCGTCATCATGGCGATGGGGGATGACCATACCGGCGAAAGCTCGACCGTGCTTCATCAATCCGACTGGGCAATGGTAGATGCCTATATCCCGGTCCTTTCGCCTGCCGGGGTGCAGGAGATTCTGGATTTCGGCCTTTACGGCTTTGCATTGTCGCGTTTCGCCGGGGTCTGGACGGGTCTCAAGACGATGAAGGACACCGTCGAGGCCACGAGCGTCGTCGATGGTGATCCCTTCCGGCTGAAATTCGTGACGCCTCCGGATTTCCTGTTGCCCGAAGGCGGACTGAACATCCGGCTGGGCGATACGCCCGTCGCTCAGGAAGCGCGGATGATCGATTACAAGCGTTTTGCGGCCGAAGCCTTCGCACGCGCCAACCGCATCGACCATCCGGTCTGGAACGCGCCCGGCGCGCGGATAGGTTTTGTTGCCGCGGGCAAGAACTGGCTGGATCTCGTTCATGCGATGTCCCTGCTTGGCATCGACGAGGCCGAGGCCGAACGGCTGGGCATTTCAACCTACAAGGTTGGGCAGACCTGGCCTATGGACATGAAATCGTTCCAGGAATGGTCCGAGGGGCTCGAGGTCATCGTTGTCGTCGAGGAAAAGCGCAAGCTGATCGAGGTGCAGGTCAAGGAAGCGATATTCGACAACCGCCACGGCCGAAGGGTGCTGGGCTGGAAACACGACCGCACGCGTGAGGAGCTTTTCCCGACCCGCTACGCGCTTGACCCGGTGATGATCGCCCAGAAACTCGGCGGTATCCTGATCGAGGAGGGGCGGGGAACCGAAGCGATCAAGTCAGGCCTGCAGCGGTTGACCGAGGTTCGCCGCAATGACAACGCTCCGGAAATCGCCACGCGCACGCCGTGGTTCTGTTCGGGCTGTCCGCATAACACCTCGACCAGACTTCCCGAGGGGGCGCGGGCCTATGCGGGGATCGGCTGCCATTACATGGTCCAGTGGATGGACCGCGAAACTTCGGGCTTCACCCATATGGGCGGAGAGGGCGCGAACTGGATTGGCGAGGGGCCGTTCAGTAAAAGACAGCACATATTCCAGAATCTTGGAGACGGAACCTATAACCACTCAGGGTCTCTCGCGATCCGGGCTGCCAAGGCCGCAGGCGCGAATATCACCTATAAGATCCTGTTCAACGATGCGGTGGCCATGACGGGCGGTCAACCGAACGAAGGCGGTCTGACCGCGCCACAGATTGCGCATGAGCTTCAGGCGATGGGCGTGTCGCCTGTCGTCGCGGTCTATGACGAGAAGGAAGAGATCGACCGCAGCCAGTTTCCTTCGGGGCTTCGGTTCGAAGAACGTGCCTCGATGCTTGCCGTCCAGAAAGAGCTTGAGCAGGTCGATGGCGTCAGCGCGATCATCTATATCCAGACCTGCGCGGCCGAGAAACGGCGTCGGCGCAAGCGCGGCCAGTTTCCGGATCCCGATCGCCGGGTCTGGATCAATCCCGATGTGTGCGAAGGCTGCGGCGATTGCGGCGTGCAGTCGAACTGCGTTTCGATCGTGCCGAACGAGACCGAGTTGGGACGCAAGCGGGCCATCGACCAGTCGAGCTGCAACAAGGATTACAGCTGCCTCAAGGGCTTTTGCCCCAGTTTCGTTTCGGTCCGCGGTTCCAAGCTGAAAAGGCCCAAGGCGGCCGAGCTGGACTTGCCTGAACTGCCCACGCCGCAATTGCCGACGATCCAGGGCACACACAACGTCGTCATTACCGGGGTTGGCGGGACTGGTGTTGTCACCATCGGCGCGGTGCTTGCCCAGGCCGCTCATATCGACGGCAAGGGCGCCGGAATGATGGAGATGGCGGGGCTCGCCCAGAAGGGCGGAGCAGTCCATATCCACCTGCGCCTTGCAGATCGACCCGAGGATATCAGCGCTATCCGTGTCGCCGTTGGCGAGGCGGATTGCATCATCGGCGGCGATCTTGTCGTGACGGCAGGCGCGAAAACGATTGGCCTGATGACCAAGGGTCGGACCGGGGCCGTCGTGAATGAACATGAGATCATCACCGGGGATTTCACCCGCAACCGTGACTTCCAGATCCCCGCCGACAGGTTGCGGTTGTCACTTCAGGCCCGGCTGGGCGATCGGGTCGGATTCTTCGATGCCTCCACGCTTGCGCTGAAGCTCCTTGGGGATTCGATCTATTCGAACATGCTGGTGCTGGGCGGCGCCTGGCAGCAGGGTCTTATCCCGTTGAGCGAGGCGGCGATCCTGCGCGCGATCGAGCTGAACGGCGCGAAGGTCGCGGAAAATCAGCGGGCGTTCCAGATCGGTCGGTGGGCCATGGCAGAGCCGCATGCCGCCGAGGCGTTCCTACATCAGGCAGTCGAGGACGCCGAGGTCAAGGACCCCGTCGAATACCGTGCCGCCCGCCTCGTGGATTATCAGAACGAAAAACTGGCGGCCCGTTTCCGGGCGCTTGTCGGACTCGCACCGGCAGAGATGAAGGAAAGTGTGGCCAAGGGCTATTACAAGCTTCTGGCCTACAAGGATGAATACGAGGTTGCCCGTCTTCATCTGTCCACCCGCGCGATGATTGCGGAAGAGTTCGAAGGTGAACCGGATCTGAGCTTCCATCTTGCGCCCCCGTTCATGCCGGGAATGGACCCGGACGGCCGCCCGAAAAAGCGCGAATTCTCGGGGAAATGGATGCTTCCTGCCTTTCGTCTGCTGGCGCGCCTGAAATGGCTCAGGGGAACAGCCTTCGATCCCTTCGGCCGGGCGGCAGAGCGTCGCGCGGAACGCGCGGCGATCGCGGAATACGAAGCCGACATGAAAAAGCTTCTACCGCTCGCCAAACCGCAGACCATGGCCATCCTGCGCGAGCTTGCCGAGCTGCCGCTGGAGGTTCGAGGATACGGACCAGTCAAGGAGGCTTCGGCCGTGAAGGCCGCCGAACGCCGGGAATATCTGCTTGCCGCCTTCAGCGAGGGCGGATCGCCCATGGCGCAGGCTGCCGAGTGACATAAATCATGGCGTTCCCTTGCGGCGCGTCCTAAAAAGGCGCGTCGCGAGCAGGAGGCTAGTCATGGCGGTGGGCATATTCGATTCGGGTCTTGGTGGTTTGACGGTGCTGGATGCCGTCGCCGCGCATCTGCCCGATCTGCCGCTGGTCTATCTGGGTGACAACAAGCACACTCCCTATGGCGTTCGCGATGCCGACGACATCTTCAACCTGACCTGCGCAGGTGTGGAACGCCTTTGGCAGGAAGGGTGCGATCTGGTCATCCTGGCCTGCAATACGGCTTCGGCCGCGGCGCTGAAACGGATGCAGGAAACCTGGCTGCCCGAGAACAAACGCGTGCTCGGTGTCTTTGTCCCGATGATCGAGGCGTTGACCGAGCGGCGCTGGGGCGACAATTCCCCGCCGCGTGAGGTCGAGGTCAAGCATGTCGCGTTATTCGCGACGCCTGCAACTGTGGCGAGCCGGGCATTTCAGCGTGAGCTTGCGTTCCGTGCGATTGGCGTCGATGTCGAGGCTCAGCCATGCGGCGGCGTCGTGGATGCCATCGAGCAGGGCGATGAGATCCTTGCGGAGGCACTGGTCACGAGCCATGTCGAAGCGCTGATGCGCCGCATGCCTCATCCGCAGGCAGCGATCCTTGGATGCACTCATTACCCCTTGGTTCAGGCCACCTTCCAGAAAGCTCTTGGACCGAATGTCGAAGTCTATTCGCAACCGAAGCTGGTGGCCGAAAGCCTTGAGGACTATCTCAGGCGGCATCCCGAATTCATCGGTGCGGGCACGACGTCGCGCTTCCTGACGACCGGTGATCCAGTGCGCGTCTCTGGCAAGGCCACTCAGTTCCTGCGTTATCCGATCAAGTTCGAGGCCGCTTAAGAAGAACGGGGTTGTGGTATGAAATCGCTCAAGAAAAAGCGCAGAATTCAGGTGATCGCAATCGCGGCGGGTGCGCTTTTTCTATCGACCGTTCTGATTGGCTATGCACTTCAAGACGGGATCAACCTCTATCGCTCGCCCAGCGAGATGAGCGAAAGGCCGCCCGCCGCTGACGAGGTCTTCCGGCTTGGCGGGCTTGTCGAGGAAGGGACGCTTCAGCGCGGTACCGGCGAGACTGTCAGCTTCAGCGTGACCGATGGCGGCGCGTCGATCCGGGTAGTTTACACGGGCGTCCTGCCGGATCTTTTCTCCGAGGGCCAAGGGATGATCGGCACAGGTCGCATGGAAGGGGAAACCTTCGTTGCAGACGAAATTCTGGCCAAGCATGACGAAAACTACATGCCGCGCGAGGTGATCGACTCGCTCAAGGAACAGGGCGTCTACGAAGATCCCAACTCGTGATGCAACGCACGCAAGGTTAAGGATGGGTTAACTGCCTGACGGCAGCGTTGCTGCCAGTTCTGCTGAAGGAGCTGGCATGAAGACAGTCGAACAGATCGCCGCGGAGATCGTCGCGCGCGAAGGTGGTTTCGTAAACGATCCTGATGATCCTGGCGGCGCAACCAAACATGGCGTGACGCTTGCCACGTTGCGGCGGCTCGGGCTGGATACGAATGGCGATGGCCGGACGGATCTCGCCGATGTGAAGGCGCTGCGTGCCGATGAGGCCGCCCGCATCTTTGTCGAGGAATATTTTCGCCGCCCCCGGTTGGGCGAGCTTCCCAGATCTATTCAGGCATCGGTGTTCGATATGTACGTCAATGCTGGCGGAAATGCGGTCAAGATCCTGCAACGTCTTGTGACGCGCATGGGGTTTGCCGCGGATGATGATGGCGTCATCGGGCCGGTCACGATACTTGCGACGCGGTCGGCTGATGCCGCAGCACCTTCCCATTTTGCGGATGCCTACGGGATCGCGCGGCGCAACTATTATTACGCGCTGGCAGATGCCCGCCCGGCCAGCCGCAAGTTTGCCCGTTCGAACTCTGGCGGGAAGGGGGGGTGGATCACCCGCGCAGAGGAGTTCATCTCGGCGAAATATCACCTGACGCTGAGCGAGCATCGGGCGAGGGTGTCGGCATGGGGATGATCGACCGGTTCATGGGGGCAAGTTCGGCCATTTCGTCCGTGGCCAATGCGGCAACCGGCGTCGCCGAGGTCTTCCACCAGAACGCGACCCGCCGGATGGAGCTTGACGAGAAGGCATTCTCGCAATCCCTCAGCCAATATACGGGCGAATTCTCCGCTCAACCGCGCGGTCGGTTCGACGATTTCGTGAATGGCCTGAACCGGTTGCCACGACCCATGCTGACCATGGGGACGGTCGGTCTGTTCATCTATGCCATGGTCGAGCCGGTCGGCTTCGGCCTCCGCATGGAGAACTTGAACCTCGTTCCCGAACCGATGTGGTGGCTCTTGGGTGCGATCATCAGCTTTTACTTCGGGGCCCGGGAAACCCATTACCTGCGTAACCATCGCCCCTTCAAGGCGGCGAAGACCGCAGATCCGGACGTTCCGCAACCTGAAGCAAGGCCGAGTTTCATCGCGTCCGATCCGTTCGGCGACAACGCCGCCTTGCGCGACTGGATAGCCGAAACAGCGAGGATGTGATTTCTCCGCGCCAGGTGCGGCGTCGGTGGGGCTGGCTTGCCCGGCTTGGCGCCGCTATTCTCTGCCCAGCTATGAGGAGAAGCCAATGAATGCGGAACTTGGCCACTTTGCCCTGATACTTGCCTTGGCCGTGGCCATGTTCCAGATGATCGTGCCGATGCTGGGCGCGGCAAAGGGATGGACCGGTTGGATCGACAGCGCCCGGCCTGCGGCCATCGCCCAGTTCGGGCTGATCGGTCTGTCCTTCGCCGCGCTGACGGCGGCATTCGTTTCCTCGGATTTCTCGGTCAGGCTCGTCTTCGAGAACTCCCATACGGCCAAGCCGATGATCTACAAGATCTCGGGCGTCTGGGGGAACCACGAGGGCTCGATGCTGCTGTGGGTGTTGATCCTTGCGCTATTCGGCGCGGCGGTAGCGATCTTTGACGAAAACCTTCCACCCAGTCTCCGGGCAAGGGTACTTTCGGTTCAGGGAGCGATCGGTGTGGCATTCCTTGCCTTCATCCTGTTCACCTCGAACCCGTTCCTGAGACTGGAAAGCGCACCCTTCAACGGGCGCGATCTCAATCCGCTACTTCAGGATCCGGGGCTCGCGTTCCACCCGCCCTTCCTCTACCTCGGTTATGTGGGCTTGTCGGTCGCCTTCAGCTTCGCGGTTGCGGCGCTGATCGAAGGACGGGTGGACGCCGCATGGGCCCGATGGGTCAGGCCCTGGACGCTTGCGGCCTGGGTGTTTCTGACCATCGGTATCGCGCTGGGTTCGTGGTGGGCCTATTACGAGTTGGGCTGGGGCGGGTTCTGGTTCTGGGATCCGGTCGAAAACGCCAGTTTCATGCCCTGGCTGCTTGCGGCTGCCTTGCTTCATTCCGCCATCGTGGTCGAGAAGCGCGAGGTTCTGAAAAGCTGGACCATCCTGCTTGCCATCATGGCATTCGGGTTTTCGCTGATCGGTACCTTCATTGTGCGCTCGGGCGTCATCACGTCGGTCCACAGCTTCGCGAATGATCCAGAACGCGGTGTTTTCATCCTGGCGATTCTCGCCGTTTTCGTCGGTGGTGCGCTGAGCCTGTTTTCGTTCCGGGCGACATCAATGCAGGCCAAGGGAGTGTTTTCACCCATTTCGCGGGAAGGGGGGTTGATCCTGAACAACATCCTGCTGGCGGTGGCGGCCTTTGTTGTCTTCATCGGGACGGTCTGGCCGCTGCTGGCCGAAATGCTTTGGGATCGGAAGCTTTCCGTTGGCCCCCCCTTCTTCGACAAGGCATTCACGCCCTTCATGATCGTCTTGGCGATCGTCCTGCCGCTGGGGGCGATCGTCCCCTGGAAACGGGCCAAGCCTGGCAAGGCAGCGCGATCGCTGCGGCCGGCGCTGGTCCTTGCTGCCGCAGTGATGGCCCTGGTCTATGCCGTATCGACCGGGCATTCTGCACTTGCCGTGATCGGCGCGGGGCTGGGTTCGTGGCTGGTCGCAGGTGCCGCGGTGGATCTGCGATTGCGCGCAGGCAGCTCGGGCCTCGCCCGTCTTGGCCGACTGCCTCGGGCAGACTGGGGCAAGGCGGTCTCGCATGCGGGTCTTGGGGTCACCTTCATCGGCGTCAGCCTGCTCATGGCTTGGCAGGTCGAGGATATCCGCATCGCCCAATTGGGCGACAGTTTCGAGGTCGCGGGTTATACAGTCACGCTGGAGGCAGTCGTCGAGCAGCCCGGCCCGAACTATGAGGCGACGGTTGCCACGATGAAGGTCGAGAAGGGAGGTCGCGAAGTGGCGCGTCTCCATCCCGAAAAGCGGGTCTACCCGGTCCAGGCCATGCCGACGACCGAAGCCGCGATTCAGAATGGCCTGTTTCGCGACCTTTACCTGGTAATCGGCGATGAGCAGCTTGGCGGGGGCTGGGCAGTTCGGACCTATATCAAGCCCTTTGCCAGCTGGATCTGGCTGGGTGCGACGCTGATGGCGCTTGGCGGGCTGATCAGCCTTTCCGACCGCCGATATCGCGTTGCCGCAGGCGCCAAGCGCCAGATGGCGCAGTTGAATGCGGCTGAGTGATCCGATGCGCGTCTTTCTGATTTGCCTTGCCCTTTTGATCTCCGTTCCTGCTTGGGCGGTACAACCGGATGAAATGCTGGCCGACCCGACGCTCGAGGCGCGCGCCCGCGAGATTTCCAAGATCCTGCGCTGCCCGGTCTGTCAGGGCGAGACGATCGACGAATCCAATGCTGCCATCAGCCGGGATCTGCGCCTATACCTGCGCGAAAGGCTTGTTGCGGGGGACAGCAATGATCAGGCGGTCGAGGCCGTGACCGATCGCTTTGGCGAATATGTGCTGTTCGAGCCTCGCGCGCGGGGTATCAACTTGCTGCTTTATCTTGCCGGTCCTGCAATGGCGCTGATCGCGCTTCTGATCGGATGGCGGTTCGTGCGCAGCCGCGCCGCTTCCGAGATCGAGACGACCACGCTTTCACCCGAAGAACGCAAACGCCTGGATCGCCTGATGAAGGATTGACGCGAGGTCGCGCTTCCGTCCTCTGACCCGCCCGGTCAGGATGCCCCGAACCCTGGGAGGAAGCATGAACCATCAGACCATCACGATTTCCTGCGAGCAGGGCATTGCCACGATCGCGCTGAACCGGCCCGAGGTGATGAATGCCCTGAACAGCCGGATGCGGGCAGAGATCACCGAAGCTTTTGCCGACCTGCCCGAAGGCACGCGCTGCGCCGTCCTGACCGGCAGCGGTCGTGCCTTTTGTTCGGGGCAGGATCTGTCCGATGCGACCGCCGGTCTCGACGCCGAGCGCGTGTTGCGCGAGGAATACGAGCCGATGCTGGCTGCGATCATCAACGCGCCGGTCCCTGTCATCGCCGCGGTCAATGGTGTCGCGGCAGGGGCGGGGGCCAATCTCGCGCTGGCGGCCGATATCGTGATCGCCGCGGAAAGTGCAAGCTTCGTCCAGGCATTCAGCCGGATCGGGCTTATCCCCGATGCGGGCGGAACGTTCATCCTGCCCCGCACCATCGGCATGGCCAGATCAATGGGCGCAATGCTGCTCGCCGAGCCCGTTCCGGCGCGGCAGGCGGTCGAATGGGGAATGATCTGGGAAGCCGTGCCGGATGCCGAACTTGGCAAGATCGTCGGGTCCCGAGCCGCGACGCTTGCACGGGGTGCAACGCGGTCCTTCGTGGCGATACGCGAAGCGGTGCGCGGTTCGGCGGCGAACGATCTGGCCGCGCAGCTGGCACTGGAGGCGAAACTGCAGGCACAAATGACCGCGACCGCGGATTTCGCGGAAGGTGTCGCGTCGTTTCTTGAAAAACGTGCGCCTCGTTTCCGGGGGGCGTAGCGGTCAGGTAATCTGAAGGAAGCGCGGCTCGCAGTCCTGATTGTCGAAGAAGGGGACGGTTTGCGGTTGGCTCAGTGGCCCGCCGCGGCCGATCATGGCCGAGATTTCGGCCAGAACCACTTCGGTGATGAAGGGCAGGTCGAGTGCGCGGGCCTGCGACAGGGGAACCCAGTGCAGATGGGAAAGCTCGTCGCAGGCCAAGCTGAAATCATTGCGATCACCGTGAAGGCTTTCGGCATCGAGAAGCAGGAAGCGGGCGTCGAACCGTCGGGTTCGGCCGGGCGGCGTTATGGCGCGAAAGAGATAGATCAACCCGTTCGGGTTCGGGGCAAGCCCGGCATTCGCGTAATGATCCCAGCGCGCCGGCGCAGGTCCTGTGCCCTTGGTGAGCAGCCCGGTTTCCTCGGCCAGTTCCCGCAATGCCGCTGTAACGATCGCCTCGGGCGAGACCGGCGCGTCCCGCCGCGGTTCGGCTGCGAGAAGCCTGCGCAGCAGCGGATCGACCGGCTTGGACAGTTCGACCTCGGCATCGGCCTCGTCGACCGCTCCGCCCGGAAAGACGTATTTAGACGGCATGAACGCGGCTGCAGTCCCGCGCTGCCCCATCAGGACTGCGGGTTCATCCGGGGCCGTCCGATCGAGCAGGATGATGGTTGCGGCATCGCGGATTTTCTGCCCGCCGGATGGGATGTTCATAATGCGGCAGCCTCTGCGGGCCGGGCCTTGGCACCAAAGCCATGCATGCGGCGCGCCCATTGGAAACCGACGAATCCGCCCTTGATCACGGGCAGAAGCACCAGCGACAGGATGATTGCGCCAAGGCTGAACCCGATCAGAAGAGACATGGGCGACGGCCGATAAGCCATGTAGACCGCCAGAAGCAGTGGCGCAACCAGATGCGACACAAGCAGGATGGTCAGATAGGCCGGCCCGTCATCGGTCCGCTGGTGATGAAGCTCCTCGCCGCAGGTGTCACAGCGATCGACAATCGTCAGATAACCCCGGAAAAGCTTGCCCTTGCCGCAGGCGGGACAGTGCCGCGCAGCACCTCGGAGCATCGCGGGTTTCAGCGGTCTTTCGGCCGCGGCAGCCTGAATTCCGGACATTGCCGTTCCTCCTCTTGCGTGCTGCAAATCTAGGCGCGCATCGGCCGAAAGAAAAGCGCGGCAAGTGTCGCATGCTGACAGGGGGAAAGTTGCTCAGGCCGCGAGCGGGGCTGTGTCCAGCACGACCCGGTTTCGTCCGGCCGATTTCGCGCGGAACAAGGCGCGGTCGGCCCGGGCAAGCAAGGACGTGGTTCCACCTGCTTCGCCTTCAGAAAGGAAAGGTTCGTGGATCGCGATTCCCGTTGAAATTGTGACCGATGCCTCGCTCCTGCCGCAGCCTGCTGGCAGGGGAATTGGCTGGGAGGCGATGTTCCTGCGCATGTTCTCGGCCAGTTCCGAAGCACGGCCCGCGGAACAATCGGCGATCACGACGAGAAATTCTTCGCCCCCGAGGCGGGCAAGTAATGCGCCCTCGGGCAGGGCCGCTTCCAGCCTCCGGGCCGTGGCGGCTAGAACGGCGTCGCCGGCCGCATGGCCAAACAGATCGTTGACCTGCTTGAACCGGTCGAGATCCAGGACCATGACAGAAAGCGCAGCTGCCGCCTGTCCGGCTTCAGCGAACATGGTTTCCAGTCGAGGCAATGCAAAGCGCCGGTTGTAAAGTCCGGTCAGTGGATCAATCATCGCCCAGAGCATGTTGCGCCTGCTTTCCTGCCTGCGCCGATCGGAATCGCGTTTGCGCTCGATCTGCGCCTCAAGTCGGATCGCCGCCTCGGCCGCCATGGTCGGTCCGGAAATCTCCGCGGGCAGAACGTCTCCGGCCCCCAGATCCAGGGCAACAGGCGCAAGGTCGAGCCTGCTGTTCGCAAGCAGCACGACGAAGGCCGCGTCGCGAGAGACCGGCCGCGAGCGCAATTCTGACAGCAGGCGCAACCCTTCCCCCGGCTGCTTCATATCGGCGGCGATGAGGTAGAGGTCGGGCACGTCGCCACGGGCTGCATCCGCAAGGGCACGTTCGGGATCGCTGATCGAAATGGGGAGTTGCAGACGGTCCTGCAGCGCGAGCCTCCAGCCCAATGCCGTTGCGGGGTGGTGCGTGATGCAGAGCGCACGGGCCTGAAGGCTGCCACGAAACGGCAGCGCCGTTTCCGCCATACCCGCGACGGACAGCGGTACAAGTTCACTGCCATTGTCGGCCCGGATGAGACCGCGAATGCGGGCAAGAAGCGTGAGGTCGTCGCCGACGGAATCGATCAGGGCCGATGCGCCAGCCCGCAACGCGCCGATCCGCTCGCCGCCCTGCGCTTGCACCAGCACCGGCAGATCGGCCCCCCCGGGGCGGGCGCGCAATGCCTGGCAGAGCTCCGCCGCTGTCATGTCGGACAGGGTTGCGCCAATCAGGACGATATGGGGATGGACAGTCGCTGCAAGGCGAAGTGCCTCCTGACCGGAGGCAGTGACCGAAACGTCGTAGCAGGCCGCGGCCAGTTTGACTTTGGTCGTGATGCGGGTGGTGGGAACGCCGTCTGCGACGAGGATGCGTCCTGCGATATTCATCTGTCTGCTTTACACCTTCTGCTCGTGAACGCATCTTTCGCCCCAATTGTTTAAGAAAGGGTTTCCGCCGCCGCGTTTGGCCCCGCGAACCCGGATCACGTGAGGACAGATGACTCCAACGGAAGCACGCGACATCGCGGATCGCGGATTCGTGCATATCGCCGGCGAGGCCGAACTGGTCTCGGCCCTGCTTGCACAATCGGGTAGCGACGTGGCCGGGCTGAAGGCCATGGCAGGACGCCCCGAATTCGGGCAGTTCATCCTTGATTTCCTGCTGGAGAATGACCGCAGGGTGCTGGACTTCGCTCAAGCGGAGGGGATCGCACCTCAGCGCGTGGTGATGGCGCGCGCGGTGCTGGGAGGGGGCGATCCCTGGTAGGGTTCGCTTCCGCCCGCCGATCATACATTCGTTGACAATTGGGGCGGACCGATTGCGACCGGGCCGCCCCCTGATGTTCACGCCACTTCGGCGAAGACCTTGTCGAGTGCCTTTTCGAGCTTGTCGAACATTTCGTCCATCTGCCCCTCGGTGAGGATGAAGGGCGGGCAGAGCACGACGGATTGCCCCAGGGGCCGGCAGATCAGGCCCAGGTCGGTGCAGGTGTTTGCGATGCGCTCGCTGACCGACAGGTTACCGTCGAAGGGGGTCTTGGTCGCCTTGTCCTTGACTGCCTCCAGGGCCCACATGAAGCCGATGCCGCGATATTCGCCGATATTCGGCTTCTGGGCGAGCCGCTGCAGCCCTTCCTCGAAGCGGGGGGCGAGGTTGCGAACGTTCTCCGCCAGCCCCTCGTTCATCACCACGTCGATGGCCTTCAGCGCGATCGCGCAGCCGACCGGATGACCCGAGGCGGTGAAGCCATGCGGAAACTCCTCGATCGCCTCGATCGCATTCTGGACGCGGTTCGCAAGCTCGGGCCCAAGGATGACCGCGCCCATGGGGAACAGGCCCGCCGTCAGGTTCTTGGACGAGATGATGGCGTCGGGCATGTAATCGTAGGTTTCGCAGCCCCAGGTGTTCCCCGTCCGTCCGAAGCCGCAGATGACCTCATCCGAGATCATCGGGATGTCGTGCTTTTTCAGGATCGGCAGGATGGCCTGGAAATAGCCCTTGGCCGGGGGGATAACCCCGCCGGCGCCCATCACCGGTTCGGCAAAGAAGCCCGCGATGGTGTCCGCACCCTCGCGCTCGATCGTGTCTTCCAGTTCCTTGGCAAGGCGCTTGACGAATTGCTCTTCGGTTTCGCCCTCTTCGCCAAAGCGCCAGTAATGCGGGCAGGTCAGGTGCAGGAAGCCGGGCAAAGGCAGGCCGAAGACCGAATTGTAGGGCTTGCCGGTCATACTGGCCGACACCGCGGTCACGCCATGATAGCCGTTCCAGCGCGTCAGGATCTTGCGCTTTTGCGGCTTGCCCTCGGCACCGTGCAGGAACCACAGGATCTTGACCATCGTGTCATTCGCCTCTGAGCCCGAGTTGGTGTAGAACACCCGGCCGTGCGCGAAGGGCGATACCTCGACGAGCTTTTCCGACAGCATCACGGTCTGATCGGACATGCGGCCGAAGAAGGCGTGGTAGCCGGGGAAGCGGTCATACTGGGCCTTGGCCGCCTCGATCAACCCTTTGTGGTCGAAGCCTGCGACCATGTTCCAAAGCCCGGAATTCGCGTCGAGATAACGGCGGCCATGCACATCGACGATATATGGCCCTTCGCCATGGGTCACGACGACCGTGCCCCGCTGATGCACTGACGGCATGTCGGTAAAGCCGTAGAGGGAATATTCCTCGGCTCGGGCTTCCCAGCTTTGTGGTTGGTTCATGTCGTCAGCCTCCGTGGACGTGGTTGGCGGCAGGCTATCCGGGCGCGCGCGGGCGTTCAATGGGGACCAAGCTCGGCCTGTCGGAGTGCCTGCGCCGAACATACCGGATGGGCGATTTGACTGCCATCTCCGACGTTTCTCCCGGTTGCGGCATCGCGGGAGCGGGGGCAGAGTTCACGGATCGCCATACAGCTCTGGGGGCGTCATGCGAAGCTTATGCCTTGCCCTGTTCTTGTGCCTGCCCGTTCCGGTCCTTGCCGAACCGTTGATGATCCTGCCGGTGAAGCTGCTCGACACCTCGAACGAGGCGGTCGATCAGTCCGCGGATCATGCCCGGCGGCAGCAGGCTTTTGCTGACAGGCTGGCCAGCGAACTCTCGGGCACAGTGGTTTCATCGGCCGAGGTCGCCGATGCCTGCCCACGCGAGACTGCGGCCTGTCTTCTGGAACTGCTTGCCGCGAAATCGGCCGAGCGTGGCCTGTTCATCGTCGTGCAAAAGACCAGCATGCTGATCCTGCAGGTCTTTGCCGATCTGGTGGAGGTCGACAGCCAGAAGCTGATTTCCCATCGCGAGCTGAGCTTTCGCGGCGACAATGACGAGGGCTGGAATCGCGCCGCGGACTTCCTGGCCGGTCAGCTTCGCGATGCGGACTGAGGCGCGATCAGTCCGATCGCGCGAAGCTCGGCCTCGATGCCCGACAGGCCATGGCCGCGCAGTTCGAAAACGAGCCGGTCGAACGCCTTTCTCAGCTCGGTCTTCTCTGCGCCGCGGCAATCATTCCACGGCCGTCCCTGAAGTGCCATCTGAAGCACATAGTAGCCGATGAAATGCGGCCGCTCTCCCGCGACAAGAAGCGCGCGATAGGCTTCGTGCGCGCCGATCCGTCGCAAGCTCGCCGCGTCAGGGATGCCTGCCGCGATCAGCGACCGAGCTGTCGCCGGGCCGATATTGGGGATGTCAGTCAGATCACTCATGCCGGCCAGACTTTCCAAAGCGCGTGCTTTCCTGTATCAGCGCTCGAACTCCAAGGACAGCACGGCATGACCGACCCAGCCAGCAAAACCGCTTCGACCCAGAATGCGGCGGCCAAGAAGCTCTTCATCAAGACATATGGCTGCCAGATGAACGTCTATGACAGCCAGCGCATGGCCGAGGCCATGGGCGCCGAGGGCTATGTTCTGACCGAAGACCAGTCCGAAGCCGACATGGTGTTGCTGAATACCTGTCATATCCGCGAAAAGGCGGCCGAAAAGCTTTACTCGGATCTGGGTCGTCTGAAGCCGCTGAAATCGGAAAAGCCGGACCTGAAGATCGGTGTCGCGGGCTGCGTCGCCCAAGCCGAGGGCGAAGAGATCCAGCGTCGCATGCCGATCGTCGATCTGGTCGTCGGCCCGCAGGCCTACCATCGCCTGCCCGCCATGGCCCGTGCGGGCCGGGGGGTGGATACCGAATTCCCCGCCGAAGACAAGTTCGAGCATCTGCCGAAGCCTGCTGCGACCCGCCGCGCGCCCGCGGCCTTCCTGACCGTGCAGGAGGGTTGTGACAAGTTCTGCGCCTTCTGCGTCGTGCCCTATACGCGTGGCGCCGAGGTCAGCCGTCCGGTAGATCGTATCATGCGCGAGGCGCGCGATCTGGTGTCGCGCGGGGTGCGGGAAATCACGCTTTTGGGCCAGAACGTCAATGGCTGGCATGGCGAAGGCCCGGCTTTCGAAGGGCAGGGCGGCGAATGGGGCTTTGGCCGCCTGATCCGCGCCATTGCCGAAATCGACGGCCTTGACCGCATCCGCTACACGACGAGCCATCCCAATGACATGGCCGATGACCTGATCGAGGCGCATCGCAGCGAGCCCAAGCTGATGCCCTATCTGCATCTGCCGGTGCAATCGGGTTCGAACCGCATCCTCAAGGCGATGAACCGCAAGCACACGGTCGATCAGTATCTGCGCCTGATCGACCGTATTCGTGACGCGCGCCCCGACATCATGCTGACGAGCGATTTCATCGTGGGCTTTCCCGGTGAAACCGATCAGGACCACGCAGACACGCTTGATCTCGTGCGTCGGGTGAACTTCGGCACGGCCTTCAGCTTCAAATACTCGCCCCGTCCCGGCACCACCGCCTATGACCGCCCTGAAATCGACAGCGATCTGGCCGATGCACGTCTGCAGGAATTGCAGGCGCTGTTGTCGAGCCAGCAGAAGGCCGCACAGGAAGGCATGGTCGGGCGCGAACTTGGGGTGCTTTTCGAGAAACCGGGCCGACTGGAAGGCCAGATGGTCGGCAAGTCCGACTATCTGCACGCGGTCTTTGTCGAGGCACCGCAGGCCAAGGTCGGTGATCTGGTGCGCGTGCGCATCACCCGGAGTGCGCCGAATTCGCTGGCCGGGGAACTGGTGGTCTGAAAGCCTTGCGCCAGTCTGTGGCGCAATGCCGCAATCCGGTTGACTTTTCCGGGCGAATCCGCGATATACCCGCGACCGGCCGGGTGCATGCCCGTTGCCGGTACGTTATTTTAATCTCACCCAGTGCAAAGGGTGCGCTGTCCGAAGGCGGGTCACAGACCCACGAACACCTGGCAAGCAGGGGCCGTAGGGCGCGGTAGAAGCAAGGAAAGACGGAATGTTCGCAGTTCTCAAGACGGGCGGCAAGCAGTACCGGGTTCAGGCCGGTGATGTGCTGCGCGTTGAAAAACTGAACGCCGAAGCCGGCGACAAGGTCCAGTTCAACGAAGTGCTGATGATCGGTTCGACCGTTGGTGCTCCGCTGGTTGCCGGCGCCGCCGTGCAGGCCGAAGTCATCGACAACATCAAGGCTGACAAGGTCATCACCTATGTCAAGCGCCGCCGCAAGCATTCGTCGCAGCGCACCCGTGGCCACCGTCAGCAACTGACGCTGGTTCGCGTCACCGAGTTGCTGGAAAATGGCGCCGAGAAGTCGGACGTCAAGGCCGCCGTCGGCGCGCGCACGAAACTCGAAACCGCCAACTGAGGAGACTGACCCATGGCACATAAAAAAGCAGGCGGTTCGTCCCGCAACGGTCGCGATTCGGCCGGTCGTCGTCTTGGCGTGAAACTGTTCGGTGGCCAGTCGGCCATCGCCGGTAACATCATCGTGCGTCAGCGCGGCACCACCTGGTGGGCCGGTGAGAACGTCGGCATGGGCCGCGATCACACCCTGTTCGCCCTGACCGATGGCAAGGTGTCCTTCCGCAAGGGTCTCAAGGGCCGCACCTACATCTCCGTTCTGCCGGCCAATCTCGAGGCTGCCGAATAAGCCGATTTTAACACTCAGGTGCTTAAAAAGGGGGATCGGCGAAAGCCGGTCCCCTTCGGTTTTCCAGGGATCGAACCTATGTTTTTCGAATACGAGGGAGGAACCAATCATGAATGACCTGATCGCGCCGGACCTGAAGGCACAGGCCGTGATCGCGACTGAACGTTTTGTCCTGCGACCGCTCAGGCAGTCGGATGCAGGGCTGATCGCGCATTACACCCAGGATCGCCGCGTGGCCGAAGGCACGCGATCGATCCCGCATCCGCTTCCGCCTGGCGCGGCAGAGGCCTATGTCAACCGGGCAATGTCCCCAGACCGGGACGAGGATGTCTGGGCGATCGACGGCTCGGCAAACAAGCTGGCAGAGCTTCTGGGCGTGGTCTCGCTGACGCGCATTGGTCCCGATCAGTCCGAACTGGGTTTCTGGGTCGGCGCCGGTTTCTGGAATACCGGCTTTGCGACAGAGGCAGTCGATGCGCTGGTCGCGGCCAATCCCCATGGCTCGCGCACGCTTTTTGCCGAGGCATTCCAGGACAATCCGGGTTCTGCCCGCGTGCTGACCAATTGCGGTTTCGAATATCTCGGCGATGCCGAAAGCTGGTCTGTCGCGCGCGATGCGCGTGTCCCGACCTGGACCTATCTGCGCAAGATGGATTGACGGTCGAGCAAGTCATGAAGGGCGTCCCAGCGACGCCCTTCTTGTTTCGGGGTCACTTGCGAAGCGTCACCGCATTGCCCGCGCCCGAGATGACGACTTCGCGCACCCGGGCCAGGGTCTCATTGGAAAGCGTCAGGCCAACCGTGGCGGTGTCGCTTGCGGGATTGGGTGTGCTGCGCGCGGCAAGGCTACCGGCAGGTGGTGGGTTGCCGACAAGTCGCAGTCGCAGGACGCCGAATTCATCGGGCCGGATCCTGCCCCTGGGCATCGGCTGTTCGGTCACCAGCGCGAGATCCCACCATCCCTTGCTTGCCGGAACCGTGGTCACGACGAGCAGCCGGCCTTCATAAAGCGGTTCCCAATGCGCGCCACTGATGAAGGCCACGGGCTGGCGACCGTCGAAGGTCGAGGTCGGATAGCCGCCTTCGGGTTCCAGCGTTGCGGGTTTGCCTGATCCGCCAAACCATGACGAAGGGGACCATGCGCTGTCGCTGTCGCCAAACCGGCCGCAACCGGCCATGGCAATTATCGCACAGCCGACACAACCCCAAGTCCTGATCCGCATTTCGGCTGCCCCCGTCTTCATTTGTTTTCCACGCCGAGTGATAGGCGAAAGCGAACCCACGGGAAAGCCTCTTTGACCTGTCGGGCCTGTCGCGCTATGCCGGGGCCGCCCGTAAGACCCGCGCCCGCGAAAGGATGCCTCATGGCCACCGCTGCCTTTGAAGAAATTGCCGAAACATTCGACTTCCTCGATGACTGGGAGGATCGCTATCGGCATGTGATCGAACTGGGCAAGGCGATGCCCGCGATGGAACCGGCGCTGCAGGTTCCCGCGACCAAGGTCGAAGGCTGTGCAAGTCAGGTCTGGATCATGCCGCGGATCGAAGCCGGGCGTTTCGATTTTCACGGTGACAGCGACGCGTTGATCGTGCGCGGACTGATCGCCATTCTGCACGCGCTTTATTCCGGCGTGCCGGTGGGGGAAGTGGGCGGCATCGACGCCCCGGCGGAACTGCGCAGGCTGGGGCTGGAAGAGCACCTTTCCGCGCAGCGCTCGAACGGGCTGCGCGCCATGGTCGAGCGGATCCGCCTGCTGGCAGCGTCCGCCTGAGCTCAGCCCCGGCGGTGGGCGATCCAGCCGCCGCCCAGAACCCGTGTGCCCTCGGTCGCGTAGAACACGCAGGCCTGACCGGGGCTCACGCCTTCCTCCGGGTCCAGCAACTCGACCTCGGCGCGGTTCTTGCCGGTGGGACGAAGGATGGCGGGCCGAGGGGGCCGGGTCGAGCGGATGCGGGCATTGATCGCGATCTCGCCTTCGAACGGCACATCGCCCAGCCAGTTGACCTCGGTCACGGGCACGACCTTGGTTGCCAGCGATTCCTTCGGGCCAACGACGACACGTCGCGTATCGGGTTCCAGCCGGACGACGTAAAGCGGATCTCCCAGCCCCCCGATGCCCAGACCGCGCCGTTGCCCGATCGTGTAATGAATGACGCCGCGATGCGTGCCCAGGACATTTCCGTCCAGGTCGACGATCTCGCCCGGATCGGCGGCGCCAGGGCGGAGCTTTTCGATCACGCTCGCATAGTTTCCGTTCGGCACGAAGCAGATGTCCTGGCTATCGGGCTTGTCCGCGACGGCGAGCCCGAACTTGCTGGCCAGAGCGCGCGTCTCGGCCTTGCTTTCCAATCCGCCAAGTGGAAAGCGCAGGAAATCAAGCTGCTCGCCCGTGGTCGAGAACAGGAAATAGCTCTGGTCGCGGTTCGGGTCGGCAGCCATGTGCAATTCCGAACCGGTTGCACCTTCGCTGCGGCGGATGTAATGCCCGGTCGCCATGCAATCGGCGTCAAGCTCGCGCGCGGTCTGCAACAGGTCGCGGAACTTCACCCGCTCATTGCAGCGAATACATGGGACGGGGGTTGCGCCTGCCAGATAGGCGTCGGCAAATTCCTCGATGACGGATTCGCGGAACTTGTTCTCGTAATCCAGCACGTAATGCGGGAAGCCAATGCGTTCCGCGACGCGGCGCGCGTCATGAATGTCCTGGCCCGCGCAACAGGCCCCCTTTTTCGCCAGAGCAGCGCCATGATCGTAGAGCTGCAGCGTGACGCCGATCACGTCATAGCCCTCGGCGGCAAGCATGGCCGCCACGACCGAACTGTCCACGCCTCCCGACATCGCCACGACGACGCGGGTTTCGCTGGGCGGCTTTGCAAAGCCCAGGGAATTCAAATGGCTGTCATGCGCTTCGGCGCGCAGGTCAGGGCTAGGAACTGTCATGGATCGTCCTTTAGCGGCGCGGGCCGAAGCGGATACGCCAATTTCGCGGGCATTTATAGTAAAAACGACGGATTTCTCAAGCCCAAGGCCCGCGAAACGCGTCGTGCTTCACCCCCATTTAAGAATTCTCTGCGAGAACCCAAGGGCAGAGATGACAGGGATTTGGCGATGTTCTTGAAAAAATCCTCCGGACCGAGAACTGCCGTGCTTCAGGACGGCACGATCATCTCCCTGGCAGACCTGCCGGTTTCAGTGACGCGATGGGTTGCAAGCCGAAAGGCACTTGTCGTGGCGGCCGTCGAGCATGGCTTGTTGACACGCGACGAGGCGATCGCGCGCTACGGCCTATCCATTGAAGAATTCGAATCCTGGGTGCAGTCGTTCGATCGGCACGGAATGGATGCGTTGAAAATCACACAGTTGCAGCGATTCAGCAACCATAGGTAGAATTAATAATAAGAAATTCCACACTAACGGGATATTAACCTTTGGGTGTCACGAACTGATCCAACAAGGTTCAACCAAGGGGGAATATGATGCGCATTCTTCTCGTCGAGGATGATCAAACAACGGCGCGCAGCATCGAGCTGATGCTGACCCATGCGAATTACAACGTCTATCGCACCGATATGGGCGAGGAAGGGATCGATCTCGCAAGGCTCTATGATTACGATCTGATCCTGCTCGATCTCGACCTGCCAGACATGCACGGGATGGAAGTGCTGCGGCAGATCCGCATGTCGAGGGTCGACACGCCGATTTTGATCCTGACAGGTTCAGATGACACCGAAAGCAAGCTGCGCGGCTTCGGCTTCGGTGCTGATGACTACATGACCAAGCCCTTCAACCGTGATGAGCTTGTCGCACGCATCCAGGCCATTATCCGCCGTTCCAAGGGGCATAGCCAGTCGATCATCTGGACCGGCGGAATGATGGTCAATCTTGACGCCCGCTCTGTCGAGGTCGATGGACGGCCGGTGAACCTGACGGGGAAGGAATACCAGATCCTCGAACTGCTCAGCCTGCGCAAGGGCACGACCCTGACCAAGGAGATGTGCCTGAACCACCTTTACGGGGGCATGGACGAACCCGAATTGAAGATCATCGACGTTTTCGTCTGCAAGCTGCGCAAGAAGCTTTCCGCGGCGCTTGGGGGTGAGAACCACATCGAAACGGTCTGGGGCAGGGGCTATGTCCTGCGCGATCCCGTAACGGGTGGGCAAGCGAATGAAAGGGTCGCGATCGGGGCCTGATCGGCCGACCTCATTGCCTGTCCCGGATGCTGGACAAGGGCTCTGCCTAGAAGCTATCACTCTGGCCCTGACTAAAGGCCCGTGCCGGGGCCCGGGTGAAGGAGACAGGCATGGCCGAAGACGCCAAGGATAAGGCTTCCACAGGGTCCGCGCCTCTGCCGGAAACGGTTCCGGTCGCGCAGCTTGATCGCAGTGCTGCGGCCGATGAGGCGGCAGCACTGGCCCAGGTGCTGGAGCAAGCCGATCGCGCCTATCACGGCGAAGATGCGCCCTTCATCAGCGACGCCGAATATGATGTGAAGAAGCGCCGGCTCGTCGAGATCGAGACGCGCTTTCCCGAACTCGCACGACAGGACAGTCCGACGACGCGGATCGGCGCGACACCGGACGGACGCTTCGCCAAGGTGGCGCATCGCGTTCCCATGCTGTCGCTGGAAAATGCCTTTGATGACGAAGATGTCACCGGCTTCATGCAGCGTGTCCGCTCGTTCCTGAGCCTCGCTCCGGGCAATCCGGTCGAGGTGACGGCCGAACCCAAGATCGACGGCCTGTCTCTGTCGCTGCGCTACGAAGAGGGCGAGCTTGTCCTGGCCTCGACCCGCGGCGATGGTGCGGTCGGGGAAAACGTTACCGCCAATGCCCGCACCATCAGGGATATTCCCCATAGACTTCTCGGGGATGACATACCGACCGTCATCGAGATCCGTGGCGAGTGCTACATGTCGCATGAGGATTTCGAAAAGCTGAACCAGTCGGACCCCGGCCGGGTGTTCGCCAATCCACGCAACGCCGCCGCCGGTTCGTTGCGGCAGCTTGACCCGGAAGTCACCGCATCCCGGCCGCTGCGTTTCTTTGCCTATGCCTGGGGCCAACTGAGCGAGCCGCTTGCCGAAACGCAAATGCTCGCCGTCGAGCGGATGAAGGGCTTTGGCTTCCAGACCAATCCTCTGATGCGGCTCTGCAGCTCGACCGATGAGATGATCGCGACCTGGGCCAATATCGAACAGATGCGTTCGACCTTGGGCTATGACATCGACGGCGTCGTCTACAAGGTCAATCGGATCGACTATCAGTCACGGCTGGGCATGCGCTCGACGACGCCGAGATGGGCAATCGCGCACAAGTTTCCGGCCGAACGCGTCTGGACCCGGCTCGAGGCCATCGACATCCAGGTCGGACGGACAGGAGCCCTCAGCCCAGTTGCCCGGCTGCATCCTGTCACGGTCGGCGGCGTCGTCGTCTCGAACGCGACACTGCATAACGAAGATTACATTGCCGGGCGCAGCGCCGATGGCAGCGTGATCCGGGACGGCAAGGACATCCGGATCGGTGACTGGGTTCAGGTGTATCGCGCAGGCGATGTCATCCCGAAGGTTGCCGATGTCGATCTTGCGAAACGTGCGTCTGATGCCGAACCCTATCATTTTCCGGAGCTTTGCCCGGAATGCGGCTCTCCTGCCATCCGGGAAGAGGGCGATTCGGCGCGCCGATGCACCGGAGGGCTGATCTGCCCCGCGCAGGCGGTCGAAAAGCTCAAGCATTTCGTCTCGCGCGCGGCTTTCGATATCGAGGGGCTGGGCGCGAAGCTGGTCGAGGAACTGTTCCGAGATGGCTGGATCGCCGAGCCCGCCGATATCTTCACCCTGCAGGAGCGCTATGGTCCGGGTCGGCCACAGCAATTGAAGAACCGCGAAGGCTGGGGCGAGAAAAGTGCCGCGAGCCTGTTCCGTGCCATCGACGAGAAGCGGGAGATCGCGCTTGCCCGGCTGCTTTTCGCGCTTGGCATTCGCCACCTGGGCGAAGTCGCTGCCAGCGATCTTGCGCGCCATTACGGCGATTGGGACGCGCTGACGCAGGCGCTGGACCGCTTGCGGCCAGCGGCGGAGGCGCAGCGTCTGGCCGAGGTCGCGGCCGAGCAAGAGCGCGAAACAGCCGCCGCGCGAGGTCGGCGCGCGCGGGTCAGCGACGTGCGCGCCGCGGTGCTCGCGGAAGCGCGCATTCCGGTTGCGGCATCGGCCGCCTGGACAGACCTCATCAGCGCGAACGGCATCGGTCCGGTCCTTGCCATGTCGCTGTCCGAGGCTTTCGCGAATGAGCGCGAGCGGGCGGCGATCGACCGGCTGACAGCGTATCTGAAGATCCTGCCGCCCGAGGCGCGCGCCACCGACAGCGCCGTGACCGGCAAGACCCTGGTCTTTACCGGAACGCTCGAAAAGATGACGCGGGCCGAGGCAAAGGCGAGGGCAGAGGCGCTTGGCGCCCATGTCGCGGGTTCGGTATCGGCCAAGACCGATCTGGTCATCGCGGGGCCCGGCGCGGGTTCCAAGGCCAAGAAAGCGGCTGATCTGGGGATCAAGGTCATCGACGAGGACGAATGGCTGCTGATCGCGAACGGGTAGGCGGGCGTCCGCCCGCGCTTTTCCCGCTTTTTGCCGGGCTGGAAACCCTGCCCGGAATCGGCCCCAAGGCCGCCGAGGCATTTGCCCAGATGGGCGTCGCACGCCCGCGTGACCTGATCCTGACCTTGCCGCATGCGGTCGTCCATCGCCGTCCGATCGGGCGGATTGCCGATGCCCGTCCGCCCGAGATGGTCACGGTTACTGTCGCGATCGAGCGGCACAGTGCACCGACGGGCAAGGGTCGGCCGTGGCGCGTGCACTGCTCTGATGGCGTCGCGGATCTGCAGATCGTCTTTTTCCACCCGCGCAAGGATTGGATCGAACGCCAGTTTCCGATCGGTGCGCAGCGTCGGATCTCGGGCAAGATCGAGCTTTTCGACGGGATGGCGCAGATGGTGCATCCCGATCATGTCGCTCTGCCGGATGATCCGCCACCGCCGGAATTCGAGCCGGTCTATCCGCTTTCCGGTCGCCTGACGCAGGGGGTCGTGCAGAAGGCGGTGGCAGCCGCCATGACGCGGCTGCCGGAAACGGTTGAATGGATCGATCCGAACCTGCTTTCGCGCGAAGCGTGGCCTTCATGGTCCGACGCGCTCGTGGCTGCGCATGCGCCAAAGGGGCTGCAGGACGTTTCCGCCACGGCGCCGGCGCGGTCGCGGCTGGCCTATGACGAGCTTTTTGCTCATCAGGTGACGCTTGCGATAATGCGGCGCGATCGCCGGCGACTGGCCGGGCAGGTTACCCAGGGTGATGGTCACCTGCGCGAGAAGGTGATTGCGGGATTGCCATGGCCGCCGACCAACGCGCAGCGCCGTGCCGTCGGAGAGATTGCCGAGGACCTTGCCGCTCCGCGCAGGATGAACCGGCTGCTGCAGGGCGATGTGGGTGCAGGAAAGACGCTTGTCGCCTTCCTGTCGCTTCTGATTGCTGTCGAGGCGGGCGGGCAGGGGGTCATGATGGCCCCGACCGAGATCCTTGCCCGCCAGCATTTCCGTGCGCTGGAGCCCTTGGCCAAACTCGCAGGCATTCGGCTGGAAGTGCTGACCGGTCGTGACAAGGGCGATGCCCGCGCGAATATCCTGACCGACCTGGCCGAGGGGCGGATCGACATCCTGGTCGGCACCCACGCCGTGATCCAGAAGACGGTCGAGTTCCGCGATCTGCGCTTGGCCATCGTGGACGAACAGCACCGTTTCGGCGTCAACCAGCGCATGGAGCTTGGCACCAAGGGCCAGCACCTGCCCCCGGACATGCTTGTCATGACGGCGACGCCCATTCCGCGTTCCCTGGCGCTTGCCCAATATGGTGACATGGATCTGTCGATCCTCGATGAGAAACCTGCAGGGCGTCAGCCGATCAGGACGACCGTCATCCCCGATGGCCGCATGCCCGAGATCGTTGACCACCTGGCCGGAGCGGTGGGCTCGGGCGCGCGGGCCTATTGGGTCTGTCCCCTGGTCGAGGAAAGTGAATCGGTCGACCTGACTGCGGCCGAGGCGCGGTTTCAGGAATTGCGGGCCCGTTTCGGTGATCGCGTGCGTCTGGTTCATGGCCAGATGCCCGCCCAGGACAGGGATGCCGCAATGGCCGATTTCGCGGCCGGGCGCGCAAGCATCCTGGTCGCGACGACGGTCATCGAGGTGGGCGTGGACGTGCCGGAAGCTACGATCATGGTGATCGAACGCGCGGAGAGCTTTGGCCTTGCCCAGCTGCACCAGCTGCGCGGCCGGGTCGGGCGCGGAAAGGCGGCGTCGAGCTGCCTGCTCATGTATCACGAACCGCTGTCCGAGACCGGGCGCAGAAGGCTGGGCGTCCTGCGCGAGACCGAGGACGGTTTTCGCATCGCCGAGGAGGACCTTGTCATCAGGGGGGCGGGCGACGTGATCGGAACCGCGCAATCGGGCCTGCCGAGGTTCCGCATCGCGGATCTCGAGCGACAGGGCGCGCTGATGGCGCTTGCGCGCAAGGACGCCCAGGCGTTCCTGGAGCGCGACCCAAGGATGGAGACGCCGCGAGGGCAGGCGGTGCGGCTACTGCTGTGGCTGATGGAGCAGGATCGCGCGATCCGCCTGATCACGGCCGGGTGATGTTCTCGTGAGATGTTCCTAAAAAGTTCTTTACTTTGTTCCGATTCGGTGAGAACAAAATATAAACAAACCGAGGAGAACTGACATGAGCCGTGAAACTCTCTCCGACTTTGTCGGGGTCGTCGCGATCTCTGCGATGGCAATCTTCCTGTTTTCCCTTCCGTCGGTCGTCCCGCCGGTGGTCATTTCCTGAATCCCATTTGTCCTGCCCCGCGCTTCGTGAAACCCTCGCCCGGTTTCTCCGTGATCGTCCCCGGTCCGGTAAATGCGCGCAACTTGCCGGCCCCTCGCGGGTCGGCATTTTCTTTTTCTGAAGCTGGAGAGCTCAGGCCAGCGCGTCGTCGATTGCGCCGAGCGTCGCTTCCCAGGCCAACAGGATCGAGGCGTGACGATTGGGAAATTCCCGAGCGGGCAGCAATGCCTCAAGCCCGTCGAAGGGGGCAGCGGGCGCGTCGCCGTCCTGTTTCAGCATCGCCGTCAGTTCCGCCGCCGCCCGGGCTATGTCGTCTCGGCTGCGACCAATGACCGATCCACCCAGCACAGAAGCCGAGGCCTGGCCCAATGCACATGCCCGCACTTCCTGCGAAAAGTCGGAAATGACGCCATCACTCAGCCGGACATGCGCGGTCACCGATGAGCCACATTGCGGCGAGCGACGATGCGCGCTGCCCATGGCGTTCTCGAGCTTGCCCAGATGCGGGATATCCGACGCAAGCGCAAGGATCCGCCGGGAATAGAGTTGCATCAGATCGCTGTCGGACATGACGGGCCTTGGGCTTTTCCTTGGGTTGGCTCCCGCTTAGATAGGTGCGACCCAGCGGAAAGGAAAGCCGATGTTCGATCCTGCAAGCCTTAAATACGATGCGCACGGCCTGATCCCGGCCATCGCACAGGATCACGCCAGCGGCGAAATCCTGATGATGGCCTGGATGAATGCGGAATCCGTGGCCCGCACGCTGGCAAGCGGCAAGGTCACCTATTGGTCGCGCTCGCGCCAAAGCTTCTGGGTCAAGGGCGAAAGCTCGGGCCATGCGCAGAAGCTGATCGAGTTGCGGGTCGATTGCGACAGGGACTGCCTGCTCGTGCTCGTCGACCAAACCGGCCCGGCATGCCACACCAACCGGCAAAGCTGCTTCTACACCGCCATCCGGGAAGGGGATGAAGTCGTGATCATGGAGCCTCAGAACCCCAGCGCGTGACGCATTTCAGCGGCGCTCATGCCCTGCTCGCGGTAAAGCCGCAGGGCGCGTGCGTCGTCGCGTTTCGCGAGCCGCTTGCCGTTGTCGTCGCGGATCAGGCGGTGGTGGTGATAGCGCGGCACGGGCAGGCCCAGCAGGCGCTGGAGCAGGACATGGATGAAGGTCGAATCGAGCAGGTCCTTGCCGCGGGTGACCAGCGTGATGCCCTGTTCCGCGTCATCGACCACGACCGAGAGATGATAGCTCGTCCCCATGCCGCGCCGCGCCAGGACGACATCGCCGATGCCGCTGATCATGTCGGCAGCCGACAGGCGATGCGGGAGGCCGGGGGCGATGTTCTCGTCCTCGAAGGCGATCTCGCCGGCCCGCAAATGGTCGAGCGCGCGCGCCATGTCTAGCCGGATCGCGTCATCCGCGCGGGCCTCGGCCATGGCGCGGTGGCGGCAGGTGCCGGGATAGACCGGACCGTCCGGACCGATCACCGGCTCGGCGCCTTCCTGCGGGGCCGAAAGCGCGGCGCGGATATCGGCGCGGCGGCATTGGCAGGGATAGGTCAGGCCCAGTGCTGCCAGCCGGTCCAAGGCCGATTGATAGGCGGGCAGGCGTTCGGATTGCCGCATCACGGGCAGGGGCCAGCCGAGGCCCAGCCAATGCAGGTCCTCCGAAATCATCGCCTCATATTCCGGACGGCAGCGGCTTTGGTCGATATCCTCGATCCGCAGCAGGAACTGACCGGGATCTGCCAGCTTCGCGGCGGTCAGCGCCGCGAAGGCATGGCCCAGATGCAGCGGGCCAGTGGGCGAGGGGGCGAATCGCGTGCGGTTCAATTCTGCCCCGCGAGCCAGCCCTGGAAATCGGCTTTCGCGCGGTCGGTATAGGCCGGATAGCGGTCCTTGCGGCCTTTGCGTCCGCCGCGCATCTCGTCGAGCGGCGGGTAAAGACCGAAATTCACGTTCATCGGCTGGAATGTTTTCGCATCCGCCCCGCCGGTGATGTGATTGACGAGTGCGCCCATCGAGGTCGTCACGGGCGGCGGCGGCAAGTCACGGCCAAGCGCCTCGGCGGCGGCCATGCGACCGGCGAGGAGGCCCATCGCGGCGGATTCGACATAGCCCTCGACCCCCGTCACCTGGCCCGCGAAGCGCAGGTTCGGGTGCGAGCGCAGCCGCAGCCGGTCGTCGATCAGGCGCGGCGAGTTCAGGAAGGTATTGCGGTGGATGCCGCCGAGACGCGCGAAGCTCGCATTCTGCAGGCCGGGTATGCGGCGGAAGACCTCGGTCTGCGCGCCGTATTTCATCTTGGTCTGGAAGCCCACGATATTATAGAGCGTGCCCAAGGCGTTATCGCGGCGCAGCTGGACCACGGCATAGGCCTTTTCGGTGGGCTTATGCGCATTGGTCAGACCGACGGGTTTCATCGGGCCGTGGCGCAGCGTCTCGCGACCGCGTTCGGCCATGACCTCGATCGGCAGGCAGCCGTCGAAATAGCCCGCCGTCTCGCCCTCGTGGAACTCGGTCTTGTCGGCGGCGAGAAGGGCGTCGATGAATCCCTCGTAATCCTCTCGGGTCATCGGGCAGTTGATATAGGCGGTGCGCTCCTCCTCGGTCTCGCCCTTGTCGTAGCGGCTTTGCAGCCAGCAGACCTGCATGTCGATGGTCTCGGCATGGACGATGGGGGCGATGGCGTCGAAAAACGCAAGCGCGCCTTCGCCGGTCGCGCCAAGGATCGACTGGCCCAGCGAGGGCGAAGTCAACGGCCCGGTGGCAATGATCCAGCGGCCCTCGGTGGGAAGATCGCGGATTTCTCCGGGTTCGAAACTGACCAGCGGCTCGTCGCGCAGGGCCTGGGTCACGGCGGCGGAGAAGGCGTCGCGGTCGACGGCCAGCGCGCCGCCCGCGGGCAGGCGGTGGCGGTCGGCCATGGACATGATCAGGCCGCCGGCCGCGCGCATTTCCCAATGCAGCTGGCCCACGGCGTTCATCTGGTCGTCATCCGAACGGAAGCTGTTCGAACAGACCATCTCGGCGCAATCGCCGGTGCGATGGGCGAAGGTCGCGACCGCGGGGCGCATCTCGTGCAGCACGACGGGCACACCCGCGCGCGCGATCTGCCAGGCCGCTTCCGAGCCAGCGAGGCCAGCGCCAATGATGTGGATCGGTTCCTGCATAGATACCCCCTTCGCGTCAGGCGCGATGTCCTAGCAACAGCGCCGCCAAAGGACAAGTCGGCGCAAATTCGGCAAGAGAAAGGGCGGCATCCGTTGGGATGCCGCCCGATCTGGTTCAGCCAGAATGCCTGGATCAGGCCTCGGTGCTTTCGCCTTCGGCTGCTTCGGCATTGTCTTCCGAACGCAGGCCCGACGGAGCGGCGATGTTCGCAATCACGAAGTTGCGGTCGATCGTCGGCTTCACGCCCTTCGGCAGCTCGATGTCGTTGATGTGGATCGTGTCGCCGATCTGCTTGCCGGTCAGGTCCACGGTGATGTGATCCGGAATTTCCGACGCGGTGACCATCAGTTCGACTTCCGGACGCACGACAACCAGGGTGCCGCCGCGCTTCAGGCCGGGGGCAGCTTCGTGGTTCTCGAAGGTCACGTGGATGAACAGGTTCACGCGGGTGTTGCGGTGCAGGCGCATGAAGTCGATATGCGTCGGCAGGTCCTTAACCACGTCACGCTGAACGCCGCGGCAGACGACGCGAACGTCTTCCTGACCTTCGACCTTCAGGTTCCAGAGGGTCGACAGGAAGCGACCGGCGCGCAGCTTGGTCAGCAGCGAGTTGAACTCGATTTGGATCGGCTGCGGCTCTTTGCCGTCGCCATAAACGATGCCGGGCACCTTGCCTTCGCGGCGAGCTTGGCGGGCGGCCCCCTTGCCTGTCCCCGCGCGTGCCTCGACCACCAGATCCGGGATCTCTTTGGCCATGATGGTATTCCTTACGATTGACTGTTTGCGGCCATCCTCCAAGGGTGCATGGCCAAGGACGCGCCTATAGTGGAGTCTGCGTCGAATGTGAAGGATAAAACTTGCCGATCAGGGCGGAAAATGACTTGTCGATGAGCGGGGAACGGCGCAGTCTTTCCCAGGGTGGATAGGTCATTAGATGTTAACGCGTTCTCTATCAATAGATTATCTCAAATGCCTGCTCGCCGTTGGTGTCGTCCTCGGTCATTCCATCCTTATCAGCCAGCGTATCGAAATCTGGAGCTACCTGGTCGGGGGCGGGTTGCTGCGCAGTCTCGTGCCGACCTTTTCGGTCGTTTCGGGATTTTGCTTTTACGTCACATACCGCAACGGGCGGGTGCTCGGATGGTTGATCGGGCTTGCCTGCGCCTATCTCTTCTGGACGGCCTTCTATGTACCGATCTGGGTAAACGCCACGACCACCTGGCAAGATGTTCTGTGGTCAGTGGCCTGGGGCACGATGCACCTGTGGTATATCGCGGGGCTGATTGTTGCGGCCGTCCTGATCGTGATCCTGATCCGCCTCGGGCAGAGAACGCGAACGGGGCTGCGGCCCATGCTGCTTGCCGCGCTGACGCTGGGATTGGCGGGCTCGGCACTGTCTTTCTGGGCGTTCTTTCAACGGCCCGAGATGCCGATGGAATATTGGCGTAACGGTTTCACCGTCATCTTTCCCTTTGCGGCCATAGGCTTCGCCCTTGCGCACAGGATTGACAGGCAAGGTTTCGACTGGCTTCCAAGTGCACGTCTTCTCTGGGCCCTGACCGGCCTGATTTTCGGAGCCAAGATTGCCGAGGCATTTGTCGGCATGTCGGTCTATGGGCTGAATTTCAGCTTGTTGCCCGACATCCCGGTTCTGGCATTTCCCGCGCCAATGCTGCTGTTTCTAGCTTTCTTGCGCACGACGCTGCCCCGGCTCCCGGTCGATCTAAGTTCCTGGTCGGCCAGCATCTACTTTCTGCACATCTTCTTCATCATCGCTGTTCAGCATTTTCTCGGCATCAACAGCGTCGCGGTCTTCTTCGCGGTCGGGGTCGTGATGCCGATACTTGGCAGCATCGCGCTGAGCCGGGCCAGGACGATCCTGCCAAGGCGGCTTGGCGGGGCGCGGAGCCAAGCGTCTGGCGGTGAAGGGTCCGCATGGCAGACCCTTCGTGCAGATCAAAGATAGGGTTCAAGGAAGTCCTTGGGCACAAGAAGATTGTGGCGACCGAGCTTCTTCACGTCGCGTTCGCCGCAAAGCGCCATCGAGATGTCGAGTTCCTTGCGGATAACTTCCAGTGCCTTGGTGACGCCGGCTTCTCCCATCGCGCCAAGCCCATAGATGAAGGCGCGCCCGATATAGGTCGCATGGGCGCCAAGCGCGAGTGCCTTGAGCACGTCCTGCCCCGAGCGGATACCGCTGTCGAGATGGATCTCGATCTGGTCACCGACCGCGCTGACGATCTCGGGCAGCATACGGATCGAACTGGCTGCGCCGTCAAGCTGGCGGCCCCCGTGATTGCTGACCACGATCGCGTCGGCCCCGAAGTCGGCGGCGATACGGGCGTCCTCCGGGTCGTTGATGCCTTTCAGGATCAGCTTGCCACCCCACATGTCGCGAATGCGGGCGATCTTGCCCCAGTCAAGCTGTGGGTCGAACTGCTCGGCGGTCCAGCTCATCAGCGAAGAGGTGTCTCCGACACCCTTGGCGTGACCCACGATATTGCCGAAAGAACGCCGCTTGGTCTGCAGCATCTCGATACCCCAGCGCCATTTCGTCGCGAGGTCCAGCATGACCGGCAGGGTCATCTTCGGCGGCGCCGAAAGCCCGTTCTTCAGGTCCTTGTGGCGCTGGCCCAGGATCTGAAGATCCAGCGTCAGCACGAGGGCCGAACAATTCGCGCGCTTGGCCCGTTCGATGATACCTTCCAGGAATTCCTGATCGCGCATCACGTAAAGCTGGAACCAGAACGGGTGCTGCGTCGCCTCGGCCACGTCTTCGATCGAACAGATCGACATTGTTGATAGCGTGAAGGGGACGCCGAACTTCTTGGCAGCCTGTGCCGCCTTGATCTCGCCATCGGCCGATTGCATCCCGGTCAGACCGACCGGTGCAAGCCCGACGGGCATCGTGACCTTCTGGCCGATCATGGTGCTTTCAGTGGTGCGACCTGACATGTCCACCGCAACCTTCTGGCGCAATTTGACCCGCCCGAAATCGCTGCAGTTCTCGCGGAAGGTGCTCTCGGTATAGCTGCCGCTTTCGGCGTAGTCGTAAAACATCTTCGGCACCCGACGACGATAGATCGCCTTCAGATCGTCGATGCAGGTGATCACGGGCATGGTGTCTTCTCCTTGGGATTATTCGCTCGCTGTTGGCGTGTCCGCGTCGGGGCAGGAGGCCGCTCCATCGGGGCAGCCGTCCAGCGACGTTTTGCTGAGTTCCGCCGCCCGGGCGCGCAACGCGGCCGCTCTGCTGCTGAGTTCGGCATCGGGACCGGTTCCCTGACCGCCGGCGATCGCGCTTTTCCGGTTGCCCGCGGGTCCGGTCAGTCCGGTCTCGACCGTCTCCGGCGTGGATGTGGAAAGTGCGGCAGCCCGGCCGCGCAATTCGCCGCTGACCGCAGCCGGGTCGGTCGAGGCATCTGCAGCATGGCCGGGAAGCGTCGGCTCGGCCAGCATCTGCTCCGTGGGAAGAAGCGCGGGGTAATCGCCCATGCGATCGTCGCAGCCCGCCAGCGTCAGCATCGCAAGCGCCAAACCGATCCGTGCCGCCGTCATCATGTCCCCCGTCCGAATGGTCGTCACAATAGGCGCGGGGCGACGGCAGAGACAAGATCCGCTCTTTCCCTGTTGCCGGTGGCATCCTAGAACACGCCATGGCCCGCACACATGGTTCCAAGGCAGAGATTACCGGACCCCTGGTCCGTGACGCGGCGCGAAGCCTGTTCGCGCGGCACGGATACGGTGCGGTATCGATGCGCCAGATCGCGGCCGAGGTCGGCGTGCAAGTTGGGGCGCTTTATGCCTATACGCCTGACAAGCAGGCGCTTCTGGCCGATCTTCTGCGCAGCCACATGGATGAGCTTCTGTCAGAATGGCGTGACGACAGCTCTCAGCCCGCGCTGGTGCGGCTTAAGGATTTTCTGCGCTTTCATATCGCAACAAGCCTCAAGCGACCCGAGGCCGTCTTTCTGTCCTACATGGAATTGCGCAGCCTCAGCCCCGAGAATTTCCGTGACATCGCGCGCCTGCGCCGCCGATACGAGGACGCGCTCGAGGCGATTCTCGCGGCTGGCGAAGCCGAGGGGGTGATGTCCGTTCCCGACCGGCGGCTTGCGACCATGGCGCTCATCTCGATGCTGACGGGGGTGACCAACTGGTATCGCGAGGGCGGGCGCCTGGATCAGGAACGTGTCGTCGCGATCTACTGGGATCTGGTCCGTGGCACAGTCGGGGCGTAATTCCCCTTTTCAACTTCGCGCTGCGATCGGATATAAGACGGCATGAGCCTGCCTCCACAATTCCTCGACGAGATCCGTGCCCGCGTGCCACTTTCGCGCGTCATCGGGCGCAAGGTGGTCTGGGATCTGCGCCGATCGAACCAGGCCAAGGGGGACTGGTGGGCACCTTGTCCCTTCCATGGCGAAAAGACCGCCTCGTTCCATGTGGATGACCAGAAGGGATTCTATTACTGCTTCGGGTGCCACGCGAAGGGCGATGCGCTGACCTTCCTGCGCGAAGCCGAGGGGCTGGGCTTCATCGAGGCAGTCGAACAGCTTGCCTCGGAAGCCGGCCTGCCCATGCCGGAACGTGATCCCCATCAGGTTCAGCGGGCCGATCGCCGCTCGGAACTGGTCGAGGTGATGGAGCAGGCGGCCCGCTGGTTCTGCATGCAGATGGGCACGGGAACGGCAGCGGATGCGCGGTCTTATCTGGCGCGGCGCGGCCTGAACGATTCGGCATGCGAACAATTCGGCATCGGGTTTGCACCCGATCAGCGGCAGGGATTGTTCAACGCCCTGCGTTCGAAGGGCTTCGCCGAGGCGCTGATCGTCGAGGCGGGGCTGGTCGCAAAGCCCGATGATGGCGGTGCGCCCTTCGATCGTTTCCGAGGCCGGATCACATTCCCCATTCGCGACGGGCGGGGGCGATGCATTGCCTTTGGTGGCCGGGCCATGGACCCGAATGCGCGGGCGAAATATCTCAACAGCCCCGAGACGCCGCTGTTTGACAAGGGGCGGAACCTTTACAATGTCGGTCCGGCCCGCGCGGCAGTCGCCAAGGGCAAGCCGCTGATCATTGCCGAAGGCTACATGGACGTGATCGCGCTGGTCCGGGCGGGATTCGAGGGTGCGGTTGCGCCGCTGGGCACGGCGATCACCGAGGATCAGCTTCGGCTGATGTGGCGAATTTCCCCTGAGCCGGTGATCGCGCTCGATGGCGACAATGCGGGGCTGCGGGCGGCCATGCGCCTCATCGATCTTGCGCTGCCGCTGACCGGGCCAGGGCAGGCGCTGCGCTTTGCCTTCCTGCCTCAGGGGCAGGACCCGGATGACCTGATCCGGGCCAAGGGGGCGCCGGCCATGACCGCCGTGCTGCAGGAAGCGCGCCCGCTTGTCGACCTGCTGTGGCGTCGCGAAACCGAAGGCAGGGTTTTCGACAGCCCTGAACGGCGCGCGGCCCTGGACAAGGCGCTTGGCGACGCAATCGCGAAGATCCCCGACAAGGACACCCGGGATCACTATTTTTCTGCGCTGAAGCAGATGAAATGGGAATTGTTCGGTCAGCGCAGACGAGAGGCCCAGCCCACGCGCGGCCCGCGTCCCGCCTGGCAGCCCGGCGGAATGCGCGGCGCGACAAGCGGGCCGGTGGCGCCCGTGGCGTCGACCCGCGCCTCGTGGCTTTCCTCGCCCGATGCCGACGAACGGACGGCAGAGCGGATGATCGAGGCCATGATCCTTGCGATCTGCGCGACCCATCCGGAACTCATCGGCCCGGTCGAAACGCGGCTGGAACGGTTGGAGCCCGAAGATGGCGATCGCGCGGCCCTGATCCACGACCTGCTTGCGGGAAGCCAGTCCCAGGCCGGGCAGCGAGCCCTTGAAAGCATCATGGCAGAACCCCATGTCAGGGCCGCCCCGGCGATCCTGCGCCCGGATGATGGCGACAACGCTGCCGGTATCCTGGCGAATGCGCTGGACCGGATCGAGGCGCGCCGTTCCGCCCGCGAGGAAATTGCCCGCGCCGAGGCCGAGATCGAAGGCCTGGCGGATGAGGGGCTGACATGGCGGGTTGCCCAATCGGCGCGCGCCCGGCAGCAGGCGGATCACCCGTCCCTTGCCGACCTTTCCGATCTGGGCGAGGACCGCGCGGCGCTGTCCGCACAGTTGCGGGCCGCGCTCGAAAACGAGATCTGGCGCAAGCCGCGCCGCTGACCCGCGCAACGCCGAACGAATCGGCAGCGCCGAATCACCCGGCCCTTTGCCACGCCCGCAGGCTTTGATTCTGTCTGCGACTTGGTTAGAAACGGCCGATAAGCCGATCCCGATTCGCTGATTCGCGAATCACCGCTTCAAGGGAGCCACCATGGCAGCCAACGACGACGACCAGAAGCCCGACACCAAGGACGACGATGTTTCGCTGGACATGTCGCAGGCTGCGGTGAAGCGCATGATCGCCGAAGGGCGAGAGCGCGGCTTCATCACCTATGACCAGCTGAACGCCGTTCTGCCGCCGGAGCAGGCCAGTTCCGACCAGATCGAGGACGTGATGTCGATGCTGTCGGAAATGGATATTCGCGTCGTCGAGACTGACGAGGAAGCCGACGACAACGAATCGGCCGGAGAGCTGGCCACCACGAACACCGGCTCGCGCGAGGTCGCGATTGCGACGACCGAAACCGAGAAGCTGGATCGGACCGACGACCCGGTGCGCATGTATCTGCGCGAGATGGGTTCGGTCGAACTGCTGTCGCGCGAAGGCGAGATCGCGATCGCCAAGCGCATCGAGGCCGGTCGCAACACGATGATCGCAGGGCTCTGCGAAAGCCCGCTGACCTTCAAGGCCATCACCATGTGGCGGCAGGAGCTTCTGGACGAAGACATCCTTCTGCGCGACGTGATCGACCTCGAGACGACCTTCGGTCGCGCGATGGACGAGGAAGGCGAAGACGAGGACGTGCTGGCCGAAGATTCGCCGCGGGCCAATTCCTCGGCTGCGCCGGCCAAGGACGAGACGGAGCTGGATGCCGATGGCAACCCCATGCGCCGCTCGGAAGACGACGAAGACGATGATGACGGGCAGAACCTTTCGCTTTCGGCGATGGAAGCCTCGCTGAAGCCGAAGGTTCTCGAGACGCTCGAGGCGATTGCGCATGGCTACGAGCAGCTCGCGCATATGCAGGACAACCGCATGTCCGCCACGCTGAACGAGGATGGGACGTTCTCGGCCGCGCAGGAGATTGCCTATCAGCACCTGCGCTCGCGCATTGTCGGGCTGGTGAACGAACTGCACCTGCACAACAACCGGATCGAGGCGCTCGTCGACCAGATCTATGGCATCAACCGCCGGATCGTGACGATCGATTCTGGCATGGTGAAGCTGGCCGACGCGGCTCGCATCAACCGCCGTGAGTTCATCGATGCTTATCGCGGCTCGGAACTCGATCCGACCTGGATGGACCGGATGATGGCCAACAAGGGTCGCGGCTGGCAGAGCCTGTTCGAGAAATCCGGCAAGCAGGTCGAGAACCTGCGCGGCGACATGGCCATGGTCGGCCAGCACGTCGGCGTCGATATCGAGGAATTCCGCCGCATCGTGAACCAGGTTCAGCGCGGCGAGAAAGAGGCGCGTCAGGCCAAGAAGGAAATGGTGGAAGCCAACCTTCGCCTGGTCATCTCGATTGCTAAAAAATACACGAACCGTGGCCTGCAATTCCTTGATCTTATTCAGGAAGGCAATATCGGCCTGATGAAGGCCGTGGACAAGTTCGAGTATCGCCGCGGCTATAAGTTCTCGACCTATGCGACCTGGTGGATCCGCCAGGCGATCACGCGTTCGATCGCGGATCAGGCCCGCACCATCCGTATCCCGGTCCACATGATCGAGACGATCAACAAGCTCGTGCGCACCGGTCGCCAGATGCTGCACGAAATCGGTCGCGAGCCGACGCCCGAAGAGCTGGCCGAAAAGCTGCAGATGCCGCTGGAAAAGGTTCGCAAGGTGATGAAGATCGCCAAGGAACCGATTTCTCTCGAAACCCCGATCGGGGACGAGGAAGACAGCCAGCTTGGCGATTTCATCGAGGACAAGAATGCCGTGCTGCCTCTGGACAGCGCGATTCAGGAAAACCTCAAGGAAACCACCACGCGTGTCTTGGCCAGCCTTACGCCGCGGGAAGAGCGGGTTCTGCGGATGCGTTTCGGCATCGGCATGAACACCGATCACACGCTGGAAGAGGTCGGCCAGCAGTTCAGCGTGACCCGCGAACGTATCCGCCAGATCGAGGCGAAGGCGCTGCGCAAGCTCAAGCACCCTTCGCGTTCGCGCAAGCTGCGGTCCTTCCTGGACCAGTGATTTGGAGACCGCGTTCTTTCTCTATCGGAGCCGGACGGCGCTGACCCCGAGGTCGGCAAAATGTGCGGATATCCTGAGGGAGTCGAGGGCGCGGAATCTGAGCCTTGCGCTCACGGGCTATCTTCATCTCGAGGATGGCTCGTTCTATCAATGGCTCGAAGGGCCTGCTGTGGCCCTGAACGATGTCGGTGAGATGATCGAACGGGACCCGCGTCATCATGACGTGGATTTTCTCTGGCGTGGTCATCAGAACGGTCGGCAGTTTCAGAACTGGCAGATGGGTTTCGGCACATCGAATGCGGGCATCCTGTTCGACTGGGTCGCGAACGAGGGGATTCAGGTCAGCGACGGCGGCGCCTTTGCGCGCGGCCTTCTTGCCTTCATGCGCCTTCAATTGATTCTGAGACCAGCCGGAAGCGCCTGATCTCGCAAGAAGTTCTGTGTCATCTCCAGCTTGCATTCTCGGGGTGAAAGGTGAACACTCGCCTCAACGACAATGCGTGACCGACGAACCGGTCAGACCGAGGTGAGCAGCGTGTCCGATTTTCTCAAGGCCTGGCTCGGCGATTCCGGCAATCTGCAACTGTTGCTGGTGGTTCTGTTCGGCGTGGTCATCGCGCTTTTCCTGATGCTGAAGCGGGGCAGGGCAGAGGCGGCCGAGCAGATTGGCCGGCTTCAGCATTCCGAAGAGGCTCTGCGCGGACGCGTCGATGCCGATGCTCGTGCATTCCAGGATCAGCTTCGTGCGACAAGCCGTGCGGAAGCCCGCGCCGAGAACCTGTCCCAGCGCCTGCGCGAGCTTGTCGAGGAACGCGACGCATTGACGGATGCGCTGCATCGGGAACGAAACCTCGTTTCATCGCTGCAACGCGAACTCGCCGAAACCCGTCTGGCCGCGGAAAAGGACCGTGACGCGGCCGAGCGTGACATCCAGACGCTTCGGGAATTGCGCGAGGAAATGACGGGTCATTTCCGACTCATGGCCAACGAGACATTGCGCCAGCAGGGCGCCGAGATGCAGAAAGCGCATGGCGATCAGCTTCATGCCCTGCTCAATCCGTTCCGCGATCAGGTGAACCGCTTTCAGACGGAATTGCAGGCGCGCAACAAGGCCACCGACGAAGAACGCGCGCGGCTCAAGGAACAGATCGAATATCTGCACAAGCGGTCCGAGCAGATCTCGCAGGAAGCCGTCGCCCTCACACGGGCGCTCAAGGGCGACAGCCAGAAACGCGGCGCCTGGGGCGAAATGATCCTTGAGCGCATCCTCGAGGATTCTGGGCTGATCGAGGGCACGCATTACACCACCCAAACAAGTCATCGCGACGAGGCGGGCAAGCTCTGGCGTCCCGATGTTATCGTGAAGATGCCCCAGCGCAAGCTGTTGGTGATCGACAGCAAGGTGTCGCTGAACGCCTATGAAGAGGCGGTGAACGCCGAAGATCCGTTGACGCGCGAAGCCGCGCTGCGTCGTCATGTCGCTTCGGTCAGGGGGCATGTGGCGCAGCTTGCCGCCAAGGGATATCAGGCGCTCGATGACGGATCGGTCGATTACGTCATCATGTTCATTCCCGTCGAAGGCGCGTTTTCCGAGGCGCTTCGCGTCGATCCCGATCTTGCCCGGCATGCGATGGAGAACCGCGTTGGCCTTGCCACGCCCACGACGCTGATGCTGACCCTGCGAACGGTCGACCACATCTGGACGGTCGAGCGGCGCGAATCGAACGCCATGCAGATTGCGGCACGGGCCGGCCAACTCTACGACAAGCTGCATGGCTTCATCATGGCCATCGAAGATGTCGGAGCGGCCCTGGACCGCGCGCAGAAAAGCCATTCGACGGCCATGGACCGCCTGACCCGGGGGTCAGGCAATGTGATCCGCCAGGCCGAGATGTTGCGCGAACTGGGCGCAAGAACGCAGAAACGGATCGGGCTCGATCATGATGGCGGCGCGCTGGAAGCGCCGGGGGAGGCGGCCGAGTGAGCCTGAGACGCTTGACCGTCGAGACGAATGGTGCAGGCTTTTACGAACTTACGCGCGAAGTCGCGCAAGGCCTCCGCGCAGCGTCTGCCCTGGATGGGGTCGTCAGCCTTTTTGTCAGGCACACCTCGTGTTCGCTCCTGATCCAGGAAAACGCCGATCCCGATGTGCAGCACGACTTGCTGAACTGGCTCGACCGGATCGCGCCTTCCTCGGATCACCCGTCAATGGGCTGGATCACCCACCGTTCCGAAGGTCCCGACGACATGCCGGCCCATCTCAAGGCGGCCGTCCTGCCGACGAGCCTGCAGATCCCGGTCGAGCAGGGGCGCATGCTGCTGGGCACATGGCAGGGGATCTACCTTGTCGAGCACCGCCGCCATCCCCATCGCCGCGAGGTGCTGGTGAGTTTTCAGGCAAGCTGAACCTTACGGCATGAAATCCGGGTGAAACTGCTTTCGCTTGACAATTCCGCGTGAAAACTTGCGTAAGGAAAGTGCAGGGTCAAGGTCGCAAGGGCAGGGGATGGCTTCAGGAAACCGATCACAATCCGCTCAGGGGCTGACCCTGATCGCACCGCCTCTTGGCTATGCAATGCTGGTTCTCGCAGCGCCATTGCTTACCATTCTGGCCTATTCATTCCTCAAGGACGGATATCTGACCGTCATCCGGGAATTCACCTTCGAGAATTACCGGGCAGTCCTTTCGGACCCGATCGTGCGCACGATCATGCTGCGCTCGCTGCTGGTGGCCGCGCTGGTGACACTCGTGACGGTCGCGCTGGCCTTCCCTGTCGCCTATTTCCTCAGCTTTGCCGTTTCGCCCGGACGCAAGTCGCTTTGGCTCTTTCTCATCACCATCCCGTTCTGGACCAGCTACCTCATCCGGGTTTTCCTGTGGAAGGTGATCCTGGGCTATAACGGGGTGGTCAATTCCGGGCTCAAGACCCTTGGGATCATCGACCAACCGCTGAGCTTTTTGCTCTACAACGTGAACTCGATCGTCATCACTCTGGCCCACGCCTATGCGCCATTCGCTATTCTGCCGATCTTCATCGCGCTCGAGAAGATCGACCGTTCCCTTCTAGAAGCAGGGCGCGATCTGGGGGAAAGCCGTGCCATGACCTTCTGGCGGGTCACGCTTCCGCTGGCCATGCCCGGGGTCGTCGCCGCCTCGCTCATCGTCTTCATTCCGACCATCGGCGACTATGTCACCCCGGCCCTGATCGGGGGCGGCAAGATCCCGATGATCGCCAACATGATCCAGGCCCAGATGCTTGACCTCGACAACCGTCCGCTGGGATCGGCTCTGGCCGTGACCGCGATGATCATCGTGGCGGTGATCAGCCTGATTTTTGTGGCCATGAACCGCCGTTTCCTCAAGGTGCGGCAATGAAGGGGGGCGGGCTGCGCATCTACGCGATCTTCTACCTGCTGTTCCTTTACGCGCCGATCCTGCTTCTGCCGGTCTTTGCGTTCAATTCCGGAACCGTGATCGCCTTTCCGCTGAAAGGCTTCACAGGCCAATGGTTCACGCAGATGTTCGAGAACGCATCGCTGCGGCGGGCGCTTTTCAATTCGCTCACCATTGCCGTCTGTTCGTCGATCTTCGCGACCTGTCTCGGCATCTTCGCTGCTCGGGCCACGACCCGGTTCGAATTCCCCGGCAAGGGGCCGATCATGGGACTGATCATGCTGCCCCTGGTCCTGCCCGAGATCATCGTGTCGATCTCGCTTCTGGTCGTGCTGCTTTCGATCGGCGTTCAGCTGAACATCCTGACCGTGATCCTGGGCCACACGCTGATCTGCATGCCCTATGCGACAGTGATCCTGTCCACCGCCTTCAACTCGCTCGACCGCTCGCTGGAAGAAGCCGCCTACGATCTGGGTGAAACGAAATGGAGCGCCTTCCGCCTGGTGATCCTGCCGCTGGTCATGCCCGGCATCATCTCGTCGCTGCTGATGAGCTTCACGATCAGCCTGGACGAATTCATCATCGCCTTCTTCCTTGCCGGGAATGAGCCCACGCTGCCGACCTATATCTTCAGTCAGCTACGTTTCCCGAAACAGATCCCGATGATCATGGCGCTGGGAACGGTGCTGGTGGTCATGTCGATCATTCTTCTGACATTCGCCGAATATTTCCGCCGTCGGGGCATTGCCAAGACCGGCGCCAAAGACACCGGAGGCTTCCTGTGACCGCTCCCGCCAGCAGCACCGCAGCACATCGCGCCCGCACTGCCGTGGCACGCCCGATGATCGAAATCCGGGGCGTCCAGAAACATTACGGCGATTACCACGCGCTTCGCGGGATCGACCTCACCATCCGGGCGGGCGAGTTCTTCTCGCTGCTTGGCCCATCTGGCTGCGGCAAGACCACGCTCCTGCGCACCATCGCGGGGTTCGAGGACATCTCGGACGGCGTGGTTCTGATCGACGGTCAGGACATGGAGGGTGTGCCGGCGAACAGCCGTCCCACCAACATGGTTTTCCAGTCCTATGCCATCTTTCCGCATCTGACCGTTGCCGAGAATGTCGGCTTCGGCCTGCGCCGCGATCCGCGATCCAAGGCGGAAAAGGCCGCGGCGGTCGAGGAGGCGCTCGAGATGGTCGGGCTCAAGGGTTTTGGCAACCGCGCCTCCCATGCGCTGTCCGGTGGTCAGCGACAGCGGGTCGCGCTGGCACGGGCGCTGATCCTGAAACCCAAGGTTCTGCTGCTTGACGAGCCGCTTTCGGCGCTGGATCGCAAGATGCGCGAACAGATGCAGGTCGAACTGATCAAGCTGCAACGGCAGGTGGGCATCACCTTCGTTCTGGTCACGCATGACCAGGAAGAGGCATTGGTCATGTCCGACCGCATTGCGGTGATGTTCGAGGGTCAGATCGCCCAGCTCGACGGGCCCGAGGCGCTTTATGCCCGCCCCGCCAGCCGGCGGGTGGCCGATTTCATCGGCGTGATGAACTTCCTGCCCGCGCGCATCCACGGTGATACTTCGGACGGGGTCGAGGTCGAGGTTCCCGGTCTTGGCCGCGTCGAAATTCCGGCCGCGAATGTCAGCAAGGCCGATCCCGGTGACGAAGGGCCCACGGTGGGTTTCCGCCCCGAGGCGGTTTCGATCGTGACCTCGGGCCAGCCGGCGACCGTTGGCCGGACAACCCCGGGTGTCATCGACGAGGTCGTCTATTATGGGGACATGACCTATTACGATGTGCGCCTTGACGGCTCGGAAGGTTTCGACGGCAAGGCGCGGCCGATCCGCATCGCCATGCGCAATGTTTTCGGGCGCGAAGTCCAGGATGTGGGAACACGCGCAAATGTGAGTTGGTCCCCAGGCTCATTGGTGCTTTTCCGCTGATCTGATTCAATCTAAGCGGGAAATTGCCATCCGCAATTTGCGGTGCAAGAATAGCCATGCCAAGTGTTGCACAAGGCAAAAGACGGAGATCTGGAATGCTTGCACGTACCGCCCTTCTTTCTGCACTCGCTGTTTCGGCGCTGACTGTCGGGACAGCCATTGCGCAGGAGGCCAGTCCTGCCGAAACGACCGCCGCGCCCGAAGCGGCTGTCCAGGCAGAGGCGAGCGCAACCGACACGGGCGCTGCCTATGAAAGCGCACGCAATCAGTTGGGCGTGCTGACCTATTGCGAGGACAAGGGGTTCATCGACAGCCGTGCGGTGGCAACCCAGAACAGGCTTTTGGGGATGATCCCGCAAGGCGATGCCGCAAAGGGTGACGCGGCCGAGACGCTCGGGAAAACGGGCACGGTTTCGGCCATGGGGGTCGAGCGCACGCTGGCCGACGCGGCATCGGAGCAGAAGACGACCGAAGACGCGCTTTGCAAGCAGATGGACGCGCTGCTGCAACAATTGGCCGCGCAAGTTCCAAGCTGAGAACGCAGACCTCCTGCCGCCGACCTTCCTGCCGCCGAAGCCATTGCTGCGGCAGGAACCAACTCTGCGCGATCTAGACCACGGGGGGCAGGCCAGCCTGGATTTTTTTCGGCAGGCCCGATCGCACGATGCGGTAGCTCTGCCGGATACGATGCGCCAGCTCGTCCGGCGCGGAATCAAGCGGCAGCGCCACCCAACTGCGATGCAGGTAGGGCGCGCGCATTCCGATACCAGTCTCGATCAGGAAGTTGGCGATCTCCTCGCCATCGGTCTTGACCGAGACATGCGTCCCCTGCGTGCCGGTCACGGCAAAAGTCTTGCCGCCGATCTTCCAGCAATCATGGCCGCCACCCCAGGGATCGGACCATTCCGAACCCGGTTGCGCGGCGCAGATCTCGTTGACAAGTTCCCGGCTCATGCATCGAGTCTTGCAGCCTCTCTTGGCAGAGGCAAGGTGATGGTTTAAGGCAACGGCATGAAGCTCTACGCCGCCACCATCCGTTGCATCATTACCGGCTGAAAATTCAGGCGGGCGTTACTTCGTGACCAATGACGCCCGCGCCGGGACAGGTTCGGGATGCCCAATTCGAGGGAAGTCATGGTCGAGATCAGACTGACGAATACCAAGACACGCGGGAAAGAGGTTTTCCGACCGATCGACCCGCAGAACCTGCGGATCTATCTCTGCGGGCCGACCGTTTATGACCGCGCCCATCTCGGCAATGCCCGGCCCGTCGTGGTCTTCGATGTGCTGGTGCGCCTGCTGCGGCAGATCTATGGCGCGCGCCACGTCACCTATGTGCGCAACTTCACCGATGTCGACGACAAGATCAACGCGACCGCGCTGGCCCGCAAGGAAGCGGGCGCGCCGGGAACGCTTGAGGAGCTGATCCGGGAACGCACCGCCGAGACGATAGGCTGGTATCATGCCGATATGGATGCCCTGGGTGCGGCACGCCCCGATCACGAGCCCCGCGCGACGGATTTCATCCCCCAGATGGTCAAGATGATCCAGGGCCTGGTCGAAAAGGGCCATGCCTATGAGGCCTCGGGCCATGTGCTTTTCGATGTCCGCTCCTATCCCGAATATGGCCGGCTTTCGGGACGTTCGGTCGATGACATGATCGCGGGCGCCCGCGTCGAGGTTGCGCCTTTCAAGCGTGATCCGATGGATTTTGTCCTGTGGAAGCCCTCGGATGCCGGCTTGCCGGGCTGGGAAAGCCCCTGGGGGCGCGGGCGGCCGGGCTGGCATATCGAATGCTCGGCCATGGCCTATGAACTGCTGGGAGAAAGTTTCGATATCCATGCTGGCGGCATCGACCTGCAATTCCCCCATCATGAAAACGAGATCGCGCAAAGCTGCTGCGCGCATCCGCATGGCGAATTTGCCCGCACCTGGCTGCATAACGAGATGCTGCAGGTCGAGGGCAAGAAGATGTCGAAATCGCTCGGCAATTTCTTCACCGTGCGGGATCTGCTTGATCAGGGCATTCCGGGCGAGGTGATCCGCTTCGTCCTGCTCTCCACCCATTACCGCAAGCCGATGGACTGGACGGCCGAGAAGGCCCGCGAGGCCGAGGCGGTGCTGCGCAAGTGGCGCGGCCTTGTCGCGGGGATCGACCCCGCGCCAAGCCCGGCACCCGCCGTCATCGCCGCCTTGGCTGATGACCTGAACAGCGCGGGTGCGATCGCGGCGCTGCACGAGCTTGCCGGGCAGGGGGATGCGCCGGGCCTTCTGGCCAGCGCCCGCCTGCTGGGGCTTCTCACGCCGGAGCTGGATGTCTGGATCGGCGCGGCGCCGGATCTTTCCGCCCTTGCCGAGCGGATGACCGCCTTGCGCGCCGAGGCCAAGGCCAGCAAGGATTTCTCGGCCGTGGATGCCATGAAGCGGAAGCTGACCGAGGCCGGTGTCGAGGTGCGGATGAGCGCGGCCGGGGTCGAGTTGCTCGCAGGCCCGGATTTCGACGCAGCCAAGCTCGGGCAGGTCTGATGGAGCGGCTCTTTCTTTACGACACCACCCTGCGCGACGGTCAGCAGACCCAGGGCGTGCAGTTTTCTGCCGCCGAAAAGACCGAGATCGCCCAGATGCTGGACCAGATCGGCGTCGACTATATCGAAGGCGGCTGGCCGGGGGCGAATCCCACGGACAGCGATTTCTTCGCCTCGGCGCCTGCGACCCGGGCGACAATGACCGCCTTTGGCATGACCAAGCGCGCGGGCCGCTCGGCCGAGAATGACGAGGTCTTGGCCGGGGTATTGAACGCCGGGACGGGGGCGGTCTGCATAGTCGGCAAGACCCATCCCTTCCACGTCCGCGAGGCATTGGGCATCACGCTCGAGGAGAACCTCGAGAATATCCGGGCCTCGGTCGCGCATCTGGTCGCGCAGGGCCGCGAGGCGCTTTTTGATGCCGAGCATTTCTTCGACGGGTTCGAGGACGATGCCGATTACGCGCTTTCGTGCCTGCAGGCGGCACTGGTGGCCGGGGCGCGCTGGGTCGTGCTTTGCGACACCAATGGCGGCACGCTGCCCGAGCGCGTCGGAGAGATCACCCGCGCGGTGATCGCGGCGGGCATTCCCGGCGACCATCTGGGGATTCATACGCATGACGATACCGGCAATGCGGTGGCCTGCACTTTGGCCGCCGTCGATGCTGGCGCGCGCCAGATCCAGGGCACGCTGAACGGTCTGGGCGAGCGCTGCGGCAATGCCAGCCTGACCACGCTGATCCCGACGCTGCTGCTGAAAGAGCCCTATCGTGCGCGGTTGCACACCGGCGTGAGCCCCGAGGGGCTTTCCAGCCTGACCCGCATCTCGCGCCGGCTGGACGAGATCCTGAACCGTGCGCCGTCACGCTCGGCACCCTATGTCGGCACCTCGGCTTTCGCCCACAAGGCGGGGCTTCATGCCAGCGCGATCCTGAAGAATCCCGCGACCTACGAGCATGTCGAGCCGGCGGTCATCGGCAATGAACGGGTTATTCCGATGTCGAACCAGGCCGGGCAATCGAACCTGCGCGCCCGCCTTGCCGAGGCTGGGATCGAGGTCAGCCGCGACGACCCGGCGCTCGCGCGGATACTCGACGTGGTGAAGATGCGCGAGGATCAAGGCTATGCCTATGACGGCGCGCAGGCCAGCTTCGAGCTTCTGGCGCTGGCCGAACTGGGCCGCATGCAGCGCTTCTTCGATGTCGAGCGCTACCGGGTGACCGTCGAGCGGCGGCGGAATGCGATCGGCAAGCGCATTTCGGTTTCCGAGGCGGTGGTGGTCGTCCGGATCGGTGGCGAAAGGATGCTTTCGGTCAGTGAAAGCATGGATGACGAAGGGCAGGACCGGGGTCCCGTCAACGCGCTCTGGCGGTCGCTGGCGAAAGATCTCGGCCCCTACCAGTCCCATATCGACGACATGCATCTGGTGGATTTTCGTGTCCGCATCACCGGCGGTGGAACAGATGCGGCAACCCGTGTCATCATCGACAGCGCGGATGGACGGGGCAATCGCTGGTCCACGGTCGGGGTCTCGCCGAACATCGTGGATGCCAGCTTCGAGGCCCTGGTCGATGCGATCCGCTGGAAGCTGATCCGCGACGGGGTGACGCCAGCATGAGCCTCGAAAATTGCGCAAACCAGTTGCGCGAACACGACCCCGACCGTTTCGGCATTTGCCTTCTGGCGCCTGCCGCGGCGCGGCCGAAGCTCTTGACGCTTTATGCGCTGAACCTCGAACTGGCCCGTGCCCCTCTCGCCTCGAACGAACCGCTGATCGCGGAAATGCGCCTGCAATGGTGGATCGAGCGGCTTGAGGATATCGGCAAGACAGCGGGACAGCCGCACGAACTCATCACCCCGTTGGCCGAGGCTTGGGGGCCGCGCGCATCCTCGCTTGCCGTAATGGCCGAGCCGCGCCGGCGCGACAGTTGGCGCGAAGCGCATGAGCGGCCCGACGATGTCATGGCCTATGTGCGGGACACCGCCGTGCCGCTTGCCCAATTCGCCGCCGAGGCCCTCGATGGGCCGCAGGCGGCGATGCCCGCCGTCTCTGCTCAGGCCGAGGGGCTCGGGCTCGCCCATTGGCTCGCGGCCCTCCCTGCGCTCCAGGGCATGGGGCTGGGGCTCCGGAACCCCTCGCCGGACGCGCTGGCGCGGCTTGCCGCTCATGCCCGCGACAGGCTCGCAGAGGCACGGGCCCAGCGACGTGACGTTCCACGCAGCCTGGCACCGGCCTTGTTCCCCGGTGCCGGGATCGCGGCAATTCTCGCGACCGCGCCAACCGGGATCGAGGCGCTTGCCGCCGCGCAGCCCTCGGAGTTCCGAAAGCGGCTGGCGCTTGGGGCCTTCACACTGACACATCGCTGGTGGATATGAAAAGGGCGGCCAATCGGCCGCCCTTTCCGCATTCCTGGCGCCAGCCGATCAGCCGCGCAGGATGGATTTCCCGGCATATTCCGCCGAGGCACCCAGCATTTCCTCGATGCGGATCAACTGGTTGTATTTCGCGAGCCGGTCGGAACGGGCCAGCGAGCCGGTCTTGATCTGGCCGCAATTGGTGGCGACGGCGAGATCGGCGATGGTGGCGTCCTCGGTCTCGCCCGAGCGGTGCGACATCACCGAGGTATAGCCCGCGCGGTCGGCCATGCGGACGGCGTCCAGCGTTTCGGTCAGGGTGCCGATCTGGTTCACTTTGACCAGCAGCGAGTTGCCGCAGCCCTTTTCGATGCCCTCGGCCAGGCGCTCGGGGTTGGTGACGAACAGGTCGTCGCCGACCAGCTGCACGCGGTCGCCCAGCGTCTCGGTCAAGAGCTTCCAGCCTTCCCAGTCATCCTCGGCGCAGCCGTCCTCGATCGACAGGATCGGGTAGTCGTTGCAGAGCGCTTCCAGATAGGCAACGTTCTCGGCCGAGGTCAGCGACTTGCCCTCGCCCTTCATCTCGTACTTGCCGCCCTTGTAATATTCGGTCGCGGCGCAATCGAGGGCGAGCATGATATCCTCGCCCGGCGTGTAGCCGGCCTTCTCAATGGCCTTCAGGATGAAGTCCAGCGCGTCGCGGGCCGAGGACAGGTTCGGGGCGAAGCCGCCCTCGTCGCCGATCCCGGTCGAGAGGCCCGCCGCCGACAGCTCTTTCTTCAGCGTGTGGAAGATTTCCGAGCCCATGCGGATGGCTTCGCGGATGTTTTCCGCGCTGACCGGCATGATCATGAATTCCTGGATGTCGATCGGGTTGTCGGCATGCTCGCCGCCATTGATAATGTTCATCATCGGGACCGGCAGGATGCGCGCGCCCGTGCCGCCGACATAGCGGTAAAGCGGCTGGGCCGAGGCCTCGGCCGCGGCCTTCGCAACGGCCAGCGACACGCCAAGGATCGCGTTCGCGCCCAGTCGCGACTTGTTCGGCGTGCCGTCCAGCTCACACATCAGGCGGTCGATGCCGATCTGGTCGGTGACGTCTTCGCCGATCAGGTTTTCGGCGATCTCGCCATTGACGGCGGCGACGGCTTCCAGGACGCCCTTGCCCATGTAGCGCGACTTGTCGCCATCGCGCTTCTCGACGGCCTCATGCGCGCCGGTCGAGGCGCCCGAGGGCACCGCGGCGCGGCCCATCGTGCCGTCTTCCAGCGTGACATCGACCTCGACGGTCGGGTTGCCGCGGCTGTCCAGGATCTCGCGCGCGAAAATGTCGATGATGGCGGTCATGTTCCGTCCCTCTCGTGACAATGGTTGGCCGTTGTCTAACGCCCTTCGCGAGTGCAGAAAAGTTCATTCCGCAGGGTTATCGCTCACACGACCCAAGATGCCCGGTTCGGGCGCGGCCGATCGGGGTTCGAGCGCCAGATCGGCCCAGACGGGAAGATGGTCCGAGGCCTGCCGGGCGATCTCGCTGTCCCAGACGCCGGCATCCAGCACCTCGATCCCGCGCGAGACGGCAATGCGGTCATAGCGGAGGCGTGGAAAAGGGGCGGGCCAGCTTGGCCCAGGCGCGATGACATGCATGGGTTCCAGCGCCTCGAGCCCGCGATTGTCATGCCATTCGTTGAAATCGCCGGTCAGGATCAGCCGGTCATGGCCGATGCGGCCTGCCTGCGCGATGATGCGACGCAATTGCGCCCGTCGGGACGACCGGATCAGCCCGAGGTGAAGCGCGACGATGGTCACGCCGGGCAGGCGAAGGGCAAGGGCTCCGCGCGGCTCGATGCCGGGCAGCGGCAGGCGCCTGACCTGCGCCTGTTCCAGCAGGCCGGGCCGCATCAGGATGGTCTGCCCATGCCAGCCCAGCGAATTGGCGCCAGTCGGGTTGAAGACGGCCGGCACCATGCCGGTCATTTCCTCGATACGCCCGCGGGGCAGGGCCTCGGGCCGCCTTCCCATCCTGAAATCGACTTCCTGCAGGGCGATTATGTCGGCCCGCAGGTCCGCAATGACCCTGAGATTGCGCTCGGGGGCATGAGGACCGGTCATGCCCCGGCATTTGTGCAGGTTGTAGCTGGCCAGTCTCAGCCGTTCCGTGCTCGGGGTCATGGGACCTTTCTTTTCAGGTGCCGCAGAAAGTTCTTTGGACAATCTGTTCCGGCAATGGCGCCAAGGCAAGCTCGTCCCATTCGGGACGATCCTCGAATGGCGCGCGCAGGGCCTGATCCAGTTTTCGGAACGGATCGAAATCGCCTTCGTCGCGCGCTGCGGCGATGGCCTGCTCGACGAGATGGTTGCGGGGAATGCGCCGCGGGTTTGCCAGCGCCATCACCTGCTTGGCATCGGCGAGGCCGGAAATGCGGTCTTGCCACACGCGCGACCAGCCATCGAACGCATCCCGGTCGGTGAACTCGTCCCTTGCCCGGCCGGTCGCGAGGCCCGCGAAGACTCGGGTGAAATCGGCCTCTTCCCCGGCCATCAGTTCCAGCAGGCGCTCGATCAGGCCGCGATCCTCGTCCCGCGGCTCAGAAATCCCGAGCTTGGCGGCAAAGCGGTGAAGCCATTCGCGCTGATAGATCGCGGGGAAGCTGTGAACGATGCGCGTGGCCTCCTGAACCGCCTCGTCCGTGTCCCCCATCAGGGGCACAAGGCAACTTGCGAGCTGCGCGAGGTTCCAGACGGCGATCTTGGGCTGTTCGTTCCAGGCATAGCGGCCATAGGCGTCGATCGAGGAAAACACCTTGTCCGGCCGGTAGCCGTCCATGAAGGCACAGGGTCCGTAATCGATCGTCTCGCCCGAAACGGACATGTTGTCGGTGTTCATCACGCCATGGATGAAGCCCAGCCCCATCCAGCAGGCGATGGTATGCGCCTGCGCCTCGACCACGCGCTGCAGCAGCTCGGCCGCTCCGCTGGCCTCGGGGTAGTGGCGCGCGATGACATGCTCGGCCAGCAGCCGCAGCCTGTCCCGGTCGCCGCGCGCGGCATAGAATTCGAACGTTCCGACCCTGATATGGCTCGCCGCGACACGCGTCAGCACCGCGCCCGGCAGGATCGTTTCGCGGATCACCTTCTCGCCGGTCGATACGGCGGCCAGGGCACGCGTCGTCGGAACGCCAAAGGCAGCCATGAATTCGCTGACCAGGTATTCGCGCAGCACCGGGCCAAGCCAGGCCCGCCCGTCGCCCCGGCGGGAAAATGGGGTCGGGCCCGAGCCCTTGAGCTGGATGTCGAAGCGCGCACCGTCCGGCGCGACGATCTCGCCCAGAAGCACGGCGCGGCCATCGCCCAGTTGCGGAGAGAAGCCACCGAACTGATGGCCGGCATAGGCCTGCGCGATCGGCTCGGCGCCTTCGGGAAGGGCATTTCCTGCCAGCATCCGAACGCCTTCCGGGCCAGACAGCCATTCGGCGTCCAGTCCCAGACGTTCGGCCAAGGGCAGGTTCAAGGCGATGAGCTTCGGATCACGCACCGGGGTGGGCGCGGTCCGGGTGAAAAAACCCTCGGGCAGGCGGGCATAGCTGTTGTCGAAGTGGATCATCCTGACCCTCCTTTCGACCTTATCTAACCCTCGCTGCGGAAATTTTAAGGGCGGCGGCGAAATCCTGTTCAATGCACGACGCTCTTTGAAAAGACGTTCACGACGACCACGCCCCCGATAATCATCGCAAGCCCCAGCATGGCCGGCAGGTCAAGCCTCTGGCCAAAGACGACAAGGCCGATGATCGACACGAGCACGATCCCCAGCGCACTCCAGATTGCATAGGCGATGCCCAGCGGCATGGTTCTCAGCGTCAGGGACAGGAAGAAGAACGATCCGGCATAGCAGATCCCCATCAGAAGCGTCGGCGCAAGGCGTGTGAACTGCGCGCTGCGCTGCAGGAAGGTCGTTCCCACCACCTCGAGGGCAATCGCGATGATCAATGTGGCATAGGTCGTCAACGGCACGTTTCGGGCTCCGGTCAAGGGCGGTCTGCCGGGCGAGTTAAGCGCCGAAAGGAAGGGAAAGTCACGCAACTCTTGAACCGCGCGAGCCAAGCGCGTATCCCACGGTCTGCCTCCGTTTTTACCAAGGATAACGTTGTGAAATTCCTCGATCTCGCCAAGGTCTATGTCCGCTCCGGTGGCGGAGGCGCGGGATGCGTGTCCTTCCGTCGCGAGAAATTCATCGAATATGGGGGCCCCGACGGCGGAGATGGCGGTCGCGGCGGTGACGTCTGGGCCGAAGCGGTCGAGGGCCTGAACACCCTGATCGATTTCCGCTTCCAGCAACATTTCTTCGCCAAGTCCGGGCAGCACGGCATGGGTTCGCAGCGCACCGGCGCAAGTGGCGACGACATCGTGATGCGCGTCCCTGTCGGAACCGAGATCCTGGAAGAGGATCAGGAAACCGTCATCGCCGACCTGACCGAACCGGGCCAGCGCGTGCTCTTGGCCAAGGGCGGCAATGGCGGCTTTGGCAACCTGCATTTCAAAAGCTCGACCAACCGCGCACCAAGGAATGCCAATCCCGGCCTTCCGGGGGTTGAGCGTACCTTGTGGCTGCGCCTGAAGCTGATCGCCGATGCGGGGCTTCTGGGCCTGCCCAATGCCGGGAAATCGACCTTCCTTTCGGCCGTGTCCAATGCGCGTCCCAAGATCGCCGACTATCCCTTTACCACGCTGCACCCCAATCTCGGGGTCGTCGGCGTCGATGCGCATGAATTCGTCATGGCCGACATTCCCGGCCTGATCGAGGGCGCATCCGAAGGGCGGGGACTGGGCGACCAGTTCCTTGGCCATGTCGAGCGGTCGCGCGTGCTTCTCCATCTCATTGACGGCACCTCCGATGATGTCGCGACCGATGCGCGCACCATCCTGACCGAGCTCGAGGCCTATTCGCCCGAACTGGCGGCAAAGCCGCGCGTCACCGCGCTGAACAAGATCGACGCCATCGACCCCGAGGAACTGGCCGAGAAACGCGCGGCGCTCGAAGCCGAGATCGGCGGCAAGGTGCATCTCATGTCGGGGGTGTCGCGCGAGGGGGTGACCGATGTCCTGCGTGCGCTCTGGGCCGAGATCGTGCCGTCGCGCAGCTCTGTCACCACAGAGGAAGACAAGCCTTGGCAACCCTGATCCCAGAACTGGGGCGGGCGCAGCGACTGGTCGTCAAGATCGGCTCGGCGCTTCTGGTTGATGACGGCGGCCTGCGGGGCGAATGGCTGCGCGGGCTTTGCGACGACGTGGCCATCGCGCGAAGCCGGGGCACCGATGTGGTGCTGGTGTCGTCGGGGGCGATCGCGCTGGGTCGCAAGGTGCTGGAACTGCCCTCGGGCCCCTTGCGCGTCGAGCAGGCGCAGGCGGCAGCCGCCGTTGGTCAGATCCGGCTGGCCCGCGCCTATGAAGAGGCGCTTGCCCCGCATGGCGTGAAGACCGCCCAGCTTCTGGTGACGCTGGATGACACCACCGACCGCCGCCGCTATCTCAACAGCCGCGCCACCATGCAGACGCTTCTTGGCATGGGCGTCGTCCCGATCGTGAACGAGAACGACACCGTCGCCACGGACGAGATCCGGTTCGGCGACAATGACCGTCTTGCCGCCCAGATCGCCGTGACCTGCGGGGCCGACCAGTTGCTGCTTCTGTCGGATGTGGACGGGCTTTACACCGCCAATCCCAAGACCGATCCCGCCGCCCGCCATCTGCCCGTCATCGAACAGATCACGCCCGAAATCGAGGCCATGGGTGGTGATCCGATTTCTGGCGTAAGCAAGGGCGGCATGAAGACCAAGCTGATGGCCGCGCGTACGGCCGTCGCCGGCGGATGCGCCATGGCGATCGCCGAAGGGTCGGTGCTCAATCCCCTTCAGGCGGTCACAGCCGGTGCGCGCGTGACCTGGTTCCTTCCCGATACCGACCCTCATGCCGCACGCAAGCGCTGGATCGCCGCGATGAAGCCCAAGGGCGAGATCACCGTGGATGCCGGCGCGGTCGAGGCGCTGCGCCGCGGCAAGTCGCTCTTGCCCGCCGGCGTCACCTCGGTGTCGGGGCGTTTCGGCCGGGGCGACCCGGTGGTGGTGCTGGACGGGCAGGGCGGTACGCTTGCCTCGGGGCTGGTGCGCTATTCCTCGGTCGAGGCAAGGGCGATTGCCGGGCACCGCAGCGCCGAGATCCATTCGATCCTGGGTTATCCGGGTCGGGCCGCACTGATCCATCGCGACGACATGGTGATCTGAGCGGGTTCGCGGATGCGTGGATCTGGGCGGGCCCGAGGCCCGCCTTTTTCAATCTATCGGCCGCGGACCGGCCAGCGCGCGCCGCCCCTGCGAAAGCCTGCGGATCTGCGAAAGTTTCGCGGCATTCGGCGAAGGATCGGGCAGGGCAAGCACCGCATCGCGCAGCAGGTTTATGCCTTCTTCGCTGCGGCCGGGCAGGCTGGATGCCGCGATCGGCGTGCCGATCGTCACGCGGAAGGGTTGCGAACCCTTGTTCAGCACCTCGTTGAACAATGTCACGTCCCGCACCGAGGGGTGGATCGCATCCAGCAGGTAGAACAGCGTCGAGTTTCGCGCCCGGATATGCAGCGGAATGACCGGCACGTCGAATTTCTTCGCGATCATCGCCGCGCTGGCCATCCATGGCCGCTCGTGAAGCGTCAGGCCCTTGCGCTTGGCAAGCCGGCCCGAAGGAAAGATCAGGCCGATCCGGCCACGCCCCAGCGCGTCGCGCGTGTAATCCATCGTCGCACGGGTCTTGGCATGGCTGCGTTTCTCGACCCGCCATTCGACAGGCGCGATCAGGCTCGCGCATTGCGGCAGCACGCGCATGATGTCGTGATTGGCATAGATGAACAGATCGTCACGCACCGCCGAGATGACGGTGTTCAGCACGATCCCGTCGGCGATCCCGGTCGGATGGTTCGACACGATCAGCGCAGGTCCGGTCGCCGGGATATTCTCCAGCCCCTCGACCGTCAGGTCACGCACGATCAGCTGCGCCATGCGGCGGACGATCTCGTCCGTGGGCAGGTCGCGGAACTCCGCGCCCAGTTCGATGGTCTGGGGATAGCGCAGCAGCCACATCAGCGACTGCCGCATGAGGTTATGATGCCATTTGCCTGAAAACAGCCAAGGTGCCCGCTCGTGTATCAGCGGATCCAGCCTTTGCGTCATGTCCTCTCGGGCGTCCATGTCGGCAGTATTGCCGTGCCCGAGAGGCGGCTGCAAGGGCAGTCCTTGCCGCTTTAACTTGCACCGGCAAGGATACGCGTAACCATTTCCGAGGTGTTGCGCGAAAGCCCCGGCATGGCCGCGATGCGCTCCAGCGCGGCGCGAGCCTTGGCCCGCCGTCCCGCATCATAGCGCGAGATCGTCTCGAAAGCCGAGCACATGCGCGCCGTGGTCTGCGGATTGACCGGATCAAGCTTCATCAGCCAGTCGGCGACGAAACCATATCCCGATCCGTCCGCGGCGTGGAAACCGGCGTGATTTGCCGTAAGTCCGGCAATCAGGGCGCGGAACCTGTTGGGGTTCTTCCAGTCGAAATCCGGACGGGCCGCCAGTTCCCCGGCCTTCGCGACGGCCGCGTCCGGGGCCGAGCGCAGCGGCTGGACCATGAACCACTTGTCCATCACCAGCCGGTTGCCACGGAACTCGGCCTCGAAGGCGGCAAGCGCCTCGTCCGCGCGGCCATGTGCGATCAGTTGCTCAAGCGCGCCCTGGCGTTCGGTCATGTTGCCGGCTTCGGCAAACAGCGCATCTGCGCGCGCCGCACCGTCGAGCCGGCTCAGATAGGCGAGGCAAGCAAGGCGCAGGCTGCGCCGGGCCGAACCTTCGGCGTCGGGCTGATAGGGGCCCTGCGGCGCCATGGCGTCGTAAAGCCGCGCCAGCGCAGGTTCATGCTCGGTCGCGATGTCGTCCATCAGCCCGCGCCGCGCCGCATGGATTGCCTCGGGGTCAGGCGTCGTTCCGCTGGCGGCGATCGTCGTCGCGATTTCCTCTTCGCCCGGCAGGGCAAGGCAAAGCGCGGTGAACGCGAGGTCGGTCTCGGCATCGTCCAGAAGCCCGCCAATGGCGCGGATCAATTCCATCCCGGCCGTTTCGCCCCGGCTGCGCGCGATCAGCGCATCCAGTGCGAGGTCATGTCCGGCCTGCCAGCGCGCATAGGGATCGGTGTCATGGGCCAGCAGCAATGCCTGTTCATCCGCCGTCATCTCGCGTGCGACCGTGACGGGGGCCGAAAAACCGCGCAGCAGGGAAACCACCGGACGCGCGCCAAGCCCGTCGAAGCTGAAGCTCTGCATCTCTTGCGTCATCTCCAGAACGGTCGTCGGCAGGACCTCGTCACCGTTCGGGCCGATCAGCCCGATCGCTATGGGAATTACCCGTGCGGGCTTGTCCTGCTGACCGGGCGTGGGCGCGACGTGCTGGCGGAAATCCAGCGTCAGCCGCCCATCCGTCCATTCCTCGCTCAGCGACAGGCGCGGCGTGCCGGCATCGGTATACCAGCGCTTGAACTGCGCAAGATCGCGGCCCGTCGCGTCCTCGAAGACCTTGATCCAGTCCTCGATCGTGCAGGCCTGCCCGTCATGGCGGTCGAAATAAAGGTCCAGCGCCGCGCGATACCCCTCGTCACCGACCAGACGCTTGAGCATGCCGATCACCTCGGCGCCTTTCTCGTAGACGGTGGCGGTGTAGAAATTGTTGATCTCTTGGTAGTGGTCAGGACGCGGCGGGTGCGACAACGGGCCGGCATCCTCGCGGAACTGGCGCGCGCGCAGGGTCTGGACGTCATGGATGCGCTTCACCGCGGCCGAGCGCATGTCGCTCGTGAATTGCTGGTCGCGAAAGACCGTCAGCCCTTCCTTCAGACAAAGCTGGAACCAGTCGCGGCAGGTGATGCGGTTGCCGGTCCAGTTGTGGAAATACTCGTGCCCGATGACACCCTCGATGCGCTCGTAATCCCCATCCGTCGCGGTTTCGGCAGTGGCGAGAACCAGCTTCGAGTTGAAGATGTTCAGGCCCTTGTTCTCCATCGCGCCAATGTTGAAGTCGTCGACGGCGACGATGTTGAAGACGTCGAGGTCATATTCGCGCCCGTAAGCCTCTTCATCCCATTTCATCGAACGGATCAGCGATTCCATCGCATAACCGGCGCGATCCTCGTCGCCGGGCCGGACCCAGACGTTCAACCCGACCTTGCGCCCCGAAAGCGTGGTGAAGCTGTCCGAAATGGCGTGCAACTCGCCCGCGACCAGCGCGAACAGATAGGCGGGCTTCGGCCAGGGATCGTGCCAGACGGCCTTGCCGGGTTCGACCGAAACGGGGTTTCCGTTCGACAGCAGGACCGGCATGTCGGAATGGATCGTCACACGGAAGGGGGCCATCACGTCGGGCCGGTCAGGATACCAGGTGATGTGGCGGAACCCTTCGGCCTCGCACTGGGTGCAGAACATGCCGCCCGACAGATATAGCCCTTCCAGCGCGGTATTGGCCTCGGGGTCGATCTCGACCTCGGCCTCGAAGGTGAAGCTTTCGGGCAGTTCCGCCGCGGGGATGACCAGCTTTTCCTCGGCCTCGCGGATCAGCCCGGCATCAAGCGGCTTTCCGTCAATCGCCAGCGACACCGTCCTGAGGCCCGCGCCGTCAAGCACAAGATCGCCCTCGGCGACGCGGCGAAATTCGATCTGCGACCGCACCCGGGTCGCGTTCGGCGTGAGGCTGAACTCAAGCCGTGTCTCGGCGATCTCGTAGGGATAGGGGCGCCAATCGGCCAGATATTGGGTGACGGACATGCAAGCTACCTTCCCTCAGACATCAAAAAACTTCGCAGGTCACGGAACCTACTCAGAAACCTGATTGTTAATCGGAGGATAGCGGGGTCGCAAGCCGCGGTGAGGGCAGGAATGTGGCACGCCCTTGTCCTCGAGACCCACGAAGAAAAACTTGTGCTGAGGAGAGCCAAGATGGCCAATTACGATCCCAATGATCCGAACAGGGTCGATCCGGTAGATCCCACCCGGCCGAACCAGGTCAACCAGACCTATGTCGAGCCGGTCGAACGTCGTGCTTCGCCGCTTCCCCTGATCATCGGCATCCTGCTCGCGCTCGCGATTGCCTATTTCGTCGTTCAGTATTTCATGAACGGCGATGAGGTCACCACAAGCGAAGAGCCCGCCGTGACCACCACGGCACCGGCCGAGACGACGACCATGCCCGCCGATACCACCACCGCGCCGGCTGCGGCCGATGCTGCGGCCGATGCCGCTGACGACGCGGCCGAGGCTGCAGGCGACGCGGCCAGCGCCGCCGGTGAGGCCGCCTCGGATGCGGCCACCGCCGCCGGTGCGGCGATGGACGAGGCGGCAAGCGACGCTGCCGATGCCGCAAGCGACGCGGCCACCGCTGCGGAAGAAGCTGCCTCGGACGCGGCCAATGCCGCGGGCGAAGCCGCCTCGAGCGCCGCGGATGCGGTAGACGACGCGGTCACGGTCGAGCCGACGACACCCCCGGCCGAGACGATGCCGGAAACCACCACCCCGCCCGCGAACAACTGATTCAACGGCAGAAAATTCGAACGCCGCCCGGCAGTCCGGGCGGCGTTTTTCAATTTTCGGATATGATGATTGTCGCCCCGGTATAAAGTCGCCAAGGTTGAAAGAACTCCCGATTTGGCATACCACGGTGCACCGAAACGGGAGGCGATCTGGGAAATGAAAGGGAAGGGCATGGCGCGCTTGGAAAAGGCAGGTTTGCGAGTGGACGGAGCACTTGCGGACTTCATCAATGAACGCGCCCTGCCGGGCAGCGGCGTCGACCAGCGCCGCTTCTGGGAGGGACTCTCGAAGCTGCTGCACGAGTTCGGCCCGCGCAATCGCGCGCTGCTGGCGCGCCGCGAGGAATTGCAGGCCACGATCGACGCCTGGCACATCGCCAGGCAGGGCCAGCCCGCCGATGCCGGTGCCTATCGCGACTTCCTGTCCGAAATCGGCTATCTCGTCCCCGAAGGCGAGGATTTCCGGATCGAGACAGCGGCGACCGACCCGGAATTCGCCAGTGTCGCGGGTCCGCAGCTGGTCGTGCCGATCACCAATGCGCGCTACGCGCTGAATGCGGCCAATGCCCGCTGGGGCAGCCTCTACGATGCGCTTTACGGCACGGATGCGATGGGCGACCTGCCCGAAGGCAAGGGCTATGACGCCTTGCGCGGCGCGCGCGTGATCGCCTGGGGCCGCGATTTCCTGGACCAGTCGGTGCCGCTTGCCGATGGGTCCTGGTCGGACATCACCTCGCTGGCCGTGCGTGACGGTGCACTTGTCCCGGCGCTGCGGGATGGCGCGAAATTCGCGGGCTTCAACGGATCGGCGGAATCGCCCAGCGATATCTTCCTGAAGAACAACGGCCTCCTGATCCGCATCGTCATCGACCCCTCGACCCCGGTCGGCGGGCAGGACAAGGCAGGGATTTCCGATGTCGTTCTTGAATCGGCGCTGTCCGCGATCATGGATTGCGAAGATTCTGTCGCCTGCGTCGATGGCGAAGACAAGGCCCTGGCCTATGGCAACTGGCTCGGGCTGATGGACGGCACCCTTGCCGAAGAGGTCGTGAAGGGCGGGAAAAGCTTCACCCGCAAGCTCAACCCTGACGTGACCTTCACCGGGCCCGACGGCGCGAGCGTGACGCATAAGGGCCGCGCCCTGATGCTTGTGCGCAATGTCGGCCACCTGATGACCACGCCCGCCATTCTTGACCGCGACGGCAACGAGGTCTTCGAAGGCTTGCTCGACGCCATGGTCACCGCGCTTTGCGCCAAGCGCGATCTCGACAAGGACGGGGCGAAGAACTCGGTCACCGGCTCGATCTATGTCGTGAAACCCAAGATGCACGGCCCCGAAGAAGTCGCCTTTGCCAGCGAGATCTTCGATTTCGTCGAGGACGTGCTGGGTCTTCCGCGCCACACGGTCAAGCTGGGCATCATGGACGAGGAACGTCGCACCAGCGCGAACCTCAAGGAATGCATCCGCGCCGCGAAACATCGCGTGGCCTTCATCAATACCGGCTTCCTCGACCGGACCGGGGACGAAATCCACACCTCGATGGAAGCGGGCGCGATGATCGCCAAGGGCGAGATGAAGACGCAGCCCTGGATCTCGGCCTATGAAGACCGCAACGTCGATATCGGCCTCGCCTGCGGACTTGCCGGCAAGGCGCAGATCGGCAAGGGCATGTGGGCCATTCCCGACAAGATGGCTGACATGCTCGCGCAGAAGATTGGCCATCCGATGTCCGGCGCGAACACGGCCTGGGTGCCAAGCCCGACGGCCGCGACGCTGCATGCGACCCATTATCACAAGGTCGATGTCCATGCCCGGCAGGCCGAGATCGCCGCGCTGAAGCGGCCCGCGCGCCTCGACGATCTGCTGACCATCCCGCTGGCGGGGGGCCGGAACTACAGCGATGCCGAAATCACGCGTGAGCTGGAAAACAACTGCCAGGGCATCCTGGGCTATGTCGTGCGCTGGGTCGATCAGGGCATCGGCTGCTCGAAAGTGCCCGACATCAACGATATCGGCCTGATGGAAGACCGCGCCACGCTGCGGATTTCGGCCCAGTCGCTGGCGAACTGGCTGCATCACGGGATCGTGGCGGAAACGCAGGTCATGGACGCGATGCGCAAGATGGCGGGCGTCGTCGATCGCCAGAACGAAGGCGATCCAGCCTATCAGCCGATGGCCCCCGGTTATGACGGCGTGGCGTTCCAGGCGGCTTGCGATCTGGTCTTCCTGGGCCGGGTCCAGCCTTCGGGCTATACCGAGCCGGTCCTGCACGCACGCCGGCTTCAGGCCAAGGCCGACCAGGCCGCCTGAACAGCGCCTGCGCCCGACCGTTCCTGCCCCGGTCCATGCCGCCTTGCGGCGGGGCCGGGGCCTTTTCTTTTCGAAATCCTGGCCGCGATCATGAATCGATTCCCGTGACGTTACGTCCCATTTCCGGATGAGATGTCTTGTCACGCCCTTGTGAAAGATAATTTCGCGATGCTAAGAACGCCGCTGTAAGTCGCTAACAGGGGAGGTGCCCTCGTGAAGATCGGCGCTTTGAAAGAGAGCTACGAGGGAGAGGCGCGCGTCGCGATCACTCCTGCTTCGGCCGCCCATCTCAAGAAACTGGGCCATGATGTCTTTGTCGAATCCGGGGCCGGGGTGGGGGCCGGGTTTACGGATGCGGCCTATGAGGCGGCGGGGATCACGCTTGAACCCACGGCCCTGGCGCTGATCAACGACGTCGATGTCGTGGTCAAGGTCCGTCCGCCCAGCGAAACCGAGATCGGCCAGATGCGCCACGGCCAGACGCTGATCTCGCATTTCTATCCGGCGCAGAACGCAGAGCTTCTGGAAGCGGCGCGGGAACAGGGCATCACCGCCATCGCCATGGACATGGTGCCGCGCATCTCGCGCGCACAGAAGATGGACGCGCTGTCCTCGATGGCGAATATCGCGGGCTACCGCGCGGTGATCGAGGCCGCGAACAATTTCGGACGTTTCTTCACCGGCCAGGTGACGGCTGCGGGCAAGGTCCCCCCCGCCAAGGTTCTGGTTGTGGGTGCGGGCGTCGCGGGCCTTGCCGCGATCGGCGCGGCGACCAGCCTTGGCGCGCAGGTCTATGCCTTCGACGTGCGCCCCGAAGTCGCCGAGCAGATCGAATCGATGGGCGCGGAATTCGTCTATCTCGATTTCAAGGAACAGGCGCAGGACGGTGCGGCCACCGGCGGCTATGCCGCCCCGTCGAGCCCGGAATTCCGCGAAAAGCAGCTGGAGAAATTCCGCGAGCTTGCGCCCGACATGGACATCGTCATCACCACGGCGCTGATCCCCGGCCGCGATGCGCCCAAGCTCTGGACCACCGACATGGTCCAGGCGATGAAGCCCGGTTCGGTCATCGTCGATCTTGCGGCCGAGCGCGGCGGCAATTGCGAACTGACCGTTCCCGACGAACGCTTCGTCACCGAAAACGGTGTCGTCATCATCGGCTATACCGACTTCCCGTCGCGGATGGGGGCGCAGGCCTCCGAGCTTTACGGCAACAATATCCGCCACATGCTGACCGACCTGACGCCCGGCAAGGATGGCAAGCTCGTCCAGAACATGGAAGACGACGTCATCCGCGGTGCGACCGTCACCCATGATGGTGACGTGACCTGGCCACCGCCGCCGCCCAAGGTCGCGGCGATTGCGGCGCAGAAACCACGCGAAAAGGCCAAGGAACTGACGGCGGAAGAACGGCGGGCCAAGGAACTGGCAGCCTTCAAGGCGCAGACGAAGTCGCAGATCACGCTGCTGGGTGCCGGTGCGGTGCTGATGCTTCTCATCGGCAGCTTCGCGCCCGCCAGCTTCCTGTCGCATTTCATCGTGTTCGTTCTGGCCTGTTTCGTGGGCTTTCAGGTCATCTGGAATGTCAGCCATTCCCTGCACACGCCCCTGATGGCGATCACCAACGCGATCTCGTCGATCATCATCGTCGGCGCGCTTCTGCAGATCGGCTCGGGGTCATGGCTCGTGATGCTCTTGGCCGCGCTGTCGGTCCTGATGGCGGGCGTCAACATCTTCGGTGGTTTCCTGGTCACGCGCCGGATGCTCGCCATGTTCCAGAAGTCGTAAGGAGGGCATGATGGAATTCGGAGTAAGCACCGCCGCCTATGTGGTCGCGGCCGTCCTCTTCATCCTGTCGCTGGGCGGGCTGTCGGGGCAGGAAAGCGCCAAGCGTGCGGTCTGGTACGGCATCAGCGCGATGGCGCTGGCCGTGGTGGCCACGCTGTTCGGCCCCGGCGCGGGGAACTGGTTCCTGTCGCTGGTGATGCTGGCCATCGGCGGCAGCATCGGCTGGGTGGTCGCCAAGCGCGTCCAGATGACCGAGATGCCGCAGCTTGTCGCCGCGATGCACAGCCTGGTCGGCCTCGCCGCCGTCATCATCGGCTTCAATGCGCAGTTCGAACTGTCGCGCGTGCTGCGGATCAAGGCGTCCGGCGCTGAAGCCGCCTTCCATGGCTTCGCCGCCGTTCTCGCGCACAAGACCCCGGCCGAAATCGCCATGCTCAAGGTCGAGGTCTTCCTGGGCATCTTCATCGGCGCAGTGACCTTCACCGGCTCGGTCGTGGCCTTCGGCAAGCTTGCCGGCAAGATCGACGGCAAGCCCAGGAAACTGCCGGGCGGCCATATGCTGAACGCGGGCGCCGTGGCGCTGTCGCTTCTTTTCGGCATCCTTTATTGCGCAGGTGTCGGCCCTGCGGTGTTCTGGCTGATCCTGATCGCGGCGCTCGCGCTTTTCATCGGCTATCACCTGATCATGGGCATTGGCGGGGCGGACATGCCGGTCGTCGTCTCGATGCTGAACAGCTATTCCGGCTGGGCGGCCGCGGCCATCGGCTTCACGCTCGGCAATGACCTCCTGATCGTCGTGGGTGCGCTGGTCGGCTCTTCGGGTGCGATCCTGAGCTACATCATGTGCAAGGCGATGAACCGCCATTTCGTCAGCGTCATCCTGGGCGGCTTCGGCGGCACCGCCGGCCCCGCGATGGAAATCGAGGGCGAACAGGTCGCGATCGACGCCGACAGCGTCGCGGCCGCGCTGAACGACGCCGATGAAATCGTCATCGTTCCGGGCTATGGCATGGCCGTGGCGCAGGCCCAGCAATCGGTCAGCGAACTGACCCGCAAGCTGCGCGCCAAGGGCAAGAACGTCCGATTCGCCATCCACCCTGTCGCCGGGCGCCTGCCGGGGCACATGAACGTGCTCTTGGCCGAAGCCAAGGTTCCCTATGACATCGTCCTGGAAATGGACGAGATCAACGAGGATTTCCCCTCGACCGACGTGGTCATCGTGATCGGCTCGAACGACATCGTGAACCCGGCGGCGCAGGAAGACCCGAACAGCCCGATCGCCGGCATGCCGGTCCTGGAAGTCTGGAAGGCCAAGCAGGTCTTCGTCAGCAAGCGCGGCCAGGGGACGGGCTATTCCGGCATCGAGAACCCGTTGTTCTACAAGGAAAATACCCGGATGTTCTATGGCGACGCCAAGAAGTCGATCGACCAGCTCCTGCCCATGATCGACTGATCGCCAAGCCGGTCACCATGCCGCAATGATTAAGGCGGGCCAATCGGCCCGCCTTTCTTTTACCGCCGCAAGGTGGTGGAGATCAAAGAGCCTGGAGCATGGATTTGATGACATCGGCGGGCAGCGCAGGATGGACCGCCAGCTTGCGCGTGCGGCTGCCCCTGCGCGGGATCAGCAGGGCGCAGCGGGTGGCCGCGGCCTGCGAACGTTCGGCCGAGCTCAGCACGATGGCGCCGGCACGCCACCGTGATTTGGGACCGAAACGCATCACAATTTCGATGAGACCCGGGACATAGCCATGGGTTTCTGCCGAATCGATCAGACGATCATGAATGACTGGTGGTAAGTGCATCAGGTTGAAACTCGAAAACTCGAGTGAATCATTAACCGGATGCCCCCCAGAATCCTATCTGACCTTTTGAACAGGTCTCCCATACAAGTTACGGGAAGACGCGGTCTTTTTGGCAATCAGGGGGTGATGAGAATCGGCGTGCCGTCGCGCACCATGGCATAGATGTCCTCGACCTCGTCATCCCTCACGGCGATGCAGCCCGCCGTCCAGTCGCGCCTGTATTGCGACAGCGTTCGACCCTCGGGGCCCTGGCCATGGATGAAGATGTCGCCGCCCGGTCTTTGGCCAAAGGCGGCCGCGTTGGCCGAATCGACGACGTTCGGATAGGACACCCCGATCGACAGATGATAGCGGCTGTTGGGATTGCGGCGGTCGATGAAATAGACCCCCTCGGGGGTCTTGCCATCCCCCTCGAACTGCTTGTGCCCGATCGGTTCGTTGCCCAATCCGATGTCATAGACCTTGATCGCGCGCCGCCCGTTCAGCAGGTACATCTTGCGCTCGCCCTTCTGGACCAGCACCTCGGTCACGGGCGGGCCCTTGTAGGTCTTGAACTTGCTGGGTGCGCAGGCGGCCAGACCTGCGATCAGGAACACGCCCAGAATTCTGGCGATCAACCGGTTCATCTCTGCCCCTTTTGCATGGTTTTCCGGTTATTTTGCCCTGTTCCGGGCCTTGCGGCAACGACGCCCGCGTTCACGAAAACCTGATGCCGCGGCGGGGACGCGCCAAATGGTTGAGACAGAAGATTTTCCCTTGCGGCAGCATTCGCGCTCTGCCCATGATCCGGGCATGAATGACGAAGATGAACACCCGCTGCGCTATGCGCTGGTCAATGAATTGCATGCCCGGCCTTCACCGCGGCTCGAAGCGCCCTGCACGGCAGTCTTCCTTGCGATCAAGGAACCGAAGAATGCGGCGACCCGGGACCGGGAACGGGATGTGGCCCATCTGGCCGATCTGGTCGGCCGCCACGGTGCGCCGCGTCCCGACCCCGAGGCGGGGCATTATTCGGCCAAGCTTGGCCGCCATCGGCTGCGCTGGGAAAGCCATACCGAATTCGTGACCTACACGGCCTTTTCCCGCGGCCTTCCGCCACGGCCCTTCGATCCGGGGGTGGGTGACATCTTCCCGCGCGACTGGCAGCACGAGGCACCGGGAAAGCGCGTGGCGGCGGTGATGATCCATGTCGATCTCTTGCCCGAGGACCCCGAGGCGATCCTGCCCCGGCTCGAGGAATGGTTCGCGGCGGAAAGCCTTGCCTCGGTCTGGGTTCTGGACGAATCCGCCGTGGTCGCCGGTGACTTCCGGGTCGATCCGGCAGGCTGGATGCGCTTTGCGGTCTTCGTGCGTCCGGGCACGGCATCCGGGCGGATCGGCCGCATCATCCAGCGCCTGCTTGAACTGGAAACCTATCGCGCGATGTCGATGCTGGGCATGGGCCGGGCGCGCATCCTGACCGACCAGATGAACACGCTCGAACCGCAGCTCAGTGAAATCGTCCAGGGCATGGCCGATGATTCCCGGCAATCCGAAACCGTGCTGCATGATCTGCTTTCCGTGGCGACCCGGCTCGAAAGCGCGGCCACCCAGAACAGCTTCCGCTTCGGCGCGACCTCGGCCTATGAGGCGATCGTGCGGGAACGCGTCGCCGCCTTGCGCGAAACCCGCTTCATGGGTGGCCAGATGCTGACCGAGTTCATGTCGCGGCGCTACGCCCCGGCAATGCGGACGGTGAAATCGACCGAAAGGCGGCTGGCGGCGCTGCTCGACCGGGCCGAGCGGGCGGGCGAGCTGTTGCGCACCCGCGTCGATGTCTGGCGCGGCGAGCAGAACCGTGAACTGATGCTGCGTATGGACAGGCGGGCCGATCTGCAGCTTCGCCTTCAGCACACGGTCGAGGGGCTTTCGGTCTTCGCGATCAGCTATTACGCGGTCGGGCTGCTGGGCTATGCGCTGGGTCCCGTGGCCTATGCGATCCATCTCGACAAGGCGGTGCTGCTGGCGCTGCTGACGCCCTTCGTGATCGCCTGCGTCTGGTACAGCATGCGCCGGATCAAGGCCAGGCTGCACGATGATCACGGATGAGTGCTGTTTACCAGCGCTGTCCAAGAGGCCATAACCCGGCGAAAACCTCTGGAGACCCATCTTGCGACTCTGCCTGTCCCTCCTAGCGCTCATGGCCCTTTCGGCCTGCAATGTTCCCTTCATTCCGGTGATCTGATGACCAAGAACCTGACCATGTACGGGCTTTCCCATTGCTCCACCTGCCAGAAGGCCCAGGCCGAACTTGAGGCCGCCGGCTGGACCGTCAAGTTTCGGGACGTGAAGAATGATCCTCTGGCCACGGCGGATTGGACGACCATGCTGGCCGAATTCGGCGACAAGCTGGTCAATCGCGCCAGCCTCACCTGGCGCGGCATGTCCGAGGATGAACGCGCCGCCGAACCGCTTCGGATGCTCGAAGCAAAGCCTTCGCTGATGAAGCGCCCCGCGATCGTCGAGGGCGACAAGCGCCTGCTCGGCTGGACCGCGAACGTCAAGCGCGCATTGGGTGTGGCGGCCTGAGGGCCGCCCGTCAGGCGATGTAGCGGTCGCGCCGGTGGTTGATCGCGATCACCAGGTTCAGCACCACCGCGCCAAGGAAGGACCAGGCCACCGTCTCGACGTCACGCAAGAGCAGCGCCGCCGCGAAAAGGCAGGCGTCGAAGATGAGCTGCGTCCAGCCCGCGCGAAACCCGGTCGCGTCCTGGATGTAAAGCCCGACGATCCCGATCCCGCCCAGGGATGCGCCGTGGCGGAACAGCGCAAGCAACGCCGATCCGGTCAGGCAGCCCAGAAGAAGCGCCGCGACCAGCGGGTGGATCTCGCCGAAATGCAGCCGGCTTGGCAGGATCTGCACGATAAGCGACAGAAGCGCGACGGCGAGAAAGCTCTTCAGCGTGAAGCCCAGCCCGAAGCGCCTGTAGCCCAGCCAGTAGAAGGGCAGGTTGACCACGAAGAAGACCGGGCCGAAGCCCCAGCCCGTGGCATAGGAAATCAGCACCGCAAGCCCCGCGGTCTGTCCGGTGACGAAACCCATATGGGTCATGAGCATGACACCGACGGCGGCCACGAAACTGCCATAGGCAAGTCCCTGGGCGTCGTCGATCATGCCGTGTCTTGTGTTCTTTTCGCTCATCGCGCTGCTCTGGCGCGCTCGGGCGCGATGCGCAAGATCCCGCGTTCGAATTCGACCTACTTCCCCGGAAATGCGTCCGGATCTGTCTGAAGAGACAGCCCGGATGCCCCACCTTGGGCATCGGGTGTTCCGCGCTTAGTGGTAGATTTCGCGCCAGTCTTGCCATGAGGAAATTTTCATGATGCGTCTTGCCGTCCTGGCTGCCCTGGCGGCCATGTCTGCACCGGCCCACGCGGCGCCCAGCGTCGAGCGCGGTGAATATCTTGTCCAGGGGCCCGCGGGTTGCGGCAATTGCCACACGCCGATCGGTCCCGAGGGTTTCGACTTGACCAAGGACCTGGGCGGCCGGCTGGTCGAAGAGAACCCGTTCTTCACCGCGATCGCACCGAACATCACGCCCGGCGGGGCGATCGCGCAATGGAGCGACGCCGAACTGGCCCGCGCGATCCGCGAAGGGGTCCGCCCCGATGGCAGCCTGATCGGCCCGCCCATGCCCTTCACCATGTATCGCGGCTTGGGCGATGAGGATCTCGCCTCGATCGTGATCTATCTGCGCAGCGTGCCCGCCGTCCAGAACGACCCGGGCAAGTCGACCTACAGAAACCCGCTTCCCCCGAATTACGGGCCGCCCGTCAGCGGCGTGACCCCACCCCCGCAAGGCGTGACGGCCGAATATGGCGCCTATCTTGCGGGGCCGGTGAGCCATTGCATGGAATGCCACAGCCCGATGGGTCCGCAGGGGCCAATGATCGACACGCGGCTCGGCGCGGGCGGGTTCGAGTTTCACGGACCTTGGGGCGTCGCGGTCGCCGCCAACCTGACGAACGGGCCGGACGGGCTGGCCGATTATACGGATGACGCGATCAGGGCGATGATCGTCGAGGGCAAACGGCCCGATGGCAGCATGATGATGCCGCCAATGCCCTATCCCTATCTTGCCCGGATGACGGCAGAGGATCTCGATGCGATCATCCTCTACCTGCGGTCCTTGCCGGCGCTGCCCGATCAGGAATGAAGGAAAAAGGGGGGCGGGCTGCCCCCCGATCGTTGCTGCATGCGCTCAGTTCAGCGCCTTGTCGGTGATGGCATGGCTCCAGGCACCGTCGGGCGCCTTCGAGATCACCGGATCCGACCCGCCCGACAGAAGCGTGTCGACCGTGCGCTGATAATCGGCCTCGTCCAGCGCACCGCTGGAACCGGCGGTCAGCTTGGCGATCTCGCCCGCCATCCGGGTCTGGTGCTCGATCGTCTGGGCCCCGGTCTCGTCGTTTTCAAGCACGATCTCGGCGGCCTCCTCGGGATGTTCCTCGGCATATTTCCAGCCCTTCATGCTGGCGCGGACGAAACGGACAAGCTTGTCCTCCATTGCCGGATCGCCCAGCTTCTCTTCCAGGACATAAAGCCCGTCTTCCAGCGTCGCGACACCCTGTTCCTCGTATTTGAAGGTCACCAGATCCTCGGCCGCGATGCCCGCGTCGATCACCTGCCAATATTCGTTATAGGTCATGGTCGAAATGCAGGCGGCCTGCTTTTGCAGCAACGGGTCGACGTTGAAGCCCTGTTTCAGCACGGTCACGCCTTCGGGGCTGCCATCGGTCGCAAGGCCCAGATGGTTCATCCAGCTCAGGAACGGATATTCGTTTCCCGAAAACCAGACGCCCAAGGTCTTGCCCTTGAAATCGGCCTTGGGATCGGTGACGCCCGATTCCTTGAGACAGGTCAGCATCATGCCCGATTTCTTGAAGGGCTGGGCGATATTGACGATGGGCAGGCCCTTTTCACGCGCGGCCAAGGCGGCGGGCATCCATTCGACGGTGACATCCGCGCCGCCTCCGGCCAGCACCTGGACCGGGGCGATATCCGGTCCGCCCGGCTTGATGGTGACGTTCAGGCCCTCTTCCTCGTAGAAGCCCTTGTCCTTGGCGACGTAATAGCCGCCGAACTGCGCCTGCGTGACCCATTTCAATTGCAGGGTCAGGTCATCTGCCGCCGAGGCTGCGCCTGCCATCAGCGCCATGACGCCCGCCGAGATCAGGAATGTCTTCATCACTCTCTCCACTGTTGATGGGGCATTTGCCCCGGCTTATTGGCGCTGCGAAGGGTGCCAGAAGGTCAACCGTTTCTCGGTCAGCGCGACAATTCCATAAAACAGGGTGCCGGACAGCGCCGCCACCAGGATCTCGGCCCAGACCAGCGCCATGTCGAGCTGTCCGACTGCGGTCGAGATGCGAAAGCCCATGCCCCGCGTCGGGCTGCCAAAGAACTCGGCGACGATGGCACCGATCAGGGCAAGCGTCGTGGTGATCTTGAGCCCGTTGAACAGAAAGGGCAGGGCTGCGGGCAGGCGCAGCTTGACCAGCGCCTGTGCATAGCTCGCGCCCCAGGTCGCGATCTGGTCCCGGGCCAGCGCATCGGTGGCCTTGAGCCCCGCGACCATGTTCACAAGGATCGGGAAAAAGACCATGACGACCACGACCGCCGCCTTGGACTGCCAGTCAAAGCCGAACCACATGACAAGGATCGGCGCGACGCCGACAATGGGCAGCGCGGCGACGAAATTCCCGATCGGCAGCAGGCCGCGCTGCAGAAAGGGTGAACGGTCGATGGCAATCGCCGTCACGACGGCCAGCGCCGCCCCGATCAGCCAGCCCGACAACGCGCCCTTCAGGATGGTCTGCACGAAATCCCCCCAAAGCAGCGGCAGGTTTCCCGCGAATGCCGACCAGATCTGGCTTGGCGCGGGCAGGATCACGGCGGGAACGGCAAGGCGGCGACAGGCCATTTCCCAAAGCACAAGGATCGTCGCCCCAAAGATCATGGGAACCAGCACGGATGGCAGCCGCCCGGCGCGACGCGCCAGAACGGTATTCAGGGCCACCGCCCCAAGCCAGATCGCGATCATCGCAAAGGCGTTGCTCATCGCGCCAGCCCCATGCGCTGCAGCGTCGCCTTCTCGATGGCGCCGATCACGGCCACCAGCGCGGCGGCAAGCGCCGCCGCCGCGAAAAGCGCGGCCCAGATCTGGATGGTCTGCCCGTAATAGCTGCCCGAAAGCAACCTTGCCCCCAGCCCCGCCGTGGCGCCCGCCGGCAACTCACCGACGATCGTGCCGACCAGCGCCGCCGCCACCGCGACCTTGAGCGAGGCGAAAAGATAGGGCAGGGCCGAAGGCAGCCGCAGCCGCCAGAACACCTGGGCAGGGGATGCGTTCCACGACCGCATCAGGTCCATCTGCATGGCATCGGGGGTTCTCAGCCCTTTCACCATGCCGACCAGGACCGGAAAGAAGCTGAGCCAGGCCGAGATCATCGCCTTGGGCATCAGGCCGGTGACGCCCATGCTCGCGAAGACGACGATCACCATCGGCGCGATGGCCAGAATGGGCACCGTCTGGCTTGCAATCGCCCAGGGCATGACCGACAGATCCATGACCCGGCTATGGACGATCCCCACGGCAAGCAGGACCCCGGCCAGCGCGCCGATCGCGAAACCCGCGAGCGTGGCGGACAGCGTGATCCAGCCATGCCAGACAAGGCTGCGCTTCGAGGTGATCTTCTGGCCCGCGACCCCGTCCCACAAACCCTTCGCGACCTGATGCGGCGCGGGCAGGACCGGGCGCTCCTGCGACAGGCTCCGTTCGACCAGTTGCCTTGCGTCCAGAACTTCACCCGCCCGTGCCGCCTGGTCGCGGACCCATGCGGCATTCAGCCCCACCGCCGCGACATACCAGACAAGGATGATCGCAAGGATCACGGTCAGGACGGGCAAGGCGCGGCTCATCTTGGCCCCACGGGGAACGCCACGGGGAACAGTGCACGAACGGTGTACGCGCTGTGTACAGGCGGTGTACGCGTGGTGCGGGGCTTCCGGTCAGTCATAGCTGTGCCCCTCGCGCAGGCCTTCGCGCACCTCATGGGCGATGCGGATGAACTCGGGCGTATCTCGGATCTCCAGCGGCCTTTCGCGTGGCAGGGTGCTTTCGATGATCCGGGTGATCCGCCCCGGACGCGGCGACATGACCACGATCCGGGTCGAGAGGTAAACTGCTTCTGGAATCGAATGTGTAACGAAACCAATAGTTTTTCCTGTCTTCCTCCAAAGTTCAAGCAGCGCTTCGTTGAGCCGGTCGCGGACGATTTCGTCCAGCGCGCCGAAAGGTTCGTCCATCAGCAGGATATCCGCGTCGAAAGCCAGGGCGCGCGCGATCGATGCCCGCTGCTGCATGCCGCCCGACAATTGCCAGGGAAACTTGCCGCCAAATCCGCCAAGCTCGACAAGATCAAGCACGCGGGCAATCTTCTCATCCCGATCCGCCTTGGAAAAACCCATGATTTCAAGAGGAAGCGAGATATTTCTGGAAATCGTTCGCCACGGGTAAAGGCCCGGTGCCTGAAAGACATAGCCATATGCTCGCGCGCGCCGGGCCTCGTCCGCGCTCATCCCGTTCACGCCGATCTGTCCCGAGGTTGGGGTTTCCAGCGCCGCGATCGTGCGCAGGAAAGTGGTCTTGCCACAGCCCGAAGGCCCGATGAAACTGACGAAATCGCCCTTTTCGATGGTCAGATCCACGTCTTTCAGCGCGTGAACCGGGCCATCCGCCGTTTCAAAGGTCAGGCTGACGCCATGCGCCTCGATCACCCCCAAGTCAGACCCCGCTCGCCGGAATGCCCGAGCGCTCGATCGGGCGCGGCGCAGTCAGCTCCTTCCAGGCCGAAAGCGCGCGGTTGACCGCCGGACGCGGTTGGCGCGCCACGAATTCGCCATGTCCCTCCCGGCTGTCGACTTTCCCCTCGGTGACGGCAACGACACCGCGCGTCAGCGTGTAGCGCGGCAGGCCCTTGACCTTGATGCCTTCGAACACGTTGTAATCAATGGCAGATTGCTGGTTTCCTGCGCTGATGCTCTTTTCGGCGGCCGGGTCCCAAACGACCAGATCGGCATCGGAACCGATCAGCACGGCCCCCTTTCTCGGATACATGTTCAGGATCTTGGCGATATTGGTCGAGGTCACGGCGACAAATTCGTTCGGTGTCAGCCGGCCGGTTTCCACGCCAAAGGTCCATAGAACCGGCATCCTGTCTTCAAGCCCGCCGGTCCCATTCGGGATCTTTGTGAAATCGCCGACACCATAGCGCTTCTGCTCGGTCGTGAAGGCGCAATGATCTGTTGCGACGCAGCTCAGGCTGCCCGATTGCAGCCCGGCCCAAAGACTGTCCTGGTGCAGCTTGTTGCGGAACGGCGGCGACATCACCCGGCGCGCGGCATGATCCCAATCCGCGTTGAAATATTCGCTTTCGTCCAGAACAAGATGCTGGATCAGCGGCTCGCCCCAGACGCGCTTGCCCTGCTGGCGGGCGCGTCGGATCGCTTCGTGGCTGTCCTCGCACGACGTATGAACGACATAAAGCGGGACGCCCGCCATATCCGCGATCATGATCGCGCGGTTTGTCGCCTCACCCTCGACCTGCGGCGGGCGGGAATAGGCGTGGCCTTCCGGGCCGGTATTGCCTTCCGCCAGAAGGCGGGCAGAAAGTTCGGCCACGACATCTCCGTTCTCGGCATGGACAAGAGCGACGCCACCCAGATCACCAACCCGGCGGAATGATGCGAACATTTCGTCATCATTCACCATCAGCGCGCCCTTGTAGGCCATGAAATGCTTGAACGAGGTGATGCCGCGCTTCACCACTTCATCCATTTCGTCAAAGACCTGCTCGCCCCACCACGTGACGGCCATGTGATAGCTGTAATCGCAATGCGCCCGGCCGGACTTGTTGTCCCACATCTTCAGCGCATCCAGCAGCCCTTGGTCAGGTGAAGGAAGCACGAAATCCACGACCATTGTCGTCCCGCCCGCCAGTGCCGCGCGGGTCCCGGATTCAAAGTCATCGGCCGAATAGGTGCCCATGAAGGGCATTTCCAGATGCGTATGCGGGTCGATGCCGCCCGGCATGACATAGCAGCCCGTCGCGTCCAGGGTCGTGCCACCGACCAGCCCTTCACCAATCGCGGCGATCTTGCCGCCTTCGATCAGGACATCCGCCTTGTAGCTCAGATCGGCCGTGACGATGGTACCGCCCCTGATGACCGTGCTCATCCCTTATTCCTTCCTTCGTTTTGGGTTCTGTGGGGCTGCCGGGGCGCAGGGCCCGGCCTCCCATCAGGAAACGATTTCGGCGGTTTCAAGCACCGCATGCAGCAGCACATCCGTACCGGCAGAGGCCCATTCCGGGCTGATTTCCTCGGCCTCGTTATGGCTGAGCCCATCGACGCATGGACACATGATCATCACGGTGGGCGCGACCTTGTTCACCCAGCAGGCATCGTGCCCCGCGCCCGAGATGATATCCATATGGCTGTAGCCCAGCCGGTCGGCAGCCGAGCGTACCCGGTCGACCAAGGCCGCATCGAAGGCCGGCGGGTCGAAGTGGCCCACGATCTCGTGGCTGAATTCACACCCCAGGGCTTCGCAGATTGCCGGAGCCTTTGAGGTGAACTCTTCGACCATCTCAAGCAGAGTTGGCATAAGATGACTTCTGAAATCGATCGTAAAAACAACCCGTTCCGGAATGATATTGCGGCTGTTTGGATAGACGTCGATATGGCCTATCGCGCCGACGGCGGCGGGTTGGTGCCGCATCGCTATTTCGTGGACCAGCTCGGTCAATTGCGCCAGGCCTCGCCCCGCATTGCGGCGCATCCGCATGGGCGTCGAACCGGTATGCTGCCCCTTGCCCGTCACTGTGCATTCGATCCAGCGCAGGCCCTGGCCGTGGGTGACGACGCCGATCTGGACATCTTCAGCCTCGAGAATCGGGCCCTGTTCGATATGATATTCGAACATGGCGTGGATCTTGCGATCTCCGGGCTTCTCGTCGCCCATCCAGCCGATGCGGGCAAGTTCCTCGCCGAAGCTCTTGCCCTTGGCATCGCGCCGCCCATAGGCGAAATCCTGATCTATCACCCCGGCAAAGACGCCCGAGGCCAGCATGGCAGGGGCGAAGCGGGTACCTTCCTCGTTCGTCCAGTTCGTCACGACGATAGGGCGGCGGGTCGTGATGCCAAGATTGCGGATCGACCGGATGACTTCGAGCCCGGCCAGCACGCCCAGCACTCCGTCGTATTTTCCCCCAGTAGGCTGGGTGTCCAGATGGCTGCCGATATAGACCGGCTCAAGCTCCGGCTCCGCCCCCTCGTGGCGAAAGAACATGTTGCCCATCTGGTCGACCGACATGACCATCCCAGCTTCTTCGCACCAACTCTGGAAAAGTTTGCGACCTTCGCCGTCCTCATCGGTCAGGGCCTGTCGGTTATTGCCGCCCGCGATGCCAGGCCCGATCTTGGCCATCTCCATCAGGCTATCCCATAGGCGGTCGCCGTCGACCTTCATGTTGGCTGCGGGCATGATGGCGGTATCCGCACCACCTTGGGCAGTCGTCATAGCTTCATCCTTCCTGTCTGGCCGCCGTCTTCTTCTGGACGGTCGGCGGGATCGGGCAGCGGCATTGGTTCTGGCACTCATGGCCAAAGTGCGCCGCGAAATATTGACCATTTGGTCAGGATCAGGCTAGCACGGGTCCATAGTCAGTCAAGCGCCGCGATATCAGCCCTTTGGCAGATCGGGTGCCTTTCACGGAAATCCGATGCAGGAAAAGCCGCGCCGACAGAGCCGTATCCAGAAAAAGAACCGCGAAGCGATCATGACCGCGGCGTTGCGTGAATTTTCGGCACGCGGCTTCGCAGGAACAACGATCGACCAGATCGCGGATGCGGCCGGTCTGTCGAAGCCGAATGTCCTTTATTATTTTCAGTCTAAGGACGCGATTCACAGCGAATTGCTGCGGGGTCTGCTGGACATGTGGTTGCAGCCGCTGCGGGATTTGCAGGCAGAAGGCGACCCGGCCGACCAGATCCTTGCCTATGCCCGACGCAAACTTGAGATGTCGCGGGATTTCCCGCAGGAAAGCCGTCTCTTTGCCAATGAGGTCCTGCAGGGAGCGCCGCGTCTCGAACCGATCCTGGGCGGTGAGTTGCGCCAGCTTGTCGATGAAAAATCGGCTCTTATCGGCCGTTGGATTTCAGAGGGACTGATTGCGCAGGTCGCCCCCCATCACCTTCTGTTCTCGATCTGGGCATTGACCCAGCATTACGCCGATTTCGAAGTCCAGGTGCGGGCGGTTCTTGGTCCCGATCACGATCCCTATGCCGAGGCCGAGGTCTTTCTGGACCTGCTGTTCCGTCGTCTGCTGCTGCCTCATTCTCGCGAATAGACATCCTCGTAGCGAACGATATCGTCCTCACCCAGATAGGCGCCGGTCTGAACCTCGATCAATACCATCGGAACCTTGCCTGGATTTTCCATGCGGTGGACGGCACCCAGCGGGACGTAGATCGACTGGTTTTCGGTCACCAGCGTCACGGTTTCATCGACAGTGACCCGAGCCGTTCCGCTGACCACGATCCAATGTTCCGAGCGGTGAAAGTGGGATTGCAGCGACAGGGCCGCACCGGGATTGACGACGATTCGCTTGACCTGGAACCGGTCGGCCAATGCAAGCGTCTCGAACCATCCCCAGGGACGATGATCGCGCAGGAAAATTTCAGCCTGTCGCGCGCCCTTTGCCTTCAGAGCGGATACCGCCTTGCGGACATCCTGGGCGCGATCCATCCCGGCGACAAGCACGGCGTCATTGGTCGAGACGACCATGACGTCCTTCAGGCCGATGCCGACGACCTCGACCCCTTCGTCCTGCGAACGCAGAAGGACGTTTTCGCAATCGATCGCCGTTGAATGCCCGTCCGTGACGTTGCCGCCTTCGGCGGGTGCATCCTCCTGCGCTTCGCGCCAGACCGCATCCCATCCGCCCAGATCCGACCAATGGCCCGAGAAGCGCACGACCGAAAGATTGTCCGCCTTTTCCAGAACCGCATAATCGATCGACACATCTGGAAGCGTGTCCCAGGGGCCCGGTGCGATACGCAGGAAGCCAAGGTCGGTGCGCGCCTCTCCCAGTGCCTGCTGAACTGGTTCAAGAAATTCGGGGGCATGAGCGCGGAACGCGTCGATCATGGTCCGCGCCGAAAACAGGAAGATCCCCGCATTCCAAAGGAAGTTCCCCTGGGAAATCATCTCGTTTGCGGTCGCGAGATCGGGCTTTTCGACGAAGCGTTTCAGCACCACCGGGCCTTCGCCCGAGGTTTCGGCCTCCATATATCCATAGCCGGTTTCTGGGCGCGTCGGCGTAATGCCGAAGGTCACGATCCGCCCGGCTTTCGCAGCCGGGGTGCCCAGTTCGACAGCGCGGCCAAAGGCCTCGGCGTCCGGGACGACGTGATCTGATGGGGCGACCAGCAACAGGCCATCAGGGTCCTTTTCGGCGACACTCAATGCGGCTGCAAGGATCGCTGGTGCGGTGTTGCGCCCGGAGGGTTCGATGAGGATGGCCGATGGCGTGATGCCGATAGCGGCCAGCTGCTCGGAGACGATGAATCGGAAATCGGCATTCGTCATGACCAGTGGTGCGCCGAAACGTGGGCCAGCCAACCTGCGGGCAGAGGCCTGGAAAAGCGTTTCGTCGCCAACCAGGGGAACGAATTGCTTCGGGAAGCTCTTGCGCGAAACCGGCCAAAGCCGCGTGCCCGATCCGCCGGCCAGAAGTACTGGGGTCATCACCATGCGTCACTCCCTTGGCGCGAGGCCGTTCATCTAAGCTCTGAAAACGCATTATTGATTTGGATTCCCAACGAGGCAAGCCATGCGTCGCCGGTTGTGTGTGTCAGTATCCACGTGCCCGGTCGACGCGGTGCAAGAGCGGCTCGTCCCGCATCGCGCGTCGCAGGTTTTCTGCCGCGACTGTCGCAGCCGTGGTCGGGCGGGTATCTGCGGCGATATGCGATGTCACCGTGACGCGAGCATGGGACCAAAACGGATGGTCCGCCGGCAGCGGCTCGATCTGGAAGACATCCAGCACGGCATGGCCGGGTCTGCCTGCCTCCAGCGCTTCGATCAACGCGCCTTCGTCGATCAGCGTCCCGCGTCCGGCATTGATCAGGGTCGCACCTTCGGGCAGCAAGGAAAGGGTCCTTGCGTTCATAAGGCCGCGCGTCTCAGCGGTGTCCGGCAGAAGGCAAATCAGGATCTCGGCACGGGAGAGCGCGTCGCCCAGACGATCGCCGGGAAGCACCTCGATGCCCTCCACGGGGCGACCGGATTGCGACCAACCGGTGACGCGGAAGCCCAGCCGTGCAAGCGTGCCGGCGACCGATCGCCCCAGTTCGCCCATGCCCAGAACCGTGATCCCGCGTTCCGAGGCCAGGGGCGGGACCAGTTCGTTCCGCCAGACGCCGTCCTGCAACTGGCTGTCCATGCCCAGATGGGCACGCATCGCCCAGCCGAGGCAGTATTCCGTCATGCCGATGGCCAGTCCGGGATCGACCATGCGGCACAACGGCTGCGTCAATGTCTCGTTCGTAACGATGCGTTCGACCCCGGCCCAAAGGCTCTGCACCAGGCGGGCATTCACGAAGGGGCTGAAATCAAGCGTGCTGCCATCCTCGGGGTAGCCGGGCGCATAGATGAGCGCGTCGAAGCTTTCCGGAGCGCCGTCGCGGCAAAGCTCGATCTCGGGGCAGGCGGCTTGCAGCGCGGGGGCCCATTCATCCCACAGCCGGGTGGGGGCCGCGAACAGAACCCGCATCAGCGCGGCCTGTGAACATGTGCGGATTGCAGGATGCCGAAACCCATCAGCAGAATCATGAGCGATGTTCCCCCGTAACTGACCAGTGGCAAAGGAGATCCCTTGGCAGGCAGCATTCCCATCACCGTGGCCATGTTGATTGAAAAATAAAGGAAGAATGTCCCGGCGATGCCGATCGTCAACAGGCTTGCGAACCTGTCCTTGTTCGTCAGCGCCGAATGCAGGCAGAAACCCAGAATGAGAACGTAAAGCATCAGTAGCGTGCCCGCTCCGACAAAGCCGAACTCTTCGGCAAGCGAAGTGAAGATGAAGTCGGTGTGCTTTTCGGGCAAGAAATTCAGCCGAGATTGCGTGCCCTGCATGAAGCCGCGCCCTGACCAGCCGCCGGAGCCCAGGGCGATCTGCGCCTGCATGACATTATAGCCCGCCCCCAGCGGGTCGGAACCCGGGTCGAGGAAGGTGTCGATACGCTTGAACTGGTACTCGTGCAGGAGCTGCCAGTCGGTTCCACGACTTTCCATGACCGCCGTGACCAGTCCGACGACAATCGCGATGACCGCTCCGAAATACCAAAGGCTGACCCCGGCCGCGAACATCACGATGCCGCCACCCGCGATCAGCATGACCGAGGTACCGAGATCTGGCTGCATCAACACCAGGGCCGTGGGCGTCAGGATCAGCAGAACCGGGATCAGCACCCATATCGGGCGAGAGACCTTTTCGATCGGCAGCCAGTCGTAATAGGCGGCCAGCGTCATCACGAAGGCGATCTTTGTCAATTCCGAGGGCTGGATGCGGATCGGGCCAAGGATCAACCAACGCTGGGCCCCCATGCCGATATGGCCCATGAGTTCCACCGCCACCAGAAGCAGGACACAGATCACATAGGCCACGACCGCGATTGATCGCCAGAACCAGATCGGAACGAAGGCGAGCGCGAACATGATCGCCATGCCGGCTGCGAAACGCTCCATCTGCGGCATCGCCCAGCGGTCGATATCCCCGCCCGAGACGGAATAGAGCATCAGGAAGCCGATGCAGCTGACCGCCGTGACCAGGAAGACAAGAGGCCAGTTCAGGTAAAGGATCTTGCGCCAGCCGGTCGGGACGCGTTCGACCGTGTAATCGAGATAGCTCATGTCAGGCCTTGGCGCGAGCCGTAGAAGGGGCAAGGGGAGGCATCAGGTTCATCTTGGACCACATTTCCTCGACCTTCGCACGTTCGCCGTCCGGATAGGCGGAAAGCGGGGGCAGCCCTCCGGCCAGCGCGAAAAGCAGGATGTCGCGCGCGATCGGAGCCGCGACCGCCGAACCGCCGCCGCCGTGTTCCACCACGACCGAAACGGCATAGCGCGGCATGTCATAGGGCGCGAAACAGACGAAAAGCGCGTGGTCCCTCCGATTCCACGGAAGTTGCTCGTTCGAGATGACGCCCCGCGCACGTTCGGCGGCCGTGATGTTGCGAACCTGGCTGGTCCCGGTCTTGCCCGCCATCTGCCATTCCGGCGCGACGATACGCGCCCGGCGCGCGGTGCCGTGGGTGCCATTCATCACCGCGTCCATCCCACCCCGGGCAGTCCGCAGGTTCAGCGGATTGATCCCCAGATCCTCGAATTCGGGCACCTGCTGGACGACCCCGTCAACGGCGCGAACCAGGCGCGGGATGACCGCCTTGCCTGTCGCGACGCGGGCCGTCATCACCGCAAGCTGCAGCGGCGAGGCAAGGACATAACCTTGTCCGATCGAGGCGTTAAGGGAATCCCCTACCTGCCATTCCTGCTGGTAGCGCTCCATCTTCCAGGCGCGGTCCGGCGCAATGCCCTCGGTGATGGCCGACATCGGCAGGTCGTGACGCACCCCGATGCCCAGGCGACGCGCCATCGCCGCGATCCGGTCGATCCCCACCTTCTGCGCCAGTTCATAGTAATAGACGTCGCAGGATTGCTCGAGGCTGCGTATCGCATCGACTGTGCCGTGTCCGCCACGCCGCCAGCAGTGAAAACGCCGGCCGGCGAGCTGGGTGAAGCCTGGGCAGAAGAACCTTGAGCCAGGGTTGATAACGCCCGATTCAAGCCCGGCAAGCAACGTGACCATCTTGAAGGTCGATCCGGGAGGGTAGGCGCCCTGAACCGTCTTGTCTGCCAGCGGGCGGTGATCGTGCTGCATCAGGTCCTTGTAATCACTTGAACTGATGCCGCGAACGAACTTGTTTGGGTCGAAGACCGGCGAGGATGATATCGCCACGATATCGCCGTTGGTCACGTCGATGACCACAGCGGCGGCACTTTCCGTCCCCAGCCGCTGCGCGGTGAAATTCTGAAGCCGGGCGTCGAGCGTGGTCTGGACCGTCGCGCCTTGCTGACCTTCCTGACGGGAAAGTTCACGCATCTCGCGCCCGGCGCTGTTGACCTCGACGCGGCGGTTGCCGGCTTTGCCGCGCAGCTCTTCCTCGAGCTTGGCTTCCATCCCGACCTTGCCAAGCTGGAATTCGGGCAAGCGAAGCACCGGGTCGGGATTGTCGATCTTCGACAGGTCGTAATCGGAAACCGGGCCGACATATCCAAGGACATGGGCAAAATCACCCGCGCGCGGATAGCTGCGGGAAAGCCCGGATTCGGGCGTGACGCCGGGCAGCGCCGGGGCGTTGAGCGCGATCGACGAGAATTCCTGCCATGTCAGGCGGTCGGCCACCATAACAGGTGTTACCGCACTGCGACGCCGGATCTCGGCCAGAAGTTCGGCGGCCTGCCTGTCGCTCATCGGAATGATCCGGCGCATCCGCGCCACTACGGCCGAGACGTCGCCCGCATCCTCGCGCGTCAGTGTCACGCGATAGTTCTGTTCATTTCCCGCGATGATGGTGCCGTTTCGATCAAGGATAAGGCCGCGCGCAGGCGGCAGAAGTCGGATCTTGATCGAGTTGCCGTCGGACAGCATCCGGTATTCTTCGGCATGTTCGAGCTGCATCGAGCGCAGCTTGAGCCCAAGCGTACTGATCACCGCGGCCTGGATGACGCCAAGCAAAAGCACCCGACGCGAAATCAGGCGGCTGCTTTCGGCAATTTCCTTTTGCGACTTGCGCATGGTTCAGCGATACCTCGTGTCAGCTTCCGACAGTCCGCGTCGCAGGCCAAGGGGCCAGCGCAGCAGTCCGACGACGATCGGATAGGCGGCCGTCGTGGCGATGAATTGCAGGATCACCTGACCCAGCGGAGGCATCGGCAGGAAAAAGACCGCAAGCACGATCCGGTATCCCAGCATCAGCATCGCCATCAGCATGGCCACCCGCAACCATTCAACCATGAACGGCAGCTCGCGCCAACGCAACTCGCGCGAACGTGCGGCCTCGCTGCCCATCACGACGATCGCCGTCCAGAGACCCAGCGGCCTGAACAGCATGATGTCCTCGATCAGGAAGAGCAGGGCGATGATCAGGACGGGCGCATGGTCGGGGCGTCGAAGCACCCAGGCAAGGGTGAGGCAAAGCGAGATGTCCGGCCCAGGCCAGACCACCTGCCCGGGATTGAGCGGCATCAGGCGCAGGAACAGGATCGCGAGGAAAAGCACGATAAAGAGACCGCGCCCGGCAAGCCGCTTGCGCCGGGCCGTTTCAATCATTTCCGGCCTCGGCTCCGTCCTCGGCCGCGTTGACGGCGCGTTGTGCGGCTACAGCGGGGTCGATATCAATAGTTGGTGGCAGCGGCGGTCCGATGAACTCCGCCGGAGGCGGCGGGATAAGCAGCCCCGTATCGGCCAGTCGTTCCGAAGGATGGCTTCGAAGAACGCGCAGGAATTCAAGCCGCCCGTAATCCGCCGCAAGCCTGACCCTCAACCTGCCATCGCTTGCCTGCGCGACCTGCCCGACCAGAAGCCCGGGCGGAAATACGCCTCCATCGCCGGAACTCACGACGCGATCCCCTGGGCGCAGGTTTTCAGGACTTTCGATGAAGTCGAGCGCCGGAAATGAGGTGTTGTCCCCACTGAGCAATGCATGCTGGCCTGACGGCTGGATGGTGACAGGGATCCTGCTGGACGGATCGGTAAGCAGCATCACGCGGCTCGTGCTTTCGCCCACACCCGAGATCCGGCCCACAAGGCCAAGCCCGTCCATCGTCGCCCAGCCATCCAGGATGCCATCGCGCGCTCCCACATTGAGCAGGACGGATTGCCGGAATGCAGTGCCGCTATCGGTCAGCACCACGCCCGAAACCGAGGTCAGCGCGGGATCGATCCTGACGCTGTTCTGCGACAGAAGCTTGGCGTTTTCCTGTTCAAGCTGGACGGCAGCCTCTTTCCAGGCCGACATCTTCTGCAGCTCGCGGCGCAGTTCCTGGTTCTGCTCGTATAGGCGCGAATAGGATTCGAAGCCGGCGACCATGCGGCTCAGCCGTGTCACCGGGGCCATGACCCATTCAAAGCCAGGCACGAACCTGTCGATGACAATCGCGCGCAACCGCTCGGCCCGGGGGCTGTCGATCTGCCAGAAAAGGAAGATGCCGAGCAGGGCGATGACCAAAAGCGAAACGAGGATGCGCCGGACCGGAGCCGCGTAATCTGGGCCCTTGCGTGCCACAGCCTGTCCCGATCAGCTGTCGTAATCGATGACGTGGCGCAGCTGCTTCTCGAATTCCAGCGCCTTGCCGGTGCCGAGCGCCACGCAGCTCATCGGCTGATCCGCCAGCGTGATCGAGAGCCCGGTCTGCTCGCGCAGTGCAAGGTCCAGATCGCCCAGCATCGCGCCGCCGCCGGTCAGCATGACGCCGCGATCGACGATGTCGGCGGCCAGGTCCGGAGGCGTGGCTTCCAGCGCGACCATGACGGCCTCGCAGATCTGCTGCACCGGTTCGGCCAGCGCCTCGGCGACCATGGCCTGGGTGATCTCCATTTCCTTGGGGATCCCGTTCAGCAGGTCGCGGCCACGCACCATGATGGTCGCGCCACGGCCGTCATCGGGCATGCGGGCGGTGCCGATCTGGGTCTTGACGCGCTCGGCGGTCGATTCGCCGATCAGCAGGTTGTGGTTGCGGCGCAGGTAGTTGATCAGCGCGTCATCCATGCGGTCGCCGCCGATGCGAACCGAACGCGCATAGACCACGTCGCCGAGCGACAGGACCGCCACTTCCGTGGTGCCGCCGCCGATATCGACGACCATGCTGCCGGTGGGTTCGGTGATCGGCATGCCCGCGCCGATGGCCGCGGCGATCGGCTCGGCGATCAGGCCGGCCTTGCGCGCGCCGGCCGAAAGCACCGACTGGCGGATCGCGCGTTTCTCGACCGGGGTCGCGCCATGCGGGACGCAGACGATGATCTTCGGCTTCGAGAAGGTCGTGCGACGAAACACCTTCTTGATAAAGTGCTTGATCATTTCCTCGGCGCTGTCGAAATCCGCGATGACGCCTTCGCGCATCGGGCGGATCGCCTCGATGCTGCCGGGCGTACGGCCGAGCATCAGCTTGGCATCCTCGCCAACGGCCAGGACCTGCTTCTTGCCATCCTTGACGTGATAGGCGACGACTGAGGGCTCATTCAGGATGATCCCCTTGCCCTTGACATAGACCAGCGTGTTCGCGGTGCCGAGGTCGATCGCGATGTCGGTGGAAAACAACCCGCCAAAGGCCATGTGAATATCCCTTCTGCCGTCCCTGCCATGACGGCCGCTTTGCCGTCGTTTTGCCGACGGCCATTGTCCCATTGCCGCGACGAGTCGCCCCGCCGTGGAATGGCTCCATATAGGCTGGCATTCCATCCGGGAAAACCCGGAATTTCGTAGCTGTCTGCCAGATGACGCGATGGCCGAAACTTCGATCGTGACAAGGCCGCCGCAGCAACATTGTGCCGTAACTTATCGAACCGGCTGACTCAATCCAGACGTTTCTGACTATGCGCGGAACTTTGCGGACGCCCTCGACCGACAAAGGGCGACCCATCGGGCCGCCCTGTTCGAAACCCGTTACGGAATCGCCTAATGCGAATACATGCTGACCTGTTTCGCGTCGGCGCCTTCGCCCACCATCTCGCGGCGGACCTTGAGGCGGTTCAGCGCGCCGACATAGGCCTTGACGCTCGCCAGGATCGTGTCGGTATCGGCGGCCTGGCCGGTGGCGATGCGGCCCTCTTCCTCCATGCGGACGCTGACGGTCGCCTGTGCGTCCGTGCCCTCGGTGACCGCATGGACCTGATAGAGTTGCAGCACGGCCTGATGCGGCCAGATCGCCTTCACGGCGTTGAAGCAGGCATCAACAGGTCCGTCGCCCGTCGCATGGACGGTCTTTTCCTCGCCGCCGACGATCATGGTGAGGTCAGCCGATTGCCCGTCGCTGCCGCAGACCACGCGCAGGTGCTTCACCTGCAGATAGTCGTTTTCGGTATTGGCGGCACTGTCCTGCATCAGCGCGACGAGATCGTCGTCATAGACTTCCTTCTTGCGGTCCGCGAGCGCCTTGAAGCGCACGAAGACATCCTTCAGTTGGTTGTCGCCCACCTCGTAGCCCAGATCATGCAGCTTTGAGCGCAGTGCCGCGCGGCCCGAATGCTTACCCAGAACGATATTGGCCTCGTTCAGGCCGATATCGGCGGGGCGCATGATCTCGAAAGTTTCGACATTCTTCAGCACGCCATCCTGATGGATGCCGGATTCGTGCAGGAAGGCGTTCTTTCCCACGATCGCTTTGTTGAATTGGACCGCAAAGCCCGAGACCTGGCTCACGCGGCGCGAGATGCCCATGATCTTGGTCGTGTCGATGCCGGTGTCATAGGGCATGATGTCATGGCGCACCTTCAGGGCCATGACGACCTCTTCCAGCGCGGTGTTGCCCGCGCGCTCGCCCAGGCCGTTGATCGTGCATTCGATCTGGCGCGCGCCTGCTTCAACGGCTGCAAGGCTGTTCGCGGTCGCCATGCCCAGATCGTTATGGCAATGCGTGGCGAAGATGATGTCATCCGCGCCCGGCACGCGTTCCAGCAGCATCTGGATCAGAGCGGCGGATTCGCGCGGTGCGGTATAGCCCACGGTATCGGGGATGTTGATCGTCGTGGCGCCGGCCTTGATCGCGATCTCGACCACGCGGCACAGGTAGTCATGCTCGGTCCGGGTCGCGTCCATCGGCGACCATTGCACGTTATCGCACAGGTTGCGTGCGTGCGTCACGGTCTGGTGGATGCGCTCAGCCATCTGGTCCATATCCAGATTGGGAATGGCGCGATGCAGCGGCGATGTGCCGATGAAGGTATGGATGCGCGGCTGGCGGGCGTGCTTCACGGCCTCCCAGCAGCGGTCGATATCGGGCAGCTGGGCGCGTGCCAGGCCGCAGATCACGGCGTTCTTTGCCTGTTTGGCGATCTCGCTGACCGCAGCGAAGTCGCCTTCCGAGGCAATCGGGAAGCCGGCCTCGATGATGTCGACACCCATCTCGTCCAGCATCTGGGCGATTTCCAGCTTTTCGGCATGGGTCATGGTTGCGCCGGGCGATTGCTCGCCGTCGCGCAGTGTGGTGTCAAAGATCACAACTCGGTTCTTGTCGGTCATGTCGGGGAATCCTTCTTTCGCTGTTCAGGTCCGGGCGCGAACCAAACTGAGCGGCGGCCCGGAGACCCGCTCAGCGCAGCGTAAGAAGGAGGAGACCGCGGAGGCTCACGGAGAAACGCGCGCCGATTTGCGCGTCCCGAGCAGTGGCGATGTGTCGCGTCCGAGTCATGGCGCGGACTATAAGGCCGGCTGGAAGGACTTGAAAAGACCGAAATCACGCTTGGTCAGCAATTTTCTGTCGCGCCAAGCGAAAAGACGGCGCAACGATGCGCCGCCCGTCCTGGGAAAACCATGGATGAAAGCCCGTCTCTGCGCGGGCTCAAAGGGCGCGCCAGCCTATGTCGCGCCTGTAGAAGCCGCCCGACCATTCGATCCCGTCGGCGAGTTCATATGCGCGGGCGTGGGCTTCGGCCAGTGTCGCGCCCCGGCCGGTTGCCGCAAGGACCCGACCGCCGTTTGCGACGATCCTGCCGTCCTTGCGCGTGGTTCCGGCGTGGAAAACCATATGAGCGGAATCTTCGGCCACGGTCTCGAGATTGGCTATTTCGCTGCCCTTCTCGTAGCTGCCGGGATAGCCCTTGGCGGCCATGACAACCGTCAGCGCGTGGTCATCGGCCCAGGTCACGGCAGTTTCTGCCAGACGCCCTTCGGCGCAGGCAAGGATGAGGTCAAGCGCCTGAGCGCCCAGGCGCATCATCAGCACCTGGCATTCAGGGTCGCCGAAGCGGACATTGTATTCCACCAGCCGCGCGCGGCCGTTCTCGATCATCAGACCGGCATATAGTATCCCCTGGAAGGGCGTGCCGCGCCGCGCCATTTCGACCACTGTCGGGCGGACAATCTCGGCCATGACCGCGTCCTGAATTTCCTGCGAGAGAATCGGGGCAGGGGAATAAGCGCCCATCCCCCCGGTATTCGGGCCAGTATCGCCGTCGCCCACCCGCTTGTGGTCCTGAGCCGTGCCGATGGGCAGGCAGTCCTTGCCATCGCAGAGGATGAAGAAGCTGGCTTCCTCGCCCGACATGAACTCCTCGATGACGACTTCGGCACCTGCATCGCCAAAGGCTCCACCAAACGCGTCGTCGATCGCGGCGATCGCCTCGGCTTCGGTCATGGCAACGGTCACGCCCTTGCCGGCCGCGAGACCATCGGCCTTGACCACGATGGGGGCACCCTTTTCGGCAATATAGGAACGCGCTGGCTCAGCGGCATCAAAGCGCGCCCAGGCAGCCGTGGGTGCGGCGCAGGCATCGCAGATTTCCTTGGTGAAGCTTTTCGAGGCTTCAAGCCGTGCTGCGGCGGCCGAAGGTCCAAAGGCGAGGATACCCGCCGCACGCAGGTCATCTGCCACGCCCGCGGCAAGCGGCGCTTCTGGTCCGATCACAACGAGGTCGATCGCATTTTCCTCGCAGAAGCCGATCACGGCGCTGCCCGACAGGATGTCAAGATCGGCCAGCTCTGCCAGGGGCTCCATCCCCGCGTTGCCCGGCGCAACGAACAGCCGGTCGCATTTCGGGTTTTGCCGAATTGCCCAAGCCAGCGCATGTTCGCGTCCGCCACTGCCGAGGATCAGGATATTCATGCGCAGGCCCCTTTGCTGGTTACAGGCGCCTCATAGAAACTGGCCTGCTCGGGATCAATCCGAAACTTCCCTTGAACCCGTCGGCAGGGCGGGCCAGAACCGATGGCATGGAACTGTTCGAAGACGAGCCCGCGGGCAACAATGCGCATGAATATACGGTTTCCGAGATTTCGGGGGCGGTCAAACGCGTTCTCGAAGGGGAGTTCGGCCGTGTTCGCGTGCGCGGCGAGATCGGTCGCGTGTCGCGCCCAGGTTCGGGGCATCTCTATTTCGATCTCAAGGACGATCGTTCCGTGATCGCGGCAGTGACCTGGAAAGGGCAGGCGGCGCGGCTCGCGACACGCCCGGAAGAGGGGATCGAGGTCATCGCCACCGGCCGCCTCACCACCTTTCCGGGCCAGTCGAAATACCAGCTGATTGTCGACGAAATCGAGCCCGCCGGTGCAGGCGCGCTGATGATGATGCTGGAAAAACGCCGCAAGGCACTGGCCGCCGAAGGGCTTTTCGACGAAACCCGCAAGCGGGCGCTGCCTTATTTACCTCGGGTGATCGGGGTTGTCACCTCTCCCTCGGGCGCCGTGATCCGCGACATCCTGCACAGGCTGCGTGATCGCTTTCCGACCCGCGTGGTGATCTGGCCCGTCGCGGTACAGGGCGAGGCTTGCGCGCCTCAGGTCACGGCCGCGATCCAGGGGTTCAACGCGCTTGATCCGGCAGGGGTTATTCCGCGCCCTGACCTGATCATCGTGGCGCGTGGCGGGGGCAGCCTCGAGGATCTTTGGGGCTTCAACGAAGAATCCGTGGTGCGCGCTGCGGCGGCAAGCCGGATTCCCCTGATCTCGGCCGTGGGTCACGAGACGGATACCACGCTTATTGATTTTGCCTCGGACCGGCGTGCACCGACCCCGACCGCCGCTGCCGAGATCGCGGTTCCCGTTCGGGCAGAACTGGCGGCGCGCTTGAATGAAAGTGCTGCGCGCATGATCCGCGCGAGTCAGTCGCAGCATCAACGCCAGCGCCAGCGACTGACGGATCTGGCCCGGGCACTAGGGCGCCCACAGGCTCTGACAGCACCCGCGCGCCAGCGCTTCGACCTGATTGGCGAGCGGCTCGAACCTGCCCTGCGCGGCTTCGTACGGATGCGGCGTGAGCGTCTGAATGCGTTGCCGCTTTCGCTGTCTTCCTTGCGCGGTAATATGCGCAACCGCCGCGAACGCCTGGATGAGCAGTCCCGCCGCCTGCCGCTAGTCCTTGTTCGCGATGTCGCGCGCCGTCGCGATCGGTTCGAGGAACTGGGCGCGCGTCTGGTCCGCGCCCGGACGCGGATGCTTGCCGACGCCGCGCGCAACACCCAGCGCGACCGGGTGGCGGTGGCTGTGCTTGCACGCCGTCTCGACGCGGCCCGGGCGCGTATCCTCGCGCCGCGTCGCGACTTGCTGGAACGTATCGACCGACTGCGTCAGACCCTGGGCTATACCGAGACATTGCGCCGCGGGTTTGCGGTCGTCCATGCCTCCGGCGGGCTTGTCACCACCGCGCAGGAGGCCCAGCAAACGCCGCGATTCGAAATCGAGTTCGCGGATGGCAGAATTGGCGCGCGGCCGGAAGGCCCGCCTTCGCGATCCTCGACCCGGAAAGACTCTCCGAGCGGCGGACAGAAGTCGCTGTTCTGATCCGCTGACCGAAGGATGGCTCAGTTGGCCAGCCTTCGGGGGCGCAGCATCAGCCACAGCAGCGCCCCGCCGGCGAGAACGAGGAAGGGCAACATGGCAAGGTTCACGGCGCTCCAGCCGGTTTGCGCGGAACCGCCCATGCAGTTCATGAGCCCACCCGACGAAAGCGAGGCAAGGAACACGCCGCCAAACACGGCAGCATCGTTCAGGCCCTGGACGCGTTCCCGTTCTTCGGGGCGATAGGCGCGGGTCAGCATCGAGGTCGCGCCGATGAAGCCGAAGTTCCAGCCAAGCCCGAGGAGGATCATCGTGGCATAGAAATGCGTGAGTTCGACGCCCGACAGAGCGACTGCCCCCGCACCCGCAAGGATCACCAGACCCAGCATGACGATCCGTGAGGCCCCGAACCGTGCGATCAAGTGTCCGGTGAAGAATGAAGGGGCGAACATGGCAAGCACATGGCCCGACACGATGTTTGCAGCGTCAGAAGTGTGAAAGCCGCAACCCACGATCGCGAGCGGGGCCGAGGTCATCACCAGATTCATCAGCGCGTAGGACACCATCGCACATATTACTGCGACGAGGATTTGCGGATCGCGGCTCAACTCGCCGAAACTGCGCCCGCGCGGAGAATCATGCGCCCGCGAAGCGGGCTTCGGGATGTCGAGAAAGGCGAAAATGATCGGCGCAAGCAGGTTCAATCCGACGATCGTGGCATAGGTGGCAAGAAAGGGCACTGCGGTCAGTTCGGCAGTCATGCGCACCAGCGCAGGGCCGGTGAAGGCCGCCACAAGCCCACCCGCCAGCACCCATGAGATTGCGCGCGATTGCATCTCGGGAGGAGCGCAATCCGTTGCGGCAAATCGGAAGAAGCCCTGCGCGGCCATGTAGGCGCCGGTGAACAGACCGCTTAGCGTGAACAGCCAGAAATTGCCCGAAATCATCGACCAGGCGGCAAGCCCGGCGCCAAGTGCAGAAATGGCGCAGGCAAGCAGAAACCCTGCACGTCTGCCATGGCGGGCCATGAAACCCGCCAGCGGTCGTGCCGAAAGGGCAGAGCCAAGAACGAGCATCGACAATGGTAGCGTCGCGATGCAGGGGTTCGGGCTCAGCATCTGGCCGGTCAGGCCACCGACGATGAAGATCATCGAAAGCTGCGCACCGAGCGTAGCCTGCGCGACGATAAGAACGACGATATTGCGCCAGGCGCGACGGTGCTGCATGACCTCCGCCACGTCCGTCATCGAAGGGATGCGGCCTCCCGCGCGCGCTGTTCGATCGCTTGCCAGTTGCCGGCGGCCACATCCGCATCTGGCGAGATCCAGCTACCACCCACGCAGATGACATTGGGCAGGGCAAGATAGTCTGCCGCATTGGTGGGCGTCACGCCACCCGTCGGGCAGAAGCTGACCTGGGGCAGGGGCCCCGCAAGCGCCTTGAGCGATTTCGCGCCGCCAGCGGCCTCGGCCGGAAAGAATTTCAGCATCGAATAGCCGTATTCCATTGCCCGCATCACCTCGGACGCCGTGACGGCGCCAGGCAGAAGTGGCAGACCAATCTCCTCGCAGGCATGAACCAGCCGGTCCGTTGCGCCGGGCGCTACTGCGAAACTTGCGCCCGCATCCTTTGCCCGCTTCGCGTCATCGGGGCTAAGCACGGTGCCAGCGCCGACATGCCCCCCCGCGACCTTGGACATTTCCCGGATCACGTCGAGCGCTGCCGGGGTGCGGAGGGTCACTTCAAGCACCGGAAGCCCGCCGGCGACAAGTGCACTCGCCAATCCCTCGGCCCGCGAAGCATCGGACACGACCAGAACCGGAATGACGGGGGCAAGTTCGCAAAGGGCGCGGCTTTTCTGCGACTGGATCTCGGGCGTCATGGGGCTGTCCTTGGGAAAGAAAAGAATTTGGCGGCAGACTGCGCTTTTCCAGCCGCAGGTTCAAGATCGGCCGTTAGCGTTAGCGGTCGCGATCATTGCGGCTTAGCCGCCCATCGACCGGCTGCCACCGGCGGCGGGACGCGCTGTCGAGCTCGCGCCGAATCCGCCCCGCTGGTTGACCTGCGCGGCTGTCATCGGCGGTTTGCCGAGGGTTGTCGGCGCCCTCTGGAACGTCTGGGGGGACACCTTTCCCTTGCCGGAATTGTTCGCAAAACTCTGCTCGCCCCGCGGCGTGGTGTAGCTGCCATTCGCGCTTCGGACCATGGGCTGGGAAAAGATCCCGCCCCCGCGCGACATCATCGAGCCCATCATGTAGCCCATCAGAAGGGGCATGAAGGAAAAGCCCCCGCCCGACTGCTGAGCTGCCGGATCGTCGCCGCAATTCCCCGCGCCGTGTTCCTGTTCGCAAAGCTCCTTCGATGCGTAACGCGGGGCGGTTTCGACGAAATCCTTCTGCGCCGCCGCGAAATTCTTGCGGCAATCGTCTTCGGTGAACCAGAGGCCGTTTTCCTGGCTTGCGGCGATGCAACTGTCGAGATCGGGGAAGGCCTGGGCTTCGACCCGGTCGTCCTTGCAGCCTGCCAGGGCCAGAGTGGCGGTTCCAGCCAGGACCAGCGCGACATGGCGTGAACGTTTGCGTGTCATCTTCGGCTATCCTTCGATGAAATGCGGCTTGAAGCGCGACATGTTGTGGGTGATGCGGGCGCGATCTTCGCGCAACCCGATGCCGCAGCACGTTTCGCCCACGATCCAGGCGCCGATGACGGGGTGGAAACCGCCAAATTCCGGCATAGGTGCAAGCGCCTGCAGGATCATTGGATGGTGCGAATAGCTGTCGTCGCGCGTGAAGGCCGTCGCGTGACCCCGCTCATAGATCGTGACACCAGCTCCTTCGCGCGAAAAGATCGGCTTCGTGACATGCCCCGCTGCAAGCTGATCACGGGCCGCTGCAAAAGCAGCCGCGATCGATGGCGAGGGGCTTCCGCCGGCCAGTGCGTCGCGAACATCTTCGAGGAAGAAGGCGGGGAGAAGGTTCGGATGGCCCGGAAACATGTCCCATAGCAAGGGCAGGAGCCCCTTGTTCGACAGCAGCGCCTTCCATGGCGGCTCGATGAAGCGTGTGCCCGACGGGCCGAGATGGGTCGCGAACTCATCACGCAGCATGTCTTCCCAAGGATAAAGCTTGAAGAGCGTGCCGATCACTCGCGACTGTTCGTCGGCAAACTGGCCTTCCTCCGTCAGGCCGATCTGGGCGAGATCGCAGAAATGCGCCCCGAGCCCGGCTTCGCGAGCGGCCCAGGCGAGGGTTTCGACAGTAGCATATTCCTCGGGGTTGCTCGCGTCGGCTGCGAAATGGACATCCTCGCCTGGCTCGCAGATCGTGGAGAAACGGGCCACGAGCGCTTCGTGAATGCCGTTGAACTGGTCGGCATCGGCGCTCAGCACAGATCGCTTTTGCTGCTCCTCGAACCAGAGCCACTGGTAGGAAGCCGATTCGTAAAGCGAGGTGGGGGTGTCTGCATTGTATTCCAGCAGCTTCGCAGGCCCACTGCCGTCATAGGCCAGGTCGAGTCGCCCGTAGAGTTCGGGATCATTCCGCTTCCAACTCGTGGCGATGAAATCGCGATGTTCGGATGGAATTGCCAAACGCTCCATCCATTCTTCGCTGGAAATCACGTTCGCGACGGCCTCGCGGCACATGGCATGCAATTCGGTCGACGGATTTTCGATGTCTTCTTCGATCTCGCGCAGCGTGAACCGATAGGCGCTGGTTTCGTCCCAATAGGGCGCGCCGTTCATGTCGGCGAAGGTAAAGCCGAGCCTGTCGGCCTCGTCCCGCCAATTCGGGCGCTCGGGCAGTGCGGGTTTGTCCATGTTCGCTCCTCGGATCCCGAGATGAAGGAGCAGGGCTGATTGTGCAAGCCCGAACACGCCATGCTCCTGTTCCGGCCTGCTCTGTCGGGCCATTGCAGGCCCATCGCTCGAGAGAGGGCTTGCCCGACGCGAAACTTCCCGCCAATCTCCTTCCATTCAAGCGCCCGTTCGAACGGGGCGCGACAACAGGGAAAAGAAAATGCACCACCTTTCGCTTCGCGCGCTCTTGCTTGCGACTGCCGTTTCGCTTGCTCCTGCCGCATTTGCCGAAACCCCGGCCGACACGCTGGTCGTGGCGGCACAAATCGACGACATCATCAGTCTCGACCCTGCCCAAAGCTTTGAATTTTCGGGAAATGACGTCGACAACAACCTATACGACCGTCTCGTGGATTTCGATCCGATGGATCTTGAGGCCGGCTTCAAACCGAGTCTCGCCGAAAGCTGGGAGGTCAGCGACGACGGCAAGACCATCACCCTGATGGTTCGGGACGGCGTGACGTTTCATTCGGGCAATCCCGTCCGGGCCGAGGACGCGGCCTGGTCATTGCAGCGGGCGGTCAAGCTGAACAAGTCGCCCGCCTTCATCCTGAACCAGTTCGGTTTCACCCCGGAAAACGTGGATGAAATGGTCAGCTTCGATGGCAACAAGGTCATTCTGAAGCTTGATCAGCCCTATGCTCAGTCTTTCGTGCTGAACTGCCTTGCCTCGAACGTGGCTTCGGTCGTCGACAAGGAAACCGTCATGGGCCATGCGGAAGGCGAAGACTTCGGCAATACCTGGCTGTCGACCAATGAAGCGGGGTCAGGCCCCTACACCCTTCAGGCATGGCGTCCGAACGAAGCGGTCCAGCTGACTGCCTACGAGGAATACTGGCAGGGCGCTCCGGCGATGAAGCGTGTCATCGTGCGTCATGTTCAGGAAAGCAGCGCACAGCGCCTTTTGCTTGAGCAGGGCGATATCGACGTGGCCCGGAACCTGACCCCGACGGATGTGGATGGGATTTCGGGCAATGACGAACTGACCGTCGGGACCGAGCCGCGCGGACGGATCCTCTATATGGGTCTGAACCAGAAAGATCCGCTGCTGTCGAAGCCCGAAGTCGTCGAGGCGATGAAATATCTCGTCGATTATTCGGGAATGGAGAACAGCTTCCTCAAGGGCCAGTTCAAGACGCACCAGAACTTCCTGCCCGAGGGCTATCTTGGTGCCTCGGACGAAAATCCCTGGACCTATGATGTAGAGAAAGCAAAACAGATCCTGTCCGACGCTGGAATTACTTCGGGCACGGTGAAGACTGCGGTTCGTGACATCCGCGAATATGTCGACGTGGCACAGACCCTGCAGGCCTCGATGGCACAGGCCGGCCTGACACTGGAAATCCAGCAGATGACGGGCGCGCAGGTTCTCGATTCATATCGGGCGCGCCAGGTTCCGATCTTCATCGGCGAATGGGGGCCGGACTATGCCGACCCGAACACGAACGCGTCGACCTTTGCCTACAATCCGAACAACGCGGATGACGCGAAGCTGTCCTATCTCGCATGGCGCAACGCTTGGGCCGTGCCGGATGACATGAACAAGGCGACGATTGCGGCCACCATCGAAGGCGATACCGACAAGCGCGTCCAGATGTATCTCGATATCCAGAAGGAATTTCGCGACATCGCGCCGATCATCCCGTTGTTCCAGCGCATCGAACAGGCCGGCCTGCAAAAGAACGTCAAGAACTGGAATGCCGGTGGGGCGGTCAGTTCGGTCTTCTACCGCCAGGTCACGAAGGACTGATTTGTGACCGATACCGAAATGGTCAAAGCGCCGGGGCAGGGAAACCTGCCACCGGCAGGAGGCGGCGCGCCCGGAGTTCGGCGCGCCCTTTTTCGTAAACGGGCCAGAAGCATCGGCGGCGTTGCGCTATCGCTTGGGCTGACCTTGCTGGGCCTGCTGCTGGTGACCTTCATCATTGGCCGCGTCATGCCGATCGATCCGGTGCTGAAGGTTGTCGGCGAGCGTGCCACCCAGGCCCAATATGACGCGGCCTATCAGGCCATGGGTCTCGATCGGCCTATCTGGGAACAGTTCCTGCGCTACATGGGCGAAGTCCTGCGTGGTGACTTTGGCCGTTCGATCTCGACCGGCCACCAGGTGACGGATGATCTCAGGCGCGTCTTTCCGGCGACCTTCGAACTGGCCCTGCTGGGCACGCTGATCGGGGTCTTCGTGGGGGTGCCGCTGGGCGTCGTTGCCGCTGCCCGCAGGGGCGGCTGGATCGACCAGATCGCGCGCGTCGTCGCGCTGGTCGGTTATTCGATGCCGATATTCTGGCTCGGGCTCATGGGGCTTTTGCTGTTCTACGGCATGCTCGGCTGGGTTGGCGGGCCGGGGCGGCAGGGCATCATCTATGACGGCATGGTACCGAGCGTGACGGGAATGATCCTGATCGACAGCATCCTCGCCGGTGACTGGGGCGCGTTTCGCGATGCCTTCAGCCATATCATCCTGCCTGCAAGTCTGCTTGGCTATTTCAGCCTTGCCTATATCAGCCGCATGACGCGCAGCTTCATGCTGGAACAGCTTTCGGCGGAATATGTGACCACCGCTCGTGTCAAGGGCCTGAGCGAACGCCGCGTGGTCTGGGGGCATGCGTTCCGCAACATCTTCGTGCCGCTCATCACCGTTATCGCGCTGAGCTTCGGCTCGCTTCTCGAAGGTTCGGTGCTGACTGAGATCGTCTTCAGCTGGCCCGGCATCGGGCAATACATCACCAAGGCGCTGCTCGCAGGCGACATGAACGCCGTCCTTGGCGGGACCGTCCTAGTCGGGACCTGTTTCGTCTTGCTGAACCTGCTTTCCGACATCCTCTACCGCGTCCTGGACCCGAGGGCGAAATGACCGAGATGACTACACGCACATGGCTTCTGTCAGACGCGCCCCAGACCCGCCGACAGGCGAGGCTTGGCGCGATCTATCAGGGATGGTTGACCTTCCGCTCGAACACGCTTGCCATGTTCGGGCTGGCGATCCTGCTCGTCTTGCTGCTGATGGCACTTTTCGCGCCATGGCTTGCACCGCACGATCCGTTCGCCCAAAATCTCGCAGAGCGTTTGAGGCCGCCATCCGCGGCGCATTGGCTGGGAACGGATGCCCTGGGGCGCGATATCCTTTCGCGGCTCATCCACGGCTCGCGCATCACGCTTTTCATCGTGGGCACGGTTGCCTTGATCGCACCGGTGATCGGGCTGTTCGTCGGTACCGTCGCAGGCTTCGCCGGGGGCTGGGTCGATCAGGTGCTGATGCGGATCACCGACATCTTCCTTGCCTTCCCGAAGCTGATCCTTGCGCTGGCCTTTGTCGCGGCGCTGGGGCCGGGGATCGGCAACGCGGTGCTTGCGCTTGCCATTACCTCATGGCCACCATATGCGCGGCTCGCCCGCGCCGAGACCCTGACGATCCGCAATGCAGATTACATCGCGGCGGCACGTTTGCAGGGCGCCGGGCCAATGCGGCTGTTGATCGGTCATGTCTGGCCGCTTTGCATCTCGTCATTGATCGTGCGGGTGGCGCTGGACATGGCTGGGATCATCCTGTCGGCGGCCGGACTTGGTTTCCTTGGCCTCGGCGCACAACCACCGATGCCGGAATGGGGCGCGATGATCTCGGACGGGCGGACCTATATTCTGGATTTCTGGTGGGTGGCCGCCGTGCCGGGCATCGCAATCTTCATCGTCAGCCTTGCTTTCAACCTGCTCGGCGATGGGTTGCGGGACGTGCTTGATCCGAAGGGAGCCAAGGAATGAGCGATCTGCTTCTTTCCATCCGGAATCTTCGGGTCAGTTTCCCCACCCGTTCCGGCGTCTTCGAGGCTGTGCGTGGGGTAAGCTTTGATCTGGGCCGCGAACGGCTCGGCGTCGTTGGCGAATCCGGTTCGGGAAAATCCATGACCGGTCGCGCGATCCTTGGCCTTGTCCGACCGCCGGGAAAGGTGTCGGCCGACCGAATGGACCTGAATGGCCAATCGATCCTGAACCTGCCTGAACGCAAGATGCGCGCTTTGCGCGGATCGCATATCAGCATGGTGATGCAGGACCCCAAGTTCAGCCTGAATCCGGTGATGACGGTCGGTCAGCAGATTATGGAAAGCTACCGCCTGCATTCCGGCCAGTCCGGCCGATCCGCCCGAGACAAGGCCATCGAGATGCTGCGCGCCGTGCAGATCCGCGATCCCGAGCGCGTCTTTGACGCCTATCCGCACGAGGTCTCGGGCGGGATGGGACAGCGCATCATGATCGCGATGATGCTTGCTCCGGACCCCGAGATCCTGATCGCGGATGAGCCTACCTCGGCATTGGACGTCTCGGTTCGCAACGAAGTCCTGCGCATCATGGACAAACTGGTGACCGAACGCGGCATGGGGCTGATTTTCGTCAGCCATGACCTCAACCTGGTTGCGCAATTCTGTGACAGGGTGCTCATCATGTATGCCGGACGCGTTGTCGAGGAGCTCGCAGCGAAGGATCTGCACAGCGCGACCCACCCCTATACGCAGGGTCTGCTGAACAGCCTGCCGCGTCTCGATCATCAGGTCGAGCGTCTTGCCGTTCTGCAGCGCCAGGAAAGCTGGCGCGAGGAAGAAAGCACCTCGTCACTTCCCGGGGGGCTTTGAAATGGCGCCCCTGGGTTTTTGCAAGATCCATCCGCAAGGCTCATCAGAATGCTGAATGTCGAGAATCTGAACGTCTGGTTCGGCGATCCGCCGGATCGTGTGGACGCCGTGAAATCGGTGAGCTTCCGGGTGGCGCGCGGTGAAAGTTTTGGGCTGGTCGGCGAAAGCGGTTCGGGGAAATCAACGATCCTGCGCGCGATCACCGGATTGTTCGGCACTTGGTCAGGCTTGATCGAGGTGGCAGGCGAAAAAGTGTCGGGTCGCCATCGTTCGCGCGCATTCCACAAAACCGTGCAAATGGTCTTTCAAGACCCCTATGCCAGCCTGCACCCGCGACATTCTGTCGATCGTGTGCTGTCAGAGACGCTGCATCTGCAGGGCATGGACCAGATCGACCGGAGGATAGCGATCCTGCTCGATTCCGTCGGTCTGGGGCGCGGATTCCGCTTTCGTTACCCACACCAGCTTTCTGGCGGGCAAAGACAGCGGGTAGCGATCGCGCGTGCGCTCGCGGCCGAGCCGGATCTGCTGCTGCTGGATGAACCGACATCCGCACTGGATGTGAGCGTGCAGGCAGAAATCCTGAACCTGCTTTCGGATCTCAGGAAGGAACGCGGCCTCACTTACGTCATGGTCAGTCACGACCTTGCTGTCGTTGCACATATGTGCGACCGGCTCGCCGTCATGCGGAGTGGCCAGGTCGTCGAAAAGATGGATGCATCGGTTCTGCGCTCGGGTGCGGCCCAGACGGATTATGCGCGCCAGCTTCTGGCGGCGAGCAGTTCCTATGAGCGCGAAGCCGGCTAGACCGCGATCCCGAACAGACGACCAACGCCGGCGGTGACAGCCATTGCAAGAAGGCCGCCCAGAACAACCCTCAGGACGGCGCGTCCCAGTGGCGCGCCTCCGGCCCAGGCGCCCAAGGCACCAAGGATGGCCAGAGCGAAGACGACGGAAACAAGCACGCTTGCGATGACGGCTCCGCCCGGCGCAAGGATCGCTGCCAGAAGCGGCAAAGCGGCAGCAACGCTGAAGGTGGCAGCCGAAGCGAAGGCAGCCTGAAGCGGGTTTGCGGAAGAAACTTCGTTCAGCCCAAGCTCGTCGCGGATATGCGCGCCCAAAGCGTCATGTTCCGTCACCTCGCTCGCGGCTTGAAGCGCGGTCGCAGGGGACATGCCGCGCGATTCGTAGATCGCGGCCAACTCGCGCAGCTCCTCGTCTGGCATGTCCCGGAGGGCGGCGTGTTCACGCGCGATATCAGCGCGCTCTGTATCGGATTGCGAACTGACCGAAACATATTCACCCATCGCCATTGACAAGGCCCCGGCCACAAGACCCGCCATGCCCGAGATGAGGATTGCTTGCCGGCCCGGATTGGCAGCCGCAACGCCCACGATCAGTGCGCCCACGGAAACGATGCCGTCATTCGCGCCGAGAACTGCGGCACGCAGCCATCCCATGCGCGAAACATAATGGGGGTCGTCGGGATGCGCAGTGTCGGTTCTGCTGTCAGTCTGGCCGCTAATCATGCTCATGCGTTTCCCCTTTTGGCATCAGGACGAAATGGCGGGCAGAGCCTAGCCTGTCCGTTGGCGGATTGGCCAGAGGGTGGGCGGAACGATCTGCAGTTTCCCGGACACGACATCCCATGCCAGTGAGGCCATGACTGAGCCAAATCGAACCCTTCGAAAAGGGCTTCAAGCATCGGCGCTGCACCCATCTATGCAGTTGTAAATCGTTCGCATCTAGGTGAAATAAGGGCATGGACGTTGAAACCCGTGCCCAATCCTTTGAAACTGCGCTTCGCCGCGCCGGTGTTCGCATCACGCGCCAGCGGGCCGCGCTTTTGCGCGTTCTCGCGGCGGCGGAGGATCATCCGGACGCGAATCAATTGCACACCCGCGCGACCGAGGCGGGGGCGGGCGTTTCGCTTGCGACGGTCTATCGCACGTTGACGGCGCTCGAGGCGCAGGGTGTCATCGTGAAGTTGGAATTCGAAGGTGAATCGGCACGGTTCGAACCAGCCGACGGCTTGCATCACGATCACATGATCGACGTCGAGACGGGCGAGGTGACCGAGTTCATGAGCGAGCGAATCGAGCGGCTCCAGGCCGAGATCGCGGCAGAACTGGGCTTTGAGATCGTCCGCCATCGGCTTGAACTCTATGTGCGCCGCAGGAAATGAGCCTGACCGTCTTTGAAAAGATCATTTCGGATCGCGGCTCGAGATATGCGGTGTCCGGTGGTCCCGCGTCCAACCGAGATGAGGCACTTGCCCTGCTTTCCGAACTGAAGCGCAACAAGCGATTTGCGAAGGCCACGCATAATAGCTGGGCTGCCGTCCTGTCGGGCGAGGGCGTCAAGGACGATGACGGCGAAAGTGGCGCGGCCCAGATCATCCTGCAAATGCTGGAGCGGGCAGGGCTGACGGATCACGTCGTCATTGTCACGCGCTGGTACGGCGGCAAGCATCTGGGGGGCGATCGCTTCCGCCATGTTGTCGATGCGGTGCGCCACTATCTTGCTGAAACCGGGCGCTAATCGGCGACAGCATGTGCCTGCAGCAGTTCAAGCGGGACAATGTCCAGCGTCCGCTGATGCGTCGCCCCAAGAATGACTTTCGGGGCTGCGAATTCCTCGGCCGCCTGCATGAAACGCGCCGCGCAAAGGCACCAGCGGTCCCCGGGGGTAAGACCCGGAAAGCGAAATTCCGGGCGCGGGGTGGAAAGATCGTTCCCCAGATATTTTGACAGGGCCAGGAACTCGGCCGTGACCACCACGCAAACGGTATGACGGCCAAGGTCTTCCGGGCCAGTATTGCAACAGCCGTCCCGGAAAAAGCCGGTCATGGGTTCGTTCGAGCAGGCGGCCAGCGGTTCACCCAGCACGTTGAGGGACGGTTCCATGATCTGAACTCCTTTGCCTGTCGGTTTCTCGGCTGGTTCCCATCCTAGCGGAACCGGTTGCTTAGGGCCCTGAGCCTGTCCGTCAGGCTTTGTTCGGCCGCGGGGGCTGCTGCCTCAGGCGGTTCCGTGGAGGCCGGCTTCGGCGCGGCCTTTTCCACGCGCTCGGGCCGCGTTCCGCTGTTTCGAGCGGGTGCTGCACGGGCGGACACAGCGTTCATGAACTTGCTGTCATCGCCATTTGCAAGTGCTGCTGCCCCGTCCGAAATGCCCCGCAGCAGGTCATCGAGACCGGGCAACTCATCCTTTGCAAAATCCGACAGCACATATGCGGCGACGCGATCCTTGTGGCCGGGATGGCCGATCCCGATGCGCAGCCTGCGATATGCCTCGCCGATATGTTGGTGGATCGACCGCAGGCCGTTGTGACCGGCGTGACCGCCGCCAAGTTTCAATCTTGCCTTGCCGGGCGGCAGATCAAGTTCGTCATGCAGCACGATCACATCGCGAGGTTCGATCTTGAGATAGCGCATCGCCTCGCCGACCGCCTGCCCTGACAGGTTCATGAACGTCGCGGGCTTCAGCAGGGTCACGCGTTCGGAGCCCAGCCTGCCTTCCGAAGTCTCGCCCTGAAACCTTGACCGCCATGCGCCAAAGCCATGATCCGAGGCAATGTGGTCAAGTGCCATGAAGCCGACATTGTGTCGGTTCTTGTCGTATTTCGGGCCGGGATTGCCCAGGCCGACGATCAGTTTCATCAATTTCTCCGTCGATTGGGACCAGAATAACGGCATGCAGGATCGGGGGCAATTTCCAACGCTCTCTTGTCCTCGCGGTTCGGCGTTACTAAGACTCTCTCAACGTTTCGTCTTTATGAGATGGCCGTCTGCGGGGCACCTGCAGGGCGAATCGCAAGACGGACAGGGCAGGCAGGGACAAAAGCAAGGAAAGACATGCAAGATCCGGCAGAATTCTACATGAACACGCTCGTCCCCATGGTCGTCGAACAGACCAGCCGCGGTGAACGGGCCTATGACATTTTTTCGCGCCTCCTGAAGGAACGGATCATCTTCCTGTCGGGCCCCGTCCATGACGGTATGGCGACCCTGATTTCGGCGCAGCTCCTGTTCCTTGAAGCGGAAAATCCCAACAAGGACATCAGCATGTATATCAACAGTCCCGGCGGCGTAGTGACCGCGGGCCTGTCGATCTATGACACGATGCAATACATCAAGCCGCGGGTTTCGACCCTCGTGGTGGGCCAGGCGGCGTCGATGGGCTCGCTGCTGCTTTGCGCGGGCCAGCCCGGTCAGCGCTTCTCGCTTCCGAACTCGCGCGTCATGGTCCACCAGCCTTCGGGCGGGTTCCAGGGGCAGGCCACCGACATCCTGATCCATGCCCGCGAGACAGAGAAGCTGAAGCGCCGTCTGAACGAAATCTATGTGCAACACACGGGTCGCACGCTTGAAGAGGTCGAGCAGGCGCTTGAGCGTGACCGATTCATGTCGCCCGAGGAAGCCAAGGAATGGGGTCTGATCGACGAGATCCTGGTTGCACGGGGCAAGGCCGAGCCGTCCAGCTGACGGTTTCCGCCACGTGGCGGGGCGGAATTTTTTGGGATTGTGACGGGCCCGGGTGGCCCGTAACATGTCGGGAAACTCAGGATACGGCAGGGGCCGGATCGAAAAAGGCGGATGTCCGGCGATAAGGCCGGGCTTCCGGCGCAATACGAGGATCGAACTGATGGCCAATCCGACAGGCGGCGACAGCAAGAACACGCTTTACTGCAGCTTCTGCGGCAAGAGCCAGCATGAGGTGCGCAAGCTGATTGCCGGGCCGACCGTATTCATCTGCGATGAATGCGTCGAACTCTGCATGGATATCATCCGGGAAGAGACAAAGTCATCGGCCCTGAAATCGGGTGACGGTGTCCCAAGCCCGCGCGAGATCTGCAATGTTCTCGATGATTATGTGATCGGCCAGGAACATGCGAAACGCGTGCTTTCGGTGGCGGTGCACAACCACTACAAGCGACTGAACCACAGTTCGAAAAACGACATCGAGCTGGCCAAGTCGAATATTCTCCTGATCGGTCCGACCGGCTGCGGCAAGACGCTTCTGGCGCAGACCCTGGCGCGGATTCTCGACGTGCCCTTCACCATGGCGGACGCGACGACCCTGACCGAGGCAGGCTATGTTGGCGAGGATGTCGAGAACATCATCCTCAAGCTGCTTCAAGCCAGCGAATACAACGTAGAACGTGCGCAAAGGGGCATCGTCTATATCGACGAGGTCGACAAGATCACCCGCAAGTCCGACAACCCCTCGATCACCCGGGATGTCTCGGGTGAGGGGGTGCAGCAGGCTCTGCTCAAGATCATGGAAGGCACTGTCGCAAGCGTGCCTCCGCAGGGCGGGCGCAAACATCCGCAGCAGGAGTTCCTTCAAGTCGATACGACGAATATCCTCTTCATCTGCGGCGGGGCTTTCGCGGGTCTCGACCGGATCATCGCGCAGCGCAACAAGGGCACGGCGATGGGCTTTGGCGCTGCTGTCAAGGAAGATGACGACAAGGGGGTTGGCGAACTCTTCAAGCAGCTCGAGCCCGAGGATCTGCTGAAATTCGGCCTGATCCCTGAATTCGTCGGCCGTCTGCCTGTGATCGCAACTCTCGGCGATCTGGATGAGGAAGCGCTGATCACCATCCTTACCAAGCCGAAGAACGCGCTGGTCAAGCAGTACCAGCGTCTCTTCGATCTTGAAGACGTGAAGCTGACCTTCACCGAAGATGCACTTGTCGCGATTGCGCGTCGTGCCATCAAGCGCAAGACCGGTGCGCGCGGCCTGCGGTCCATCATGGAAGACATCCTGCTGGACACGATGTTCGAACTTCCGGGCCTCGACAGCGTCGAGGAGGTCGTGGTCAACGAAGAGGCGGTCGACAATCAGACGGCCAAGCCGCTGCTGATCCATGTCGACACCAAGAAGGAAACCGCCACCGCGGGCTGATCGCGATATGCGGAAATGCGAGATTTCGGAACCAGCCGTCTTGCAGCGGCTGGTTTTTTTAATTGGCTGAGGGCGTTAGCCTTGGCAAAAGGAATCCGCATGAAGTCTGTATTTTGCGGGGAAGTCGCAGCGCGTGTCACATTAGCCACGCTCGCTCTGGACGTTGACCGCGACTTGCGCCATATCTCCCCCAACTCCGATTGAAGAGGTTCGCACCCATGTCGTTTCTTCTGCGCATCCTGACCTGGTGGAACAGCCAGACGATCAATACCCAAGTCTGGACCAAGCTCTATGGCGAGAAAGTGGGCGAGGACGATCAGGGCAACGTCTATTACCAGTCGGGTGGCGGGAAACGCCGCTGGGTCATCTATAATGGCGAGGCCGAGGCAAGCCGGGTATCGCCCGATTGGCATGGTTGGCTGCATCATACCTACAAGCAGCCGCCGACCACCGATCCGCTTTCCCACAGGACGTGGGAAAAGCCGCATGCTCCGAACCTGACGGGCAGCGGACAAGCCTATCATCCCGCAGGCTCGCTCTATCGCGCCGAACCGGTCGCCCGCAGCGATTACGACGCCTGGCAGCCCGAGTAAGCGATGCAAAGCACGGCGGAACGAGCCGAGCTTTGGGTGGGAGCCGCGATCTTGGCCGTGGCGGCCGGATTTCTGTTCTGGTCGACCTCGGGCGGCGGGGTTCGTCAAAGTTTGGCTTCGGGCAATTACGAATTGCGGGCCTCTTTCCCGAATGTGGACGGCATCGAGATCGGGACTGATGTGAGAGTGGCGGGCGTCAAGGTCGGACGCGTCAGCGCGGTTGATCTGAACCCCGAAACCTATCTCGCCGATGCCCGGCTCAGGATCCCGACCTCGATCCAGCTTCCCAGTGACAGCGCCGCGTTGATCCAGTCCGATGGTTTGCTCGGTGGGGCCTATATTGAGTTGCAACCCGGTGGAGCCCCTGACAATCTGAACGCAGGGGACGAAATCGAGGACGTACAGGGGGCGGTGAGCCTTCTCGGTCTGATGATGAAATTCGTCGATGCGCAGTCGGACGAGGACGACACACCATGATCCGAAACCTGGCCGGTTTCCTGCTTTGCGCCGCGCTCTGCTGCAGCCCGGCGCTTGGACAAGAGGATACCCAGCCGGAAGAGGATCTGACCATCGACCCGGCCCTCAGCTCCGACCCAAACGCGGTGGTCGTCGCCGAGCCTTCGGCCGCCGAGCGAGAAGCCGCGATTGCTGCTGCCCGTGGCCCGCAAACCCGCAATGCGACGGGTGCGCTTCTTCGCGGTCTCGACAAGGTGACCGGCCAAACGATAGATTTCGAGATGGAAACCGGGCAGGCCAGCACCTTCGGGAGGCTTGAGCTTCGACTGTCGGAATGCCGCTATCCTGCGGCCGATCCGACCTCGGATTCCTATGCAGAGGTTACGGTGACCGATCAGCGAGCCAATCGCATCGTGTTTTCGGGTTGGCTCATCGCCTCATCCCCCGCACTTTCTGCAGTGGATGATCCCCGTTACGACGTCTGGGTAATGTCCTGCAGCAGGACGTGAAATTCCGGTAGCTCCTGCGAAGTGAACTCGGCTTTCTGCCGGATGGCGACTCCCAGGCGGCGCCTGTATTCCGCGCGGCTGATCGCGAGACCTCCGAGTGATTTCAGGTGCTGTGTCGGGTATTGCGTATCCCAAAGCGTGTAGCCGCAGCGCTTCAGATGCGATGACAACGAGATCAGCGCCACTTTCGACGCGTTCGTTTCGCGCGAGAACATGCTTTCCGAAAAGAAGGCCGAACCGATCGAGATCCCATATGTCCCGCCGATCAGCCGGTCGCCATCATAAATTCCGAGAGAATGGGCGTGCCCGGCTTGGAATAGCTGCTCATAAAGCCTGAGAAGCGGTGCATTTATCCAGGTTTCGGGGCGATCGGCGCAACCCAGTACCACGCCCATGAAATCCGAATTGATGCTGGCCCGCCAGCCGGTCTGGCGCAGGAAACGGCGCATCGAACGGGACACATGCACCCCGCCCACGGGCAAGATCCCCCGTTCTGGCGGGTCAAACCAGTACAGTTGTGCGTTCCCGGCAGATTCAGCCATCGGAAAGACCCCCTGGGCATAAGCCGAGAGCAGTCTTTCCGGTGTCAGTCCCGTCATCGGCGATCAGCTGTCCGGATTGGCCAGCTGAGCAAGCCAGCGCTCCAGCCAGTGAATCGAATAATCGCCGTTCAGCACGTCGGGGTTCTGCAAAAGCGCCCTGAACAGCGGAACCGTGGTGTCCACCCCGTCAACGATCAGTTCGCCTAGCGCGCGATCCAGACGCGCAATCGCTTCGCGCCGGTCGCGCCCGTGAACAATCAACTTGCCGATCAGACTGTCGTAATATGGGGGGATCCTGTAGCCGTCATAGATCGCCGAATCCATGCGAACGCCAAGCCCTCCGGGGGCGTGGTACTGGGTGATCCGACCCGGCGAGGGTGTGAAGTTCGGCAGTTTCTCGGCATTGATCCGGACCTCGATGGAATGCCCGCGGATCTCAAGATCCTCCTGACGGAACTCCATCTCTTCACCAGCGGCAACAAGGATCTGCTGGCGCACGAGGTCAACGCCAAAGATCGCCTCGGTCACCGGATGCTCGACCTGCAGGCGGGTGTTCATCTCGATGAAGTAGAACTCGCCATCCTCGAACAGGAACTCGATGGTTCCCGCGCCGCGATAGCCCAGCTCGGACATCGCGCTTGCGCAGATTTCGCCGATCTTTGCGCGCTGCTCGGGAGTGATGACGGGGCCGGGCGCCTCTTCCAGAACCTTCTGGTGGCGGCGCTGCAGCGAACAGTCGCGTTCTCCCAGATGGACTGCACGCCCCTTGCCGTCGCCAAAGACCTGGATCTCGATGTGTCGCGGGCGCTGCAGATACTTTTCGATATAGACTTCGTCATTACCGAATGCCGCCTTGGCCTCGCTGCGCGCGGTGCGGAAGGCGTTTTCAAGCCCGATCTCGTCATGCGCGACCTTCATGCCGCGACCGCCACCGCCAGCGGTGGCCTTGATGATGACCGGATAGCCGATTTCTGCCGCGACCTTCCGGGCCGCAGCCACGTCGGCGACACCGCCATCCGAGCCCGGAACGACGGGAATCCCCAAGGCCTTCGCGGTGTCCTTGGCGGTGATCTTGTCACCCATGATACGGATATGCTCGGCCGAGGGGCCGATGAAGGCGATGCCATGGTCTTCGACCATCTGCACGAAGCCTGCATTTTCCGAAAGGAAGCCGTAGCCGGGATGGATCGCCTGGGCGCCGGTGATCTCGCATGCAGCGATGATCGCGGACATGGAAAGATAGCTTTCGGTCGAGGAGGGCGGCCCGATGCAGACCGATTCATCGGCCATGCGAACATGCATGGCATCGGAATCGGCGGTCGAATGAACAGCTACCGACGCTATGCCCATCTCGCGGCATGCGCGGATCACGCGCAGGGCGATCTCGCCCCGGTTGGCGATCAGGATCTTGTCAAACATGACGGCCTCACTCGACGACCATCAGGGGGGCGCCGAATTCGACCGGCGTGCCATCGTCGACGAGGATGCGCTTGACCGTACCCGAGCGGGGCGACGGGATATGGTTCATCGTCTTCATCGCTTCGACGATCATCAGCGTATCGCCTTCCTTCACCTGCTTGCCGACTGTGACAAAGGCCGCCGCGCCCGGTTCGGGGGAGAGATAGGCGGTGCCGACCATCGGCGAGGTCACGACGCCCGGAAGGCTGGCAGGGTCTTCGTTCGCGGCAGGTGCGGCAGCAGTTGGTGCGGCAGCAGCCGGGGTCGGCAGCGCGGCGGCCGGTGCGGGTGCGGCGATCGTTTGGATCAATTTGCCCTGCTTCGAGAGACTGACCGTCAGACGATCGTTTTCACCATATTCGCGTTTGACCGAAAGCTCGGTCAGGTCATTGCGGTTGAGCAGCTCGGCCAGGGCCTGGATGAAGGCCACGTCGCCTTCGCTGGTGCGTTCGTCCTGACCTGCGTGATTTTTATCGTCGCTCATGCCGTCCTCTGGATATTTTGATTGAGGCCGCACCCTCGGGTGCAGCGGTTTGCGCAGCTTATAGCCTGTGGGATGACCCGAGGGAAAGGGTTTCGCCTGCTGCTGTCATCGGGAACCACGTTCTTTCCATCGCCGGTGAATCCAGAACCACTGCTCCATATGCTGGCGGACCTGGTTCTCGAGATGGTCATTCAGGGTCTGCATCATGGTTTCGGGATCGGAATGCGCGATGGGTTCGCCCACCTCGACGCGAAAGCTCAGCCCGTCGGGTTGTCGAATGCCCGCGATCGGCAGGATCAGGGCATCGTATCTTATCGCAAGTTCGGCCGGGGTCAGGACCGTCTTCGTGGGCAGGCCAAAGAAGCGCAGAACCGCGCCATTATCGTCGAACTGATCGTATCCGAGCGAAAGCCAGCCACCCCCCTTGAGAAACCGCAACATCGCAGCAAGGCCTGAGCGACCGCGCGGGAACATCGGTTCGGCGATAGCCTGCATGGCGGGGATGTAATGCCGGTTGAAAGCTTCGTTGTTCATCGGGCGGTAAAGGGCGCCGACCGGCCATCCCCGGCCGGTCAAAGCCGCCCTCATCGCATCGTAATTGCCAAAATGCGCGACGGCGAGGATCACGGGACGGCCAGCGGCAGCCGCTTGTTCCAATGCGGGAAGGCCCGGTCCGCTTAACGGGTCGGCACCGTGGATTCGACCGATGAACTCCTGTCCGGAATAGATCTCGGCCAGTGAGCGGCCGGCATTGTCGGGAACAGCGCGCGTCAGGCGCGCGATTTCGCGGTCGTCAAGATCGGGGCGCGCCTTGGCAAGGTTCTCGCGGATGCGCTTGCGCCAGCCTGCGACCGGGCCAAGGAAACGGGCGAAAAACCAGCCCATCGCGGGCACACGCCGTTCATAGGGCAAGATGCGGGCCAGGCCCATGATCGCGAGGAATGTTCCATTCGCCAGCCGATCGCCCAGCGAGATCGTGTCGTCGTCCTTTTCACTCATCCGCTCTTGCCACTTGTCGGGTCTGGTTATCCGGCCCGCTGCATTGCGCGGGCCTCTCGCATCCAGACATATATGCCTGCCGCGACGATGATCAACGCACCCACCACGGTCCAGCGGTCCGGCAAGGTGCCCCAGAACAGCCAGCCCCAAAGTCCGGCCCAGATCAGACCGGTATATCCGAAGGGTGCTATCGCGGCTGCTTCAGCCAGGGCAAAGGCGCGGATCAGCAATGCCTGCGCGACGGTTCCGAATATTCCGAGCAGCAGGAAGTACCACAGATCACCGGTCACGATTGGCTGCCAGAAGAAAGGAACGACTAACGAGGACAGAATAGTGCCGACGACGGCAGACCAAAGCACCGAAGTGGCGGTCGAATCCTCGCGCGCAAGTCGGGTCAGGATCGCGCCGGCGGCATAGGTGAACGCACCGATCAGCGGCAGGATCGCCGCGGCATCGAACACGCCTGCGCCGGGCCGGATGATGATCATGGCGCCGCAAAGGGCGACGACGATACCCATCACACGGCGAATGCCGATGCTTTCGCCCAGGAAGATCGCGGCACCCAGCGTGATCAGGACGGGATTGATGTCCATGATCGCGGTCGCCTCGGCCAGCCCGATGAACTGCAGCGAGGTGAAGAAAAGCCCCACGGACCCGAGTTGGGTCAGGCCGCGAAACAATTGCACGACGGGACGTCTCGTCCGCATGCTGCTGCGCAGCCGGGGGGCAAGGATCACGGCCACGATCGCGAGATTGGTTATGAACCGGGCCCACACGATCTGGGCCGGATGGTAGGTTTGTGCCAGGTGCTTGGCGGTGGCGTCCATCAGCGTGAAGGTGAAAATTGCCAGCAGCAGAAGCAGGATACCCTGCAACTGGGCTGATCGTCCTGGCTGTCCCACGGGTGCGAGAATGGGTGGCAGGCCCTGTGGAGCGATCTCTGGCTGGTTCATCTGGAACTCCCTCGGCGCAGCTTATGCCTGTGGCGCGCGGGGACGTCCATGGGGCGGAAAGCAGAACGGCCGCGCCATGAAGGCGCGACCGCAGTCAGGATATTGTCTGAAATCAGCCCAGCAGACGGCGGGCTTCGGCGACTGTCGCTTCGGCCGTGATCCCGAATTCCGTGTAAAGGGTCGGAGCCGGAGCCGATGCGCCAAAGCCGGTCATGCCGATGAAGCCCGAGGTCGCTTCATTGCCCCTTTCGCCAAGCAGGAGCCATTCCCAGGGCTGACGGACGGCGGCCTCGATGGCGACGCGAACCGTTCCGGCAGGCAGGACCGAGGCGCGGTAGTCCACGTCCTGATCGCGGAAAAGCTCCATCGACGGGACCGAGACGACACGGGTCGGAACGCCTTGCGCTTCCAGTTGCTCGCGTGCGGCGACGGCGATCTCGACTTCCGAACCGGTGGCCATCAGCACGACCTTCGGCTCGGCCGAGGCTTCGCGCAGGACATAGGCACCCTTGGCCGTCAAGTTCTCGCCGGCTTCCGTCCGCAGGGTGGGCAGGTTCTGGCGGGACAGGGCCAGCACCGAAGGGGTCGATTCTTCGCTCAGCGCGATTTCCCATGCCTCGGCGGTCTCGACGAGATCGCAGGGACGGAAAGTCAGGGTGTTCGGCGTCGCGCGGCAGATCGCCAGATGCTCGACCGGCTGGTGGGTCGGGCCGTCCTCGCCAAGGCCGATCGAATCGTGCGTCATGACATAGACGACCGGCAGGCCCATCAGCGCCGAGAGGCGCATCGCGCCGCGGGCATAATCGGTGAAGCACATGAAGGTGCCGCCATAGGGGCGGAAGCCGCCATGCAGCCAGATGCCGTTCATCGCGGCGGCCATGCCATGCTCGCGGATGCCGTAATGGATGTAGCGGCCAGTGCGGTTCTCGGGCGAGAAGATGCCCAGATCCTTGGTCTTGGTGTTGTTCGAGCCGGTCAGGTCGGCCGAGCCGCCCAGCGTCTCGGGAAGTTCGGGGTTCACGACCTCAAGCACCATTTCGCTTGCCTTGCGGGTCGCGATCTTGGGCGTGCTGGCGATTGCCTGCGCCTTCAACGCGGCGATGGTCGGGGATAGCTTGTCATTCGTGGCACCCGAGATCCGGCGCGCGAACTCGTCGCGGTTTTCGGCAGCGTCCACGCGGGCGTTCCAAGCTTCACGCTCGGCCTTGCCGCGGGCCCCGATGGCGCGCCAATCAGCAAGGATGTCCTCGGGGATCACGAAGGGGCCGTGTTCCCAGCCGTAGGCGGCGCGGGTCGCGGCGATTTCCTCGGCGCCCAGGGGCGAGCCATGCGCGCCCGAGCTGTCCTGTTTCTTCGGCGCGCCGTAGCCGATGATGGTCTTGCACGAGACGAGAACCGGGCGGTCATCCGCACCGCTGGCGGCATCGGCAAGCGCACGGTCGATATCGGCGGCATCATGGCCGTCGCAGCTCAGCACGCGCCAGCCCGAGGCCTCGAAGCGCTTCAGCTGGTCGGTATTGTCCGACAGCGAGACGCGGCCGTCGATGGTGATGTCGTTATTGTCCCACAGGACGATCAGGTTCCTGAGCTTCTGATGGCCGGCAAGCGCGATTGCTTCCTGGCTGATGCCCTCCATCAGGCAGCCGTCGCCTGCGATGACCCAGGTCTTGTGGCTGCACAGATCCGCGCCATATTGCGCGCGCATCGCTTCTTCGGCGATGGCAAAACCCACGGCGGTGGCAATGCCCTGACCCAGCGGGCCGGTCGTGGTCTCGACACCCTCGACATGGCCGTATTCCGGATGGCCGGCGGTGATGGCGCCCCATTGGCGGAAATTGCGGATCTGTTCCAGTGACATCTGGTCGTAACCGGTCAGGTGCAAGAGCGAATAGATCAGCATCGAGCCGTGGCCGGCGGACAGCACGAAACGGTCGCGATCGAACCAGTTCGGGGCCGAGGCGTCGAATTTCAGGTGATTGCGGAACAGGACGGTGGCCACGTCGGCCATGCCCATCGGCATGCCGGGGTGGCCCGAATTCGCAGCTTCGACTGCGTCCATCGACAAGGCGCGAATGGCGGCGGCAAGGCGCCAGTGATCGGGATTTGCCTTGCGGCGTTCAGCGATGTCCATTGTGGATTTCCGTGCTGGTGGATGCGGGCCGGGTCCTGATATTCAGCCCGGGGCAATGTTGCAACCCGGGACTGCCAGTATGACGAAATGCCCGACAAATCGCGCGAAGTCGGGGCAGACGGACTTTTGGGCCGGTCCGTGCTCGGGGCGGGGTCGAATTTTCAGCGGTAATGGGCTGATATTCATCGAAAAGCACCGCATATCACGTCGCGGCTGGCGGCCAAGGCACGGTCCGCGACGGGCGGAAGCTGGCTTTTTCCGCCGGAAACCGCAAGCGGTGATCGCAAAATTTCGTTGTGTCCTTCGCCATCTTTTGACGCGGTGCCCATGTCCCATTCGCCTGCCTGATGTGCCCGAGAAACCGGCGGCCTTTCCCCTGTCCTGGGGAAGGTGCATAAAATCATTGCCTTGCCGCCAGAACGGGTCGTTACTTGGTTCATTCGAAAAGTTCGGAAAATCAAGGGGGACATCATGGCAAAGGCTGTGCCTTCTGCGGCGGATCCGGTAGACGAGATCCTTCCGCCGCTTCGTCTGACCACGCTGGGGCTTCAGCATGTGCTCGTCATGTATGCAGGGGCTGTCGCGGTTCCACTGATTGTCGGCAGGGCCTTGAAACTTTCCCCCGAAGACGTGGCCTTCCTGATCTCGGCGGACCTCTTCTGCTGTGGGATAGCGACGATCATCCAGTCCTTTGGCGTCACGCGCTGGTTCGGCATTCAGCTTCCCGTGATGATGGGCGTGACCTTTGCATCGGTCGGGCCGATGGTCGCCATGGCCAATGCCTATCCCGGACCAGATGGCGCGCGGATGATCTTTGGCGCCATCATAGGGGCAGGGATCATCGCCATGCTGATTGCGCCCTTCGTGGGCCGGATGCTGCGTTTTTTTCCTCCGCTTGTGACGGGCACGATCATTCTCGTCATCGGGGTCACATTGATGCGGATCGGGATCAACTGGATCTTTGGAAACCCTGTCGGCCCCACCGCGCCCAAGATCGTCGATCCCGTCGCGGCGGGCTGGGTCAACCAGTTGAAGGAAATGGCAGATACCGGAGTCGTCCCGGCCTTGCCTGAAAGATTCTCACCCGCGCCAAGCCTGCAGAATCCGCTTTACGCCAAGCCGCTGAACATCGGCATCTCGGCTGTGGTCCTCGTCTCGATCCTGATGATTGCGCGCTTCGGCAAGGGGTTCGTCGCCAATATCGCGGTGCTTCTTGGCATGCTGATCGGGGCGGCCCTGACAATCGTCCTTGGGCAGATGAGCTTTGCGAAGGTGGGCGAGGCATCCTGGTTCGGGCTCGTCACGCCATTCCATTTCGGCGCCCCGATATTCGACCCCGTGCTTATCGTCACCATGGTTCTTGTCATGATCGTGGTCATGATCGAATCCACCGGGATGTTCCTTGCGCTTGGCGAAATGACGGGCCGTGAAGTCACGCAAGAGAGATTGACCGCCGGGCTGCGGACCGACGGGCTTGGCACGCTGATCGGCGGGATCTTCAACACCTTCCCCTATACCTCCTTCAGTCAGAATGTCGGCCTTGTCGGGGTGACGGGCATCAAGAGCCGTTTCATTTGCGTCGCCGGCGGGGCGATCCTGATCCTTTTCGGGCTTGTGCCAAAGATGGGGGCCGCGGTGGAATCCCTGCCAACGGCTGTTCTGGGTGGTGCGGGCCTCGTGATGTTCGGCATGGTGGCGGCTACCGGGATACGTATTCTATCGACGGTGGATTTCGCCAAGAACCGCAACAATCTGTTCGTCGTGGCAGTCGCTCTGGGCTTCGGGATGATCCCGCTGATAGCGCCCGACTTCAAGCAATGGATGCCGCATGCGATCCATCCGCTTATCGAATCGGGCATCCTGCTGGCGACGATTTCGGCCGTCGCCCTGAACGCCTTCTTCAACGGAGCGCAATCAGCGAACGAGGATGAAGCCAAGCGCGCGGCTAGCCTCGCGGATCACTGATCTTCGGAAGATTCGCCGTTGGCCGGGGACAATTCGGCCAGCGGGCGGATGCGCAGGCGCGTGACCCGATTTTCCCGGCGGGCGACCACTTCGAACCGATAGCCATGGAATGAGAAGACCTGGCCCGGCGTCGGAATGGATTGGGCCATGTGAATGACCAGCCCGGCGATGGTGTTCGCTTCCTCATCGGGCAGGTTCCAGTCAAGCGCACGGTTGAGGTCCCGGATCGTCATGGCGCCATCGATCGAATAATCGCCGGTATCGCTTGGAACCAGGGACTGCATGGCGTCGATGTCGTGTTCGTCGGTGATTTCGCCCACGATCTCTTCAAGAATATCCTCAAGCGTGATCAGCCCGCGCAGGCTGCCGTATTCGTCGACGACCAGGGCAAAATGCGTGTGTCGCGAAAGGAACTCGCGCATCTGCTCGTCAAGGGGCGTCGTGTCGGGCACGAAATAAGGGGGCATGGCGACGCTGAGCACGTCGAACTTATCGAGCGCTTCCGGCCCGATCTCGCGCATGGCGCGGCTCACTGCGCGCAGCAGGTCCTTTGCATGAAGAACGCCAATTACGTTTTCACGTTCACCGCGGTAGACCGGCAGGCGCGTATGCGAGCTTTTCAGGACCATTTCAAGAATGTCCTGCGGCGGCAGGTCGCCATCGATCATTTCGATCCGCGAACGGTGCAGCATGATCTCCTCGACGGCACGATCCCCCAAGTCGAGTGCGCCCAGGAGCAGGTCGCGTTCCTCTTTCTGGACGGCGCCACTGGAATGGCCGATGGCCAATGCGCCGGCGATTTCCTCCTGCACCGAAAAGACGTTGCCATCATCATCGGTACGCTTTCCGAAAAGCACCAGAATGCCACGGACGAGAAGGCGGACGACGCTGACGATCGGTGAAAGTATGCTTGTCACCAGCCTTATCGGTGGTGCGACGCGGCTCGCCATGTCTTCGGGCGCAAGGATCGCATAGGTTTTCGGCAGAACCTCGGAAAAGATCAGCACCAGGACTGTCATCACCAGCGTCGCCATGGCGACGCCGCCCGAGCCCAGCATCTTCGTGAACAAAGCGGTCGCAAGGCTTGCCGAGAGGATGTTGACGACGTTGTTGCCCAGCAGGATCGAGCCGATCAGCCTTTCACTGTCTTCTGTCACGTCGAGCGCGGCCTTTGCCCCCGCATCGCCGCGATCGGCTCGTGCCCGCAGCTTTGCGCGGCTCGAGGCAGTCAGCGCCGTCTCGGAACCCGAGAAAAAGGCCGAAAGCGCCAAGAGCACGACAATCGCCCCTGCGGTCAGCCAGAGCGTTGGGTCAAATGATAACGAGCCTTCGGCGACGGGTTCGGGCGTCTGGGCAGTGGCCGCAGCGGCCAAAAGTGTCAAGGGCGTCATTCTTCTCTCGCCGGCCGCCGTTTGGCGGCAAGGGGATGGTGGTTCAGAACAAGATCGCGCATCCGCGCGTCAAGGACGTGGGTATAGATCTCGGTCGTTCCAAGATCGGCATGACCCAGCAGGGTCTGGATGGCACGCAGATCCGCTCCGCCTTCAAGAAGATGCGTGGCGAAGGCGTGGCGGATGACGTGCGGTGAAACTCGCGCAGGGTCGATCCCCGCGGCAATGGAAAGCTGGTGAAGCAGAGCGTTGACGGCCTGCCGGGTCATGTGCCCTTCCTGGCTAGCCGCCGGAAAAAGCCAGCGCCCCCCGCGACCGGCGACCAGGCGGCCAAGTGAACTCTCCGGCGGGGCATTGTCGCGCAAGGATAGCCAGGCCACCAGCGCCTCTCGCGCCGGGGTCGTCAGCGGCACCATGCGTTCGCGCCCGCCCTTGCCGCGAATAAGCAAAAGTGCAGGATTGCCGCGGCACGCGCTCACGGGCAGACCGACGAGTTCGCTGACCCGCATGCCGGTGGCATAGATCAATTCGAAAAGCGCAAGGTTGCGTGCCTGCTCGATGGCGTTTCGGCCAAGGGCGGGCAGGGCGTCCAGCATGGCCTGAACTTCGTCTCGGCTCAACGTTTTGGGAAGGCGTTGTGCGCGACCGGGCCCCGCGATCCGCATCGCGGGATCGTCCTCTCGCCAGCCTTCCTCGAGCGCGAAGCGCGTCACCTGCCGTATTGCGGACAGTCGGCGTGCGCGCGTGGCGCGGGACAGGCCCTGCGCGTCACAATGCGACAGGTAGTCTTCTATGGTCTCGCGTCCCAGCGTGATCAGCGTTTCCCCGCGTCCTGCCAGCCATCCCGTGAAGTCCTTGAGATCCCGTCCATAAGCAAGGAGCGTATTGCGAGCCGCGCCGGCCTCGGCCGCCTGGGCGTCGAGAAATGCTGAAATCCGGCGCCTGTCGCCGACCGTATCAGTCATGGCGAAACCCCCGAATCCACGCCGGAATGGGTTGCCAGCAAGACCGGCGCCAGGATCAGCTCGATCGCGGCCTGTCGGGCAATCTCGCCTTGATCAAGGGCGCGAAGAACCCGCAGCCCCTGCGCCGCCCGCGGCAGATCACCCTCCAGCCCCGCATCGACATCAGCCATTGCCATCAGCAGCGCTTCGCCGCTTCGATTGTCGTCAATGAGGTCGGCGGCGGGTTTGGGGACCGTCGAATTCGCCCCGAATGCCTGAAGCAGGATTTCGGCCCGATCTGATCCATTGCCGTTCGGCGGCGTCCTGCCGGCAAGTCCGCTGGCGAAGTCGAGCAGCCATAGATCGAATTCGGGAATGTCGGCGGGGGTTGATTGAACAACCTGCCACTGCCCGGCCTCAAGGGCGAGCCACCTTGCCATCTGCCCCGCAGTTCCATCCAGCGGCAGGGCGCCCACCTCGGCCCCGATCATGTCTGCCATGGCGGGTCCAAGCCCGGCGCGGACCATCGCGTTGAAGGCGGGCGGAAGGCTTGTCGCAACGCCTTCCACGTCGCGGGCGGTCAGCGCCAGATCAAGTTCCTGGATCGCTGCGGCGCGGTCCCATGCACCACCCGATGCGGCAGGGCTTTGTTCCTCATAGATTCTGCGCAATTGCGACGCGGGGATGGCGCCTGCGCGTGCGAGTCTTTCCGCCGCGTCGAGCCTTGCCTTCCAGCCGCCATTCTCGTCCAGATCCGCCAATGCGAAGGCAAGCGGCAGGCTCGCCGATGGCAATGGTTGCCCGATCGCTTCATGCAGCCGCAGGTCAAGCGGGGTCACGACCTGAGGCGGCGTTATGACCTCCTCCTGGTCGGAATAGGCATCGTCCAGGAAATGCGCGAGCAACGTCGCCATCTGGGGATTGATCAGGCCGGCTGTATCGGCCCCATGAAACACCAAGGCTGCGGCGGCCCAGTCCCCGCCGAGTGCGAGGCAAAAGATCCGGGCTGGAAAGCTTGGCGCGACACCGGGCGTTCTGTCCATGATATCACAAGCTTGTGCTTCATTGTTTGAAAGCAATGCAATATCGAACAGCCGACGGAACCGCTGTGGATCGGCAGAACCGGCTGTCTGAAGAAGCTCTTCGGCCGCACCGGTTGCGCCCATGTCGAGCAGCTTGTCGACGCGCGCGAGGAAAAGCTCCCCCTCGCCACCTTGCTCGGCTTTCGGAGGATCGAGCTGCGCGGCAAGAATGCGACGCTCGAGCCTGCGCAATGCCGGCAGGCGAGGATCGGATGCGAGGACCAGGCGCGCGAGCGTATGGCTGTCGCTGTCGCCCCACAGATCCTGCGGCAGTCCCGCGGCGCGCGGCGAAACCGTTCCCTTGCCGTCGGGATTGCCTTCGCCAAGGCGCGTCACGCCCACAGGTTCGACTGCGCCGCTTTTCGCGACTGACGAGTTGCTGCCCGGAGGACGGGTCGGTTCTCTGGGACGCCAGGCCGAGATGTTGTCAGGCTGCCGGATACTGCCCGAAAGCCAGTCGCTGGCCGATAGCGGCGGCCGGGCGACAGCCGGCTGCACCGTGATCGCAAAGGCGGTGACAAGCGGCGCGACGGCCCGACGGATGATCTCAGTCGAGCTCATCTTGCCCCGTTTCACTGGGCTCTTCCGCAGAAGCCTCTGGCGCTCCAGACATGTCGGATATCGCCGCCGCCGGGGCAGGCGCAGCAGGTTCGCTGCCCAGATCCAGCTGCACGGGCAGGCGCATCTCGCGCGGATCGGCCTTCATATCGCCGAAATAGGCGTAGCCCGTCAGCCCTACCACGGCCAGAATTATCAGCACCACCGCCACCCACAATAGTCTCATCGACTGTCCTTTCCGCCTCGATCGGTTCTTGTTGCGGCCGCTTCTACGACGGCTCGCGCGAAATATATATGGCATTTCCCGAAAGATCACGCCATTCAGTGCCACCAACAACTTGGCCGCGGCGGGCGCGGCGAAACGGCGGCAAACGGGGGGGTGATGCGGCGGAACATCGTGCTGATCGGAATGATGGGAGCGGGTAAGACCGCGATCGGGGCAGAGCTGTCCCGTCGCCTTGGTCGGCCGTTCTGGGATACCGATTCCGAGATCGAACGCGCCGCCGCAATGACCATCCCCGAGATTTTTGCCCGCGATGGCGAGGACTTCTTCCGAGCCCGCGAATCGGAAGTTCTGGCCCGCGTTCTGGGCGGGGGCGATAGTATCATCTCGACCGGCGGTGGCGCCTGGCTGCGGGAAACGAACCGGCAGCGCATCTCGCAAAACGGTGTTTCGGTCTGGCTTGATTGCGATCTCGACACGCTTTGGCAGCGCGTCCGCAGCCGGCCCACCCGGCCATTGCTGCAGACCGCAGATCCCTATGGAACGCTTGAGCGGCTGTTGGCCGAAAGGCGCCAGTTCTACGCTCAGGCCGACATATGCGTCCCGGCCTCGCGAAGCGACACGATCGAGGATACGACCAACCATGTCCTGGCCGAAATCAAGAATAAACAGCCCATGATCCTGGAGGCGGAATGAGCATCGAAACAGTTCATGTCGATCTGGGGGATCGCTCTTACGATGTCCGGATCGGGACGGGGCTTCTGTCCAGAGCAGGCCAGGAAATCATGGCCCTGGCCGGAAAGCGGCGTGTCGCGATCCTGACCGATGAGACGGTCGCGGGTCTGCATCTTGCCGCTTTGCAGGATGCGCTGGCTTCGGTCGGCATCGATGCCCCCGCCTTGCGGCTTCCTGCGGGCGAGGCCACGAAATGCTGGCCTGAACTGGGCCGCGCCGTCGAGTGGCTGATCGAACAGAGGATCGAACGCAAGGATCTGGTCATCGCGTTGGGAGGAGGGGTCATAGGCGACCTCGCGGGCTTTGCGGCGGCAATCCTGCGCCGCGGCGTTCGCTTCGTCCAGATCCCGACGACGCTGCTGGCGCAGGTCGACAGCTCTGTCGGGGGCAAGACCGGGATCAACAGCCCACAGGGCAAGAATCTGATCGGGGCCTTCCACCAGCCTGCCCTTGTGCTTGCAGATATCGGTGTTCTGGGAACCCTTGCGTCGCGCGATTTCCTAGCCGGTTATGGCGAGGTGGCGAAATATGGGCTTCTCGGCGACGAGCAGTTTTTCGAATGGCTCGAGGATGCAGGTCCAGATCTGTCGGGCAATCCTGCCGCGCTGCAACGCGCAGTCCGACATTCGGTCGGAATGAAGGCAGGAATCGTGCAGCGCGACGAGACCGAACAGGGCGAGCGCGCGCTTTTGAACCTGGGCCATACCTTCGGGCATGCGCTGGAATCGGCAACCGGCTATTCCCAGCGCCTGCTGCATGGGGAAGGCGTGGCGATCGGATGCACCCTCGCCTTCGAACTTTCCGCGCGGATGGGGCTTTGCAGCCAGGAAGCACCTTCCCGCGTCGCGGCACATTTCGCGGCCATGGGCATGCCATCGCGCATCTCGCAGATCCCGGGACAATTGCCCGACAACGATCAACTGGTCGCGCTGATGGGACAAGACAAGAAGGTTCAGGATGGCAAGCTGCGTTTCATCCTCGCCCATGGGATCGGTCGGGCCTTCGTCACGGATGACGTGGATATGACCATGCTCCGCACGGTCCTGTCCGAGTCGCGGAATTAGTCGGAACCGCCCGGTTCGTCGGTCGAGATGTCGGTCTGACCCTCGACTTTCGCGCTGCGCGACAGGATGCGCCTGTCCATCATGCCTTCGCCATATTCCGACAGATCCCGCGCAGGGATTTCGATGCCCGCCCCGGGTGAGATTCGCGGAGGCACAATTTCATCATGCCCCAGCTTCGCATCCCGATCTCGACGCAGCCCCGCCCGTCCCAGCATCAGAAGGCTGATCGGGGTGGTGATCAGCATGAAGATGCCGATCACCAGCTCATGGACAACCAGCCTTTCTTCGAGCAGCGAAAACATCATCATCGAGCCGATGATAATCAGCAGTGCGCCATAGCTGTAGGAAAGGGTCGGGGCATGAAGTCGCTGATAGAAGCTGCGCAGCCTAACCAGCCCCAGACTGCCCAGAAGCGCGAGCGATGAGCCAAGCACGACAAGAACAGCGACGAGAATGGCGATGATGGGTGAGAGATTGTTCAGGTGGCTCATTCGATGACCTCGCCCCGCATCAGGAACTTGGCCGCGCAGGCGGTGGTGACGAAACCCAGCACGGCGATCACGAGAGCGCCCTCGAAAAAGAATACGTTGCCATTTCCCATTCCGATGACAAGGAAAAGCAGCATCGCGTTGATATACATCGTGTCTATCGCCAGCACGCGGTCTTGCGCACGCGGGCCGTAGAGCATTCTCCAGCCTGACAGTCCCAGCGCAATGATCATCGCGATCTGCGCGTAGCTCAGGGCATATTGCAGAACCAGCATCGCGTTCATTCGAAGATCTCCATCAACAGGGCCTCATAGCGATCATGAATTAAGGCTTGCCAGTCATCCCCGCTCCGCAAGTCGAGAACATGCAGCAGCAGCCGCCCGTCTTCACGTTCATATTCCAGCCAGGCTGTGCCGGGGGTGGCGGTCAGAATGATCGCAAGCAGGGCGATGGCGTTCTGGTCGCGCAGCTTCAGCCGCAGCTCGACGAAACCCGAATGGTATCGCGGATGATCGGGCCCCAGCAAAAGCACCCTCGCCACCGCAAGATTTGAGCGGAAGATATCGACCGACACCACGGCCATCAGCCGGGGTATGGCGCTCCAGCGACGAATTCTTGGCCGGGGCGGGTGCAAACGTGCGACGGTCCATCCGGCGAACAATGCCACAATCGAGCCAAGAGCAAGGTGGCCCAGGGAAAATCGCGTCAGCATCATCCACATCAGCACGAGCGCCGCCGAAAGAAGCGGATGAGGAATTGCCTGTCTCATTCCTCATCCTCCGCGGGTTCGATCGGCGCCAGGTTTTCCGGCGGGGTCGCGTCGACGCGGGCGGCGTCCTGCAGGACCGCCTTGCGATAGGTTGCTGGTTCCAGCAGGGCGACGGCGGTGTCGCGCGCATAGCTCAGCACGGCATCGGCGCGCAAGGTCAGCAGCAGCAGCATGCCCAGCAGCATGACGACCGGCACGATTTCCAGCGCGAGAATGCGCGGCGCAGGCCCCTCTTGCGCCCAGAACCGACGGATGCCGAACCGGATCAGGGCAATCAGGGCGCCTAGTCCTGACAGGATCATCATCGCCGTATAGACCCAGAGCATGACGGGCAACTGGCCAGAAAGCCCGATATTCTGGGAAATCGCGCCGCGCAGGATGGCGACCTTGCCGACAAATCCCGGCATCGGCGGCAGGCCGGCCAGCATGGCGGCGATCAGAGAAAAACAGATTGCCATGGTCAGCCACGATACGGTGCGGGTGCTGGCGGGGCTCGGCGTATCCTCGACCGTGTCGAGACCCATCGGTGTCCACTCCCAGCGCTCGGCAAGGTGCAGGCTTGCGCCTTCATCATGGGGATGGGGTTCGTCCTCGCCCGTGTCGTTGCGCGAGACCGGTTCCGAGATGAGGAAGAATGCAGAGACCGCCGCCGTCGATCCGACGAGATAATAAAGCGCACCGCCAAGCAGATCAGCACCGCCTCCGGCCTGGGCAAGACCGATGGCTCCGAGGATCGTGCCCGAAGAAATGATGGCGATATATCCCCCCTTGCGAGCAAGATCGGGCGTGCCCAGGACGCCCACGGTGCCGAATGCCATGGTCAGTGCGCCTGCGATCATGAGCACGGGTGCGCCAAAGCCGGCCGAGGCGCCCGCCTCCCGACCGAGGATCAACAGCGATAGCCGCAAGATGACGTAAATGCCGACCTTGGTCATGATCGCCATGATGGCCGCCGCAGGAGGAGAGGCCGCCGCATAGGTGGGCGGCAGCCAGAAACAGAGCGGCCAGGCCGCCGCCTTGATCAGGAAAGCCATGCCGAGGAAAGCAGCCGCCGCATGGAACAGCAACCGCTGCGCGTCCTCGAGCGTCGTCAATTCCCGCGCGATATCGGCCATGTTGAGCGTGCCTGTCGTTCCATAGACGAGAGCGACCCCGATCAGGAAGAACAGCGATGCGGCCAGGTTCACGGCGATATATTGCAACCCGGCCTTGATGCGGTCAGGTCCCGAGCCGTGCAGCATCAGGCCGTAGGATGCGGCCAGCATCACCTCGAAGAAAACGAAGAGGTTAAAGAGATCTCCGGTCAGGAACGCGCCATTCACACCCGCAAGAAGGAACTGGAACATGCTGTGATAGTGCTGGCCCTTGCCGTGCCAGCCAGCGGCGGCATAGATCAGCGACGGACCGGCAAGCAGGGCCATCAGCATGACCATCATCGCGGACAGCCGATCGAGCACGAGTACGATGCCCACCGGTACCGGCCAGTCGCCTAGCCGGTAAAGCTGGACAAGGGCCCCGCCTTCCTGATTCAGCGCCTTTGCGTCTTCAAGGAGCTCGACCGAACTGAGAAACATTAGCCCCACCGCCGCGAGTCCCAGCAACAGCTTCGTCTGGCGATTGCGGTCGTTGTAGAACAGCATGATCGCGCCCGCGATCAGCGGGATGAGGATCGGCGCGATGATCATGTGGTTGGGAAGCGCTTCGGGTGTCATTGGCTGCGCTCCTTGCCATCGACATGATCCGTGCCGGTAATCCCGCGCGAGGCGATCAGGACCACCAGGAACAATGCTGTCGTGGCGAAACTGATGACGATCGCCGTCAGGACGAGCGCTTGCGGCAGCGGGTCGGCGTAGGCTGTCGGATCGACGAAGCCGCCTTTTGGCATGATCGGCGCCGCGCCTATGTAAAGTCGGCCCATCGAGAAGATGAACAGGTTGACGCCATATGCGAGAAGACAAAGGCCGATGATCACCTGGTAAGAGCGCGGCCGCATGAGCAGCCAGACACCCGAACCCGTCAGGACGCCGATGGCCAGTGCAAGGATGAGTTCCATCAGCCTTCCCTTTCGGTATCAGAAGGGCGGGAGCGCGGCGCGACACGCAGCGACTGGTGGGCGATCGCGATCAGCATGAGGACGATCGCGCCGACCACGAGGGAAAACACCCCAAGATCGAAGAGCATGGCAGTCGAGGCCGGAACCTTCCCGATCAGCGGGAGGTCCAGGTATTGGTAATGGGTGGTCAGGAACGGCGCGCCGAAGATCCACGATCCGGCCCCCACCGCCGCCGCAATCAGCAGCCCCGTGCCCATCCAGCGCACCGGAAGGATGGTCAGGCGCGCTTCGACCCAACGCACGTTGGTCGCTGCGTATTGCAGCAGAAGACCGATCGCGAAGGTGACGCCTGCAGCAAATCCCCCACCCGGCAAATCGTGTCCTCGGAAAAAGAGGTATGCAGCTATCGCGATGATCGGCGCAAAGAGCCACTGCATGAGGATCGCGGGAACGAAGAGATATGCCTCCAGCGCCTGTTCTTCTGCCTCATGCTGCGGCCGGGGACGGGCCACGCTTTCGGGGGCGGGGCGGAACCGGCGCAGCAGCGCATAGACCGTCAGCCCCACGATCGCGAGAACGGCAATTTCGCCGAAAGTGTCAAAGGCGCGGAAGTCGACAAGGATCACGTTGACGACATTTGTGCCCCCGCCCTCGACGTAGGAATGGCGCAGGAACCAGTCCCCCACCGAATTGCCCGGCCGGGTCAGGAGAACGGCAAGTGCGATGGCCGTCATTCCCGTTCCGCATCCCAGTGCAATCAGCAGGTCGCGGAACCTGCGAACCCGAGATCTCAGGTTGTCGTCGCCAGCGATTTCCTCGTTTCGCTTGGGGAGCCAGCGCAGGCCCAGCAGCAGAAGAGCAGTAGTGGCGATTTCGACCAATAGCTGTGTCACGGCAAGATCGGGGGCCGAAAGCCAGACAAACGTCGTGCAGGTGACAAGGCCTGCGCCACTCATCAGGATCAAGGCGGCGAAGCGGTGGTACTTCGCCTGCCATGCCGCGCCCAACGCACAGGCACCCCCGATCACCCAAAGAAGAGCGAAGACAAGCTCTCGCGATCCGATCTGCGGCAGGGGGATGTTCCAATCCAACGGTCCCAACGCGAAATAGGCGGCCGCCATGCCCATCAGGACCATGACGCGCAATTGCGACTGGAGCCCGGGCGCTGAGATCACCCTCAAGAACCGACGGGGAAGGGTCTGGCTCAGAAGCTGAAGACCCTGTTCGAAGCCTCGGCCGAAATCGAGCCTGCGCAGCAGCCGCAGACCTTCCTCGCCCCGGTCGATCCAGCGGCGCGATGAAAGATAGATCAGGATGCCGAGACCGGTCGCGATCAGGCTCATGACCAGCGCGGGATTGAGGCCGTGCCAGACTTTGAGGCTGAAATGGGGAAGATCGGGGCCGAGGATCGCCATGCTGGCGCTTTCAAGCCAGTCGCCAAGCGCCGCCTGGGGCATGATGCCGATGAAAAGGCAGGCCCCGGCAAGCAGGAAGACGGGCAGCCGCATCAGGGCCGGTGGTTCGTGCGGAGGATGGGGAAGATCGGTAGCTGGCGGGCCAAAAAAGACTGTCGCGATGAAACGCAGGGAATAGGCTGCGCTGAAGGCGCTGGCACAGACAGCGACATAAGGGGCGGCATTGTCGAGCGGGCTTCCATTGTTCCACAAGTAGGTCGCTTCGAAGAACATCTCCTTGGAGAGAAAGCCGTTGAGCAGGGGCACTCCGGCCATGGCGGCGGACGCGATGATGGCAAGCGCTGCGGTGACTGGCATCGACCGCGACAATCCTGAAAGCCGGCGCATGTCCCGGGTTCCAGTTTCATGGTCGATGATCCCGGCTGCCATGAAAAGCGACGCCTTGAAAACCGCGTGGTTCACGATGTGGAAGATGGCCGCGATCATTGCAAGCGGCGTTCCAATGCCCGCAAGCGCTGTGATAAGTCCCAAATGGCTGATCGTCGAATAGGCGAGCAACCCTTTCAGATCGTGTTTGAAAAGCGCGACGAATGCCCCCATCAGCATGGTCACTAGTCCCGCTCCGGTCACGAATTGGAACCATGCGTCGGTTCCGCCTAGGGCCGGCTGGAAGCGCAGCAGGATGAAGACTCCGGCCTTCACCATCGTGGCCGAGTGGAGATAGGAGGAAACCGGCGTCGGCGCCGCCATCGCGTTTGGCAGCCAGAAATGGAACGGGAACTGCGCGGATTTCGTGAAGGCACCAAGCAGGAACAGGATCAGGACAACCGGATAAAGCCGGTGCTCGGTCAGTTTCGTGCCCGCAGTCAGCACGTCGTCAAGCTGATAGCTGCCGACGATCTGTCCTATGAGGATCATCGCGACCATCAGGCATAGCCCTCCGGTCGCCGTGACGACCAAGGCCATGCGCGCCCCGTCGCGGCTTTCCTGCTTTCGATACCAGTAGCCGATCAACAAGAACGAGATGAGGCTGGTCAGTTCCCAGAAGACCACGAGCATGATGATATTGCCCGAAAGCACCAGACCCGCCATCGAACCGGCAAAGGCCAGCAGAAAGGAATAGAGCCGCGGCACCGGGTCTTCTGGTGCCATGTAGTACCTTGCATAAAGCAGGACGAGAAGTCCGATGCCTGCGACAAGGACCATGAAGAGCCATGCGAACCCGTCGATTCGGAAGGTCAGATCCAGGCCGATGCTGCTTGCCCAGTCGAATGTCCCGAGAATGCGCCCACCCTCGGCAACGCTGGGATAGAGCACGACAAGGATCACCAGTTCGACGACCATGGTCAGACCGGCGAGCCATGTTTCGGCATTGCGCGACCCGACCGGCAGGGTGGCCGCGAGCAAGGATGAGACGAACGGCGTCAGAACAAGCAGGAGCAACAGGTTCTGTTCGACCATCGTCATCTTTCGCCGTTTCGGGGTTGTGCGCCATCATAGGCGGCAGCTGCCCGAAAACACAATCGAGCCAGTCGCGAAAAAGCGCGGTCCCGCGCGTCGCTCAAGAGTTTTTTATCTATTGTGCAAGGGGATTCAAGCCGCCCCTCAGAAAACCGCGATCACGCCTGCTTCACGATTCACCGATGCGGGTCGCGTCGATCATCTGCCCACCCGTCACCAAAATCTCCGAGGGCATGGGGTGGCTGATGAAGTATAGCGGGCTTGCCGTTGGGCCATAGGCACCGCCAGCATGTACCGCGATCAGGTCACCCTCGTTCAGTTGTGGCAGAGTGACCGCGCTCCCCAACCTGTCGATCGAGGTGCAAAGTGGCCCGGTGATGTCCTGCTTTTCCTCGGGCAGGCTGGCATTTTGGTCTTTGCCGATCCGGTGCATCACATAGTTCCGGCGGATCACCATTCCGAAATTTCCTGAAGCGGCAAGGTTGTTGTTCAGCCCGCCATCGCAGATCGCGATGCGGGTTCCGCGCGATTGTTTGATCGAGACCACGCGCGTGACGAAATATCCTGCCGGGCCGACCAGAAAGCGGCCCAATTCCAGCACAAGACGGGTTTTCGAGAAGCGTGGAAGGGCCCGGAATGCGTCCAGATCCGGGCCGATCTCGGCGGCGATGCCTTCGAGGTCCAGCGGGGCATCGCCCGGGTGATAGGGAATGCCCAGACCCGATCCGAAAACCAGCTTTTGCGGCGAGAGGTCGAGTTCGTCACAAAGCGTGCGATAGATCTCGATGAAGATGCGCCAGTTCTCGCAAATCGCCTCGGGCTTGAGGCTTTGCGTGCCGGAATAGATGTGCAGGCCGATGATGCGAAGGTGGGGCAGTGCGGCGATCTGCGGAATGATCTCGGCGGCATCCTCGATATCTATGCCGAACGCGCTGGGTCGGCCCGCCATCTGGTCTCCAAACCCTCGGGGGACCCGATCTGGCGCTATGCGCAGCAATACGGGCTGGGTGATGCCAAGGTCCGCGGCAATCGCATCGGCCAACTTCGCCTCGCGGAGGCTTTCCAGAACGAGCTCCCCAAGGCCATTCCCGATCGCGGGTCTCAGTTCGAACTCACGCTTTGCCGGTCCGGTGAAACTGATCAGTGCCGGATTCCATCCGGCCTGCTGGCTCAGCGTGAACTCACCACCGGACGAGATGTCCAGATAATCCAGCCGGTCGCGCATCCAGCCGAGCAGCGCCGGATTGGGATTGCTTTTCACCGCGTAGCTGATCGCGAACCACCGCCCAAGCGTGTCGCGCAGATCGTTCAGCCGCGTTTCGATCTGGTCGGTGAAATAGACATAGTTCGGCGTTCCGAAACGATCGGCCGCCTCGGCCAGTTGACGGTCCAGCGCTGCCTCGTCCATGTCAGCCCAGGCTGCCGACATAGGCCATGATCCGTTCGACACTGTCGAAGTTTTCAAGCGTGACGTCGCCGGGCTGGATCACCGCGCCGGTCTTCTCTTCGATGAAGGTGATCAGCCCGACCATGGAGACGGAATCCAGAAGCCCGCTCGAGAAAAGCTCGGTTTCTCCGTTGATGGGCGTGTCGATGTTCTGGTCGTCGCGAAGGTAGGTGATCAGATCGTCCTGGGTCAGGCTCATATTATCTTGCTTTCTGGTTCAGTCGGGGAGAGGGCGGATTTCGCGGCGGCAATGATCGTGGGCCGATCGAGTTTGCCGCTTGCCGTGCGCGGCATCGCGCCTTGCCAGGCGTGATAGCGCTGCGGTCGCATGTAATGGGGCATGGCCTTGGCACAATGTGCGGCCAGTGCCGTTTCACTTGCTTCGGGCAGGTAGCTGATGGCGACATGGACGGCTTGGCCAAGATCGGCATCATCGACACCCCAGGCGACGACGTCGGTCACAAGCCCACTTTGGGACAAGGCGTCCTCGACCTCGGTCGGGGAAAGACGGAAGCCAAGCGTCTTGATCATCTCATCCATCCGGCTGACGAACCAAAGATCGCCATCCTCGTCGACACGAACGAGGTCACCGGAATAGACGACCGGTTCGTTTCCGATGAGATGGGCGAGCTCCGGGCAGGGACGGATCTTCTGTGCCGTGACCTCGGGCTTTTCCCAATACCCCATGCTGACCAGCGGGCCGGCGTGAACCAGTTCTCCCTGCTCGCCCGGACCCGCGATGCCTTCGCCATGCTTGATGGCGAAGACCTGCGCATTCGGGATCTGGCGTCCGATCGAGCCCATCTTCTGAGCGAATTTGGCGGGCGGCAGGAATGTGGACCGGAATGCTTCCGTCAGCCCATACATCAGATAGACGTCCACGCCGGGGAAGACCTTGGGCAACAATTCCAATATGTTGGGGGGGATTTTTCCGCCCGTATTCGTGATGCGCCGGAGGGAGGGTAGGTCTATGGGGTTCTGATCCAGCAGTCGCACCACCTGATTCCAAAGTGGCGGGACGCCTGCGATTCCGGTCACGCTTTCATCTCGCGCCATGCGCACGATCTCGGCGGGCATGGTCAGGGGCTGGTGAACGATCGTGCCACCCATCAGAAGCATGGTGGTCAACTGATTCAAACCGGCATCGAAACTATATGGCAGGACAGAGAGCAGGCGATCATCCTCGCCAAGCCCGAGATAGTCGGAAACCGAGATCGCCCCGACGCGGATGTTGCGATGGCTCAGCATCACCCCCTTGGGTGCCCCGGTCGATCCCGAAGTGTAGATGATCATGGCAAGATCACGGGGGTCCACGTCGCATGGCTGCGACAGATTATTGGCAGGCAGATCCCCCCAAAGGTCAGCACCATCCGGCGGATCGGCAGGCTTTCCCTGAACCAGGAATGCGGTATCGCTGGCAAGCCCCTGAACGCCCGTCAGCGCCTCTCGCGGAAGTATCACTGCGCGGGCTCGGCAATCACCGGCGACATAGGCCAGTTGCTGCGCGGTCCACCGGTTGTTGACGTTGACGACGACCGCACCGATCTTCCATGCGCCGAACATGGACGCGACCTCGTCGATGCCCTTGCGCAGGTGGACGATGACCCGATCGCCAGGCCCGATCCCCCGTGCAATCAGCCAGTCGGCCACGCGTCCTGCCTCGGCCAGCAGCCCGGCATAGGTGATCCGCCGGTCGCGATCGATGGCGGCGATCTTTTCGGCGCGCGAAGGCAGGTTATCCGCGAGGAGCGACCACATGCTTTGGTCAAAGACATCACTCGTCATGGGAAGGCTTTCTTTTCTGGGCAAAGATCGGCAGGCTTGGATAGATCTTGGCGGGAGATCCGATCACCACGGAATCCGAGGGGACATTGGTCGAAACGGCCGTATTGGCGCCGATCCGAACGCGGTCGCCGATCTTGATCGGCCCGAGCACTGTCGAGTTTACCCCGATGAACACATCGTCTCCGATGATGGGCGCGCGCCCGCGCATATTCGTTCCGATCGTGACGTTGTGCATGACACCACACCGCTTTCCGAT